>NZ_JBVHZJ010000056.1:0-55190 GCF_055574655.1 Streptomyces sp. NPDC029956 | reverse complement strand
CAACGCCCGGCCCTTCAAATGGACCAAGACCGCCGACCAGATCCTCGACCGCATCTGCCGCTACTGCGACAGGATCTCCGAACCAGGTCACTAGGGGCCGGTCGCCGGACGCCCCCTACGGCCAGAGGAGTTCGCGGGTCCAGCCCTCGTCCGTGCGGCGGTAGCGGAGGCGGAGGTGGCGGCGCCGTTCGTCGCCCTGGAAGAACTCGACCTCGGCCGGCTCGACGACGTAGAGCGTCCAGGTGGGGGCGGGGGCGTCCGGTTCGGCCTGCGCCCGGCTCCAGGCCCGCCCGCTCGCCTCCGCGAGGGTCTCCGGGGAGTCGAGGAGCTCGCTCTGCCGGCCGACCAGGGCCGAGGCCAGGGCGCCGGTGGAGCGGGCGTGGAGGTCCTCGTACGCCTCCTCCGGCGTCCCGGTGGTGACGTGGCCCCGGATCCGGACCTGGCGGCCCTGGACCGGCCAGTAGAAGCCGAGCGCCGCCTCGGGGCGGGCGGCGAGCTGGCGGCCCTTGGCGCTGGTGGCGTGGGAGGCGAAGTGCCAGCCGCGGGCGTCGGCGTCGTGCAGCATCACCGTACGGACGTCGGGCCTGCCGTCCTCGTCCACGGTGGCCAGCGAGAGGGTGTGCGGCTCGGTCTGGCCGGCCGCGACCGCCGCCGTGAACCAGTCGTGGAAGAGGGGGAGCGGCTCGGGCGGGGCGCCCGCCGGGTCGAAGGCGGGCAGCTCGGTGTCCCAGACCTTCAGGGAGCGCAGGGCGTGGTGGAAGTCGGTCATGAGGCCACGGTAGAGCGCGCGGCGGTGGTGCCGCGGGTGCCGTTCGTGAGGGGTGTCCGGTAGTCCACCAGCGGGACCGCGTTCGCCGCCGCCTGGATCTCGTCGCGGATCTTCTTGGCGATGAGGTTCTTCCACGGGGTCTTCGGCAGGGTCCGCACCATGAGCATCCGCAGCTTGATCTTCCACTTGGAGCCGACGGTCATCTCCTTGACGAAGCCCTCCGCCATCCGCTGGTTGCGTTCCACGCCGGGCCGCATGTGCGCCTCGTAGCGCTCGAAGGCGACGCGGTGGTCGCCTCCGGCCCGGGCCAGTTCGCCCGCCAGGACGTACGCGCCGGTGAGGGCGAGCCCGGTGCCCTGGCCGGAGGCGGGGGAGGAGCAGTGGGCGGCGTCGCCGAGGAGGACGACGCGCCCCTTCGACCAGCGGTCCATCTCGATGAGGGAGATGGAGTCGAAGTAGAGGTCGTCGGCGTCGGCGGCGTGGCCGAGGAGCCGGGGGATCTCCCAGCCGTCGCCGGCGAAGGACTCGGCGAGGTGGCGCCGCTGGGCGGTGATGTCCCGGTGGTGGTACGGGAGTTCCTCGGGCGCCGAGAAGATGAAGAGGTTCTTCGCGTCGGTCTCGCCGGCCGAGCTGTAGACGCAGACCAGCTTCCCGGGCAGCGCGTGGTACGTCTCCCAGCGGTCGAGGCCGAGGTGGTTGGGGGCGGTGAAGATGGAGACGTACGCGCCGAGGTGGCGCTTGAACCGGCTCTCCTCGCCGAAGACCAGGCGTCGGGTGTGGGAGTGCAGTCCGTCGGCGCCGACCACCAGGTCGAAGCGGCGGACGGTGCCGCTCTCGAAGGTGACGGTGACGCCGTCGGCGTCCTCGTCGAGGGTGGCGATGGAGTCGCCGAAGAGGTACTCGACGTCGTCGCGGGTCCGCTCGTGGAGGATGCGGGCCAGCTCGCCGCGCATGATCTCGTCGTCCTCCGCGACGCGTCCGCCGAAGACGTCGGCGGACAGTTCGCCGATGGTGCGGCCGCGGTCGTCGACGTAGGAACCACCGCGCATGTCGGTGGACTCGGCGCGGATCTCGTCGAGGATCCCCATCCGGCGGCAGACCTCGATCGCGGTGCCGCGGATGTCCACCTTGTAGCCGCCGGTGCGGAGTCCGGGGGCGCGCTCGACGACGGTGGGGGTGAAGCCGTAGCGGTGCAGCCAGAGGGCGAGGGCGGGGCCGGCGACCGAGGCGCCCGAGATGAGGACGGTCTTCGCGGAGGTGTGTGCGGCGGTGTTCGCGGCGGTGCGAGCGGTGCTGTTCACGGCAGGACTCCTTGTCGGCGGCTGCGGGCCGTTCCCCTGCCCGCAGCCATGACTATACGGATGTCCTACACGCTTGTCTATGACGCTTGTATAGATTCCTGGCCGGGGTCACGCCCGGCCGAGGACCACCGTCCCCGACGAGCAGAACCAGCCCCCCGTGCCCGACGCCACCGCCACCTCCGGCAGGCTCCCGTCCGGGCGTCGCACCTGGAGGCCCGGCGCCTCCCCGCGCAGCTGCCGTACCGCCTCCACCAGCAGGAAGAGCCCCCGCATCCCCGGATGGCAGGCCGAGAGTCCGCCCCCGTCCGTGTTCACCGGCAGCCGGTCCTTCTCCTGGACGAACGCCCCTCCCTCGCCCTTCGCGCAGAACCCCAGGTCCTCCAGGGTCACCAGGGTCATGTAGGTGAAGGCGTCGTAGATCTCGGCGAGGTCCACGTCCGCCGGGGTCACGCCCGCCCGCTCGAAGGCGAGCCGGCCGCTGACGGCCGCCGGGGAGACCGTGAAGTCCTCCCACTCCGACATCGTGGTGTGGGAGACGTGCTCGCCCGTGCCGAGCACCCAGACCGGGGCCTTGCGGCAGTCCCGCACGTACTCCTCGGCGACCAGCAGCACCGCGCAGCCGCCGTCCGAGCGCAGACAGCAGTGCAGTCTGGTGAACGGGTCCGCGATCATCGGCCCGGCCAGGACGTCGTCGACCGTGATCGGGTCGCGGAACATCGCCTCGGGGTTGAGCGCCGCGTTCGCCCGCGCCCGGACGGCCACCTCGGCGAGCTGCTCCAGGGTCGTCCCGTACTCGTGCATGTGGCGGCGGGCGGCCATCGCGTACTTGGCGATCAGGGTGTGTCCGTACGGCACCTCGAACTGGAGCGGGCCGCGCGCGCCGAACGACAGGTTCGCGGTGCGCCGCCGGGCGCGGATGTCGGCGCGCGCGGTGGAGCCGTACACGAGGAGGACCGCGTTCGCGTGGCCGGCGGCGATCGCGTCGGCGGCGTGCGCGGCCATGACCTCCCAGGTGGCTCCGCCGACGGCGGTCGAGTCCACCCAGCGGGGCCGGAGCCCGAGGTACTCGGCGACCTCGACCGGGGCGAGGGTGCCGAGGCCCGCCGAGGCGAGGCCGTCGATCAGTGAGCGGTCCAGGCCGCTGTCCGCGAGCGCGCGCCGGGCGGCCTGGGCGTGCAGGGCGTAGGGCGTGGCCTCGTCGACCCGGCCGCAGTCGGCGAGGGCGACGCCGGCGACGGCGACGCGGCGGGGGCGGCGGACGATGGTGCGTGCGGTGGCGCCGGCGGTGGTCGGCACGGTGGCGGGCGCGTCGGTCGGCACGGTGGTCGGCATGAATCTGACGGTACATCAGATTCATGTGAACGGAACCGGCGCGACTCTGGCAACCGGACCGGCGCAGGCCTAGCATGACGCACCGTCAGAAACGGAGGGAGCCTCATGGACGCCTCGCTCGCCGTCCCGCTCACCGAGGAGCAGCAGGAGATCCGCCGCACCCTGCGCGACCTGCTCACCGAACGGGCCGGACCGCAGGAGAACCGCGCGGCCGCCGCCACCCCCCAGGGCTACGACCCCGACCTCTGGGCCCGGATGTCCGGCACCCTCGGCGTCGCCGGGCTCGCCCTCCCCGAGGAGTACGGAGGCGTCGGCTGCGGGCCCGCCGAACTCGCCCTCGCCTGCGAGGAGGCAGGCCGCGCCCTCGCCCCCTCCCCGCTCCTCGCGACCAGCGTCCTCGCCGCCCCGCTCCTCGCCGCCCTCGGCACCCCCGAGCAGCGCGCCGGACTCCTCCCCGCGCTCGCCGACGGCACTCTGACCTGCGCCCTCGCCGTCCCCGGCGGCTCGCTCGCGCTGGCCCTCGGCCTCACCGGCGACAACACCGCCGAGGACTGGTCCGGCGGCGGCCGTGCGGGCGGCGTCCAGGCCCGCGCCGTCGACGGAGGCTGGCGGCTGTACGGCGAGGCCGCCCAGGTCCTCGACGGACACAGCGCCGGACTGCTGCTCGTCGCCGCCCACACCGGCGGCTTCGCCCGCAGCCGCACCCTGCTCTTCCTCGTACGGGCAGGGTCCCCGGAACCCGGCGGGCTGGTCCGCACCCGGCAGACCACCCTGGACGCCACCAGGACCCAGGCCACCGTCCAGTTCCGGGACACCGAGGCCGAACTCCTCGGCGAGGAACCCGCCGACGTCCTCGGCGTGCTCGCCGTCACCGGCCGCACCGCCGCCGTCATGCTGGCCGCCGAGGCCGTCGGCGCGGCCCGGGAGGCGCTCGACCGGACCGTCGCCCACGTCGGCGCGCGCGAACAGTTCGGCCGGCCCGTCGGCTCCTTCCAGGCGGTCAAGCACCGCCTCGCCGACCTGTACGTCCAGGTCGAGGCCGCGGGCTCCCTCACCTCCTGCGCGGCCGGGGAGCCCGCACCCGGACCCGACAGCGGGCCGCTCGCGCTCGCCCACGCCCTGGAGGCGCTCCGCGCCACCGCGGGCGAGTCCATCCAGCTCCACGGCGGCATCGGCTTCACCTGGGAACACGAGGCGCACCTCTACTTCAAGCGGGCCGCCTCCGACGAACTGCTCTTCGGGCCCGTGCGGCGGCTGCGCGCACGGGCGGCGGAACGGACCGGACTCTTCGGAGAGGTGGCGGCGTAGATGCCCGTCGGACGCACGCTCATGCAGAAGATGTCCTCGACCAGGACCTTCGCCCGGATCGGCCCGCACGTCGTGCCCGCCATGGACAAGGCCGTGCACCGGCTGACCAGGGGAAAGGTGCTGCTCAGCGCCCAGATGCTGCCCGGTGTGGTGCTCACCGCCCGGGGCGCGAGGAGCGGCCTGCCCCGGGTCACCCCGCTCGCCTGCATGCCGGAGCCGGACGGCGGCTGGCTGCTGATCGGCTCCAACTTCGGCCGCCCCGGGCACCCGGCGTGGACGGCGAACCTGCTCGCCCATCCGGACGTCGAGGTGAACTGGAAGGGCGAGGACGTCCCCGTGCGGGCGCGGCTGCTCGCCGGGGAGGAGCGTGCGGAGGCGTGGCGGGCGGCGCTCGTGTTCTGGCCGCCGTACGCCACGTACCAGGCGCGGATCGAGCGCGAGATCAGGCTCTTCCGGCTGAGCAGGCGATGAGACGTCGCGGTCGGCGCCGGTCGCGGCCTGTGCGGCGGCGCCGCGGAGCCCGCCCGGACACGGCGACGCCGACGGCGGTCCGTGGGGCGGGCCGCCGTCGGCGTCGACGACAGGACGGGTGGAGGAGTGGGCGGGGCTATCTGGTCGGCTTCTTGCCGGTGATGCCCAGATGCACCAACAGAGCGAGGTTGGGCTTGAGTTCGGCCTGCTTCACGCCCCAGGTCGTGAAGCCCTTCTGATGGCCGGCGACCGCGGCCAGCATCGCCACGAGCGAGCCGGCCATGGCGGCGGGGCTGACCTCCTTGTCGACCTTGCCCTTGGCCTGGAGCTCCTTCACCGCGTCCGTGAGGGAGTTGGTGACCGAGTTCAGGATCTTCATGCGGATCTTGTAGAACCGCTTGTCGCCCTCCGCGGCGCCGAGGTCCACCACCCGGAGGATGGCGTCGTGCTTCCGCCAGAAGTCCAGGAAGCCTTCGACGAGTTCTTCGGAGGTCTGCCAGCCGGCCTTGCCGACCCAGGAGCGGCCGGAGACCAGCTCGGTCAACCCGGCGCCCTCCTTGGCCATTTCCTCCGCGATCTCGAGAACCGCTCCCTCGACGTCCGGGAAGTACTGATAGAACGTCGCGGGTGAAGTACCCGCCTTCCGGGCCACATCGATGACCTTGACGTCCCGGTAGGGCGAGGAGCTGAGCATCTCACCGAGGCAGTCGAGCAGCTTCTGCCGCGTCGCCTGGCCGCGTCGTCCGGCCACGCGGCCGTCGACGGTGCGTACTTGTCCTGTCATGCCGTCAGCTTACCGAGGGGGTGTCGGCGCGCGATTCGGCCGACTGCAAATGGGGTGCACCCCTCTGCCACTCGTGTTCTCCGAGGTCGGCACGCGTGTCTCCGTGGGCGGGGCGGTGCGGGGGAGGGGCGGGATCGCGCCACTCGTGACGGGTGGGCAGACGGTCGGCGGGGTCTTCGCGTCCCGGCGGCGGGATTCCCGTACCCGAATAGGCTTATGAACAGCCTGTGGACAACTTCGGTGGACAACTCAAGCGCCCCAAGGGTTCTGGGACGATAAATCGCCACTTTGTTCGCATGTCGGGGCGGTGCGGGACGCTGCGGGACGGTTTCCGCCGACCTAGCGTGTGGACATGGCCGTACGTACTGAGGGCACCCCCTGCTGGGTGGACGCACAGCTCCCCGACCTCGAGGCGGGCAAGCGCTTCTACGGCGAGCTCTTCGGCTGGACCTTCGACCCCGACCACGACGAGGCCCTCCTCGACGGGCGCCGCGTCGCCGGCCTGCTCCCCAAGCGCGACGGCCGCATGCCCACCACCTGGACCGTCTACCTCGCCACCGAGAACGCCGGCACCCTCGCCACCCGGATCAAGGCCGCCGGCGGCCAGATGGTCATGGAGCCCTACCCCGTCGGCCCCTTCGGCGTCCTCGCGCTCGCCGCCGACCCCGGCGGCGCCGTCTTCGGCCTCCGCCAGTCCGGCGACGACAACGGCTTCGAGGTGATCAACGAACCGGGCTCCTTCTGCTGGATGGAGGTGTACACGCGCCGCCCCGACGCCGTCGACACCTTCTACGCCACCGTCTTCGGCTACCTCGGCCGCCAGGCCGACGCCGACGAGGAGGGCAGGGAGGCCGACTTCGACTACCGCGTCTGGTCGCCCCCCGGCTCCCGGACCGGCGACGACAGCGCCTTCGGCGGACGCGCCGTCATCAGCGACGACTTCCCCGCCGAGATGCCGGGACACGTCCTCGTCTACTTCGCAGTCCCCGACTGCGACGAGGCCTGCGCGACCACCGTCCGGCTCGGCGGCCGGGTCGCCACCCCCGCCTTCGACACCCCGCACGGCCGCATCGCCGTCGTCCACGACAACCAGGGCGCGCGGTTCGCGGTCCTCTCGGAGCCGTCCGGCACGGTGTGAGGCTTCCCTTCCGGATGGCTTCCATATGACCTGAGACACCCCGATCCGCCCCCGGGTTCGCAACCGGGCCCTCGGACAGGAAGAATCAGGGCCACGGGGCCGTACCCTCATGGCCCGTACGGGGAGGTGGCAGGCAAGTGGAACAGCTGACGCAGCACGACCCGAGACGTATCGGGCCCTTCGAGGTGCTGGGCCGGCTCGGCGCGGGCGGAATGGGCCTGGTCTATCTCGCGCGCTCGGCCTCGGGCCGGCGCGTGGCGATCAAGACCGTGCGCACGGAGCTCGCTGAGGACCAGCTGTTCCGGGTCCGCTTCACCCGTGAGGTGGAGGCCGCGCGGGCGGTCTCCGGCTTCTACACGGCCGCCGTCGTGGACGCCGACCCACGGGCCGCCGTGCCCTGGCTGGCGACCGCGTACGTCCCCGCGCCCTCGCTCGAAGAGATAGTGAACGAGTGCGGACCGCTCCCGGCCCAGGCCGTGCGCTGGCTGGCAGCCGGCGTCGCCGAGGCCCTGCAGTCCATCCACGGCGCGGGCCTGGTCCACCGTGACCTCAAGCCCTCCAACGTCCTCGTCGTCGAGGACGGCCCCCGGGTGATCGACTTCGGCATCGCGTCGGGCGTCTCCAACACGCGCCTGACCATGACCAATGTCGCCGTCGGCACCCCGGCCTACATGTCGCCCGAGCAGGCCCGCGACTCGCGCAGCGTCACCGGCGCGAGCGATGTCTTCTCGCTGGGCTCGATGCTGGTCTTCGCCGCGACCGGCCACGCGCCGTTCCACGGCGCCAACCCGGTCGAGACCGTCTTCATGCTGCTGCGCGAGGGCCCCGACCTGGAGGGCCTGCCCGACGAGCTGCGGCCCCTCATCGACTCCTGCATGCAGATGGACGTCACCCGCCGGCCCACGCCGGCCGACCTCCAGGCCCAGCTCGCCCCGCATCTCTTCGGTCCCGGCAGCGACGACAGCGGCACGGCCTCGGCCTGGCTGCCGCGCAGCGCCACCGACATGATCGAGACCCGCCGCGGCGGCCGCCCGGCTCCGGCGGCGACCGCGCCGCCGATGCCGCCGCGCCCGCCCCGGCAGCCCGCCGAGCGGGGCGGCGACCCGCGCTTCCCGGACCCCGCACCCGTCGGGGGCGGGGGCCGGCACGCCGAGCCCGCGCCCGTCGGCGGCGGCCGGCACGCGGGGCCCTCCGAGAGCTCGGGCGGTCCCGTACGCCTCGGGGGCGCGACCGTCCCGATCGGCCCCGGCCCCCGGGTCGCCGACACGCGTGCGGCGCTCGCCGTCGGCCGGAGCGCCGACGCGGGCCCGGCGACCGGCTGGATCCGTCCGCCCGGCGGCGGCCCGCACGGTGCGGACCACGGTTCGTACGCCGGGGAGCCCGGCCCGCCGCCCGGCTCCCGCCCGGTCAACGTGCCGCCGCAGGGCTCCGACCAGACCGCGCCGGCCGAACCCGGCCCCTGGCGCCCGTGGCGCTTCCGGATGTCGAACGACGTCTGGGGCACCCCGGTCGTGGACGGCGACCTGTTGTACGTGACCTCTTTCGAGGTACACGCCCTGGACACCGGCAGCGGTCGGCGCCAGTTCAAGACCCGGGACGTGGCCTGGTCCATGGCCGTCGCCGCGGGCCGTATCCACGCCTCCGACGGGCCCACGCTCTACGCCCTCGACGCGGCCGACGGAACCGAGCGCTGGCGGCTGCACACGGACGCCTGGGTGTACTCGCTCCAGGTCGACCGGGGCACCGTCGTCACCGGCACGCGCGGCGGCGGCGTGCAGGGCTGGGAGGCCTCCAACGGCGCCAGGCTGTGGGAGATCACCGGCGCCCAGACCGACTTCGAGACCCCGGAGGCGGGGCCCGCCGTGCACGGTGACACCGTGTACGTGTGGCGGGAGGCCCGGCTCCAGGCCCTCGACGCCCGCACCGGCGTGGAGCGCTGGTCGTACCCGATCGGCGACGCCGCCTCCTGTGCCAACGTGCCCGTCCGGGTCGCTCCGGCCGAGGACGGCTGCGTGTACGTCTCCGCCGGGACCCGGGTCCTGTCGATCGACATCGCCGCGGGTCACGTCCGGTGGCACTTCGAGGCACCGGCGGTCTTCACCTCTCCGCCGGCGTTCGCGCCGGGCCCGGCGGTCACGGGCGGCGGGGTGTACCTCTCCGACCACCTCGGCACGGTGTACGCGCTCGACGCCACCACCGGTCAGGACCGCTGGCGCATCGCGACCGAGCCGCGCCAGTCGACCGAGCCGGTCCTCGTCGCCGACGGCAACGTCCACGTCGGCAGCGGCAGCGCGCTGTACACGCTCGACGCGGTCACCGGCACGCCCCGGTGGCGGTTCGCGGCGGGCGGTGAGCTGGTGGGCTCCCCGGTCGTCGCCGACGGCCGGGTGCACTTCGGCTCGGCCGACCACGTCCTCTACACGCTGGACGCGACCGGCGGGCAGCTCCGCTGGAAGCTCGCGACCGGCGGTGAGATCACCGGCTCGCCGGTGGTGAGGAACGGGGTCGTGTACGCCTGCAGCAAGGACCGCTGCGTGTACGCGCTCGACGCGGCCAAGGGCACGGCCACGGGCCGCGGGGCCGCCGCGCGGTAGCCCGGGCGACAGGGCGTACGCGGGCCGGCAGGACGTGCGCCGCCGGGTCGGCAGGGCGGCGTACGACGTACGGACGGGAGGGACCCGCCCCGAAGCGCTTCAGCTCTTCGGTGGCGGGTTCCGCCGTTCCTGCTCCGGGTCCCAGGTCGGTACGTCGAAGGTCTGGGTCGCCGCGTACGGCGCCGAGGCCTGCGGGTGCGCGCGCGGCTCCTCCAGGGTGGACGGGTCCTCCGGGGGCGGCCCGTCGAGCGTGGGACGGGTGGGCCGCGGCTGCCGGTCCACGTGGTGCGGCGGCCGGGACCTGCCCGACATGACGAGCGCGCCGAGCAGCAGCAGGATCCCGCCGCCGAAGGCGTTCGCGACCCCGTCGCCGAGCCCCGTACCGTCGCCGCCGATCGTGAGGCTGCCCTCCGCCTGTCCCACCCGCACCATCCACAGGACGGTGAAGCCGAGGACGACGAGCCCGGCGAACGCGACGAGCAGCCGGGAGCGCAGCACCACTCCGACGAGGGTCAGGAGGGCGGCGAAGAGGAACGGCGCGAGCATCGAGCCGAGCAGCTCGCCCTTGGCGTCGGTGATGCCGGTGAACAGCTCGTCGATCGCGTAGTCGCGTCCGTGACGGCCGTCGTACCAGGCACGGAAGGGGCTCCAGACGGCGGCCGTCGCTCCGACGAGAGCCAGCACCGAGCCGGCGACATTGCGGATCATCGATGCGGCCTCCTTGGCGGTCCGGCTCTCGCTCCCGACGCTACGCCCGCAGCGGGGGGCCCGCCATGCGGCCAGGGGGCGTCGCTAAAGTGGCGCGGACACGACAGGGAGACGGGGGAGCGGCGATGGTACGCACACGCCTGAAGCTCGCGGCGACACTCACGGTGGTGGTGCTGGCGCTGACCGGTTTCCACACCGGCCACGGCAGCAGTAGCAGCGGTGGCGGCAGCGGGAAGAGCAAGAGCGGCAAGAGCCGTGACGGAGACTCCGACGGCGGAGGCTGCTCCAGTTCCAAGAAGAGCAACGACGACTACGAGGGCGACTCCGACTCCGGTTCGGACTACGGTTCGAGCTCCGGCTCCGGCTCGTACACGACGGCCCCGACGCCGACGCCGACGCCGGTCTCCGCGGCGCGGGCCGAGGTCGTGGTCGTCGACTGTGTGAAGCCCGCCGCGAAGAAGCGCAAGGGCAAGCCGGCCCGCGCCGCCGACACGACCGCGACTTTGAAGATCACCCCGAACGACCTGCAGGTCCGGGGGACGTTCGTGGTCACCGTGAAGTTCAAGGACGCCAAGGGCGCGACGGTGGACATGGACATCGTCGAGGTCACCGTCAACGGCGCCGAGAAGGAGTTCGAGGCCTACGTACACGACCCCAAGGACGTCGAACGGGTGAAGAGCTGCACGATCGGTGACGTGACCGAGCGGTAGCCGGACCGCCTCAGCGCAGCCGGAATCCGGCCGCTCTCCTCCCGAACAGCTCCGCTTGGCGGTCCGCCGTGAGGTTGCCCAGGGCGACCAGGTGCGGCGCGTGCGCCAGTGCCTGGGCCCGGGCGGCCTCCTTCACCGACCACAGTGCCCGGACCGTCCCCTGCACCGCCTCCGTCGGGTGGGCCGCGATGACGGCGGCCGCCTCGCACGCGGCGGCCAGCGCGCCGCCGGGCGGGGTCAGCTCGGAGACGAGGCCCGTCTCGTACGCCCGCCGGGCCGAGATCCGTTCGGCGCTGCCCATGAGGGCCATCCGGGCGATCTCCCCGTACGGCATCCGCAGGGCCATGTGGACGGTCTCGAAGGCGCTGACCATGCCGTAGGTGGTGTGCGGGTCGAAGAAGGCGGCGTCCTCGCCCGCGACCAGGAACTCCGACTCGCCGAGCAGGTAGAACGCCCCGCCGCAGGCCATCCCCTCGACGGCGGAGACGACCGGCTTCCACAGGTCGTTCGCCTTGGGGCCGATCGTGAGGAGCGGGTCGTCGATCGTGTACGGGGACGAGGGCTGCGGCACGTTCCCGACGGCGGCCCGGTCGATGCCGGTGCAGAAGGCCCGCCCGCCCGCCCCGGTGACGACGATCGCGCGGATCTCGTCCTCGTACCGGAACCCCCGCCAGACCGCGCCCAGCTCACGGGCCATGTCCAGGGTGATCGCGTTGTGCTTCTCGGCCCGGTCGAGGGTGACGACGGCGACCCCGGACTCCTCGTCCCGCTCGACCCGGATGCTCATCCGCGCTCCAGGAGCCAGCGCGGCACGACGACGCCGTCGACCTCGGCGAAGGCCACCCGCACCGGGGCGCCGATCCGGAGCCGACTCGGGTCGACCGAGTTAAGCGGCGCGTCCGGGGCGGCGACCACGTTGCCGACGAGGCGGATGCGGGGGGCGTCGGCCAGTTCGACGATCACCGCGTTGTACGGGGCCTGGGCGGCGTACTCGGGCAGGAGGGGCGGGTGGGGGAGGACGTACGACCAGATCCGGCCGCGGCCGGACATCGGGCGCCACTCGCTCGCGAACGACTGGCAGTGCGGGCAGCAGGGGCGGGGCGGGAAGCGCAGCTCGCCGCAGTCGGCGCAGCTCTGGACGCGCAGTTCGCCCTGGGCGGCGTACTCCCAGAAGGGGGCGCCGTCCTCGTCGGTGACGGGGGTCAGCATGTGGATCAGCTCCTCAGGTGCGCAGCAGGACGGCGGAGGTGGGGACGCCCTCGCCCGCCGTGACGAGGCAGGTGGCGGCGTCGGGGACCTGGGCGGTGGAGGTGCCGCGGAGTTGCTTCACGCCCTCGTTGATGAGGTTGAAGCCGTGGACGTACGCCTCGCTGAGTCCTCCGCCGCCGGTGTTGAGGGGCAGCCGGCCGCCGATCTCCAGCGCGCCCCCCTCCGTGAAGGCGGCGCCCTCGCCGCGGCCGCAGAAGCCGTAGCCCTCCAGGGAGAGCGGGACGAGCGGGGTGAAGGCGTCGTAGATCTGGGCGACGTCGACGTCCTGGGGGCCGAAGTCGGCCTGCTTCCAGAGGTGGCGGGCGGCGGTCCAGGCGGGTCCCGAGAGCGGGTCGTCGTTCCAGTAGTTGACCATGCCGTGGTGCTGGGCGGGCAGGCCCTGGGCGGTCGAGTGGACGTACACGGGCTTCTGGCGGCAGTCGCGGGCCCGCTCGGCGGAGACGATGACGCAGGCCAGCGCCCCGTCGGTCTCCAGGCAGTTGTCGAAGAGGCAGAGGGGTTCGCTGATCCAGCGGGAGGTCATGTACATCTCGCGGGTCAGCGGGCGCTCGTACATGATCGCGGCGGGGTTCTGGTTGGCGCGGTTGCGGCAGGCCAGGGCCACGTTGAAGAGGTGGTCGCGGGTGGCGCCGTACTCGTGCATGTAGCGGCGGGCGAGCATGCCGATCTCGTCGGCGGGGCGGAGCAGGCCGAAGGGGCGGGTCCACTGGCCGGGGGTGGGCAGCTGCACGGCGGTGTTCTTCCAGGGGCGGGGGCCGCTGCCCCGCTTCCGGGACCGCCAGGCGACGCCGACGCTCGCCTGTCCGGTGGCGACGGCGGCGGCGAGATGGCCGACGGTGGCGCAGGAGCCGCCGCCGCCGTAGCCGACCTTGGAGAAGAAGGTGACGTCGCCGGCGCCGATGGCCTTGGCGACCTCGACCTCGTCGGTCTCCTCCATCGTGTACGAGGCGAAGCCGTCGACCTCGGAGGGTTCGATGCCGGCGTCGTCGAGGGCGGCGAGGATCGCTCGGCAGGCGAGTGTCCTCTCCGTCTCGGGGAGCTGTTTCGCGAAGGGTGTCTGACCTATGCCGACGATGGCCGTGGCGTCCTTGAGCACCGAACCTCCTCATGGGGCAGCACTGCTGACAGCGCGTCAGGCTACAACTAATCTGACGGATAGTCAGCTACAGGAGGTTGGGTATGAACATGCGCGGCGACCTGGAGTGGGGCACGATCCCCGGTCTCGTCCGAGCGGCCGCCGAGCGGTACGGCGCGCGGGAGGCCGTCGTCGACGGCCGCAACCGCGTCGGCTACGCCGAACTCGGTGAACGCGTGGAACGGGCCGCGGCCGCCTGCCTCGCCACCGGCATACGGGTGGGGGACCGGGTCGCGATCTGGGCCCCCAACACCCTCGACTGGATCGTCTCCGCGCTCGGCGCCGTCACCGCCGGCGCCGTCCTCGTCCCCCTGAACACCCGCTTCAAGGGCACCGAGGCGGCGTACGTCCTCCAGCGCTCCCGCGCCCGGCTGCTCTTCGTCACCGGCACCTTCCTCGGCACCTCGTACGTGGCCTCCCTGCGCCGCTCCGGCGTCGCCCTCCCGGACCTGGAGCGGGTCGTGGTCCTCGGCGACACCGCGCCCGAGGAGTGGACGACCTGGAAGGAGTTCCTGGCGGAGGGGGACGCCGTCCCGGCGGCCCAGGTCCACGCGCGGGCCGCCGCCATCGACCCCGCGGGCCCCTCGGACATCATCTACACCTCCGGTACCACCGGCCGGCCCAAGGGCGCCGTCATCAGCCACGCCCAGAGCCTGCGCTGCTACGCGATCTGGTCCGAACTCGCGGGCCTGCGCGAGGGCGACCGCTATCTCGTGGTCAACCCCTTCTTCCACACCTTCGGCTACAAGGCGGGGATCCTCGCCTGCCTGATGCGGGGCGCGGTGATCGTCCCGCAGCCGGTCTTCACGGTCGACACCGTCCTCGCCAACATCGCCGCCGAACGCATCACCGTCCTCCCCGGCCCGCCCACCCTCCACCAGTCCCTCCTGGACCACCCGGCGCGCGGGAGCCACGACCTCTCCACCCTCCGCCTCGTCGTCACGGGCGCGGCGGTCGTCCCCCTCCGCCTGGTGGAGCGCCTCCGCTCCGACCTGGGCGTCGGCACGGTCCTCACGGCGTACGGCCTCTCCGAGGCGAGCGGCATCGTCACCATGTGCCGCCGCGAGGACCCTGCCGGGACGGTGGCCACCACCTCGGGCCGCGCCATCCCCGGCACGGAGGTCCGCGTCTCGCCGACGGGCGAGGTGCTGGTCCGCGGCCACCACGTGATGACCGGCTACTTCGAGGACGAGGCGGAGACGGCGGCGGCGATCGACGAGGACGGCTGGCTCCACACGGGAGACATCGGCGTCCTCGACGAGGAGGGCAACCTCCGCATCACCGACCGCCTCAAGGACATGTTCATCGTGGGCGGCTTCAACGCCTACCCGGCCGAGATCGAGCAGCTGCTCGGCCTCCACCCGGACATCGCGGACGTCGCCGTCATCGGCGTCCCGGACCCGAGGCTGGGGGAGGTGGGCAAGGCGTTCGCGGTCCGGAGGCCGGGCGCGAGGGTCACGGCGGACGACCTGATCGCCTGGTCGCGGCGGGAGATGGCGAACTTCAAGGTGCCGAGGGAGGTCGAGTTCGTGACGGAGCTGCCCAGGAACGCGAGCGGGAAGGTGGTGAAGGGGGAGCTGAGGGCGAGGTGCGCGGGCGCCGCCTGAGCGCGTGCGCCCTCGCAGGGAGCGCAACCGTTCGACGCCGTGTACACGTCATAGGGGCAGTCCTCGGCGAACCGCAGTCCACCTCCCCTGGAGCAGCCCGTGTCCTCGCCAGCGCCTTCCGAGATCCCTCTCACCCTGACCCCGCAGCAGGCGGCCCAGGGCGTGATCATCACCGTCACGCTGCCGACCGGCCCCGCCCACCTCAGCATCCGCCCCTGCCGCCACGGCGAACTCGTCGCCGCCCGGCTGGGCGAGGGCACGGTGTACCTGCGCATCACCGTCGCGAACGGCCGGAAGAACGGCGGCGTCCTCGGCTGCCTGATCCCGCTCGCCGTGATCGGCGCGATCATCGGCGGCTCGTACGTCCTGAGCGACGACAAGGACGACCGGCCCGGTTCGACGGGCCCCGGCCCGATCCCGACGTTCTCCTACCCGCCCCCGCCCACCTTCGACGTGGACGGCACGCCCGGCGCCGGTGCCACCCCGACGGAGGAGGAGCCCGACCCGTACGAGAAGGGCACCTGCCTCAACGGCTCGCTCCCGGACTCGACGACCGCGCAGTCCGTCAGCGGTGTCGACGAGGTCCCGTGCTCGGCGTCCGACGCGCACTACAAGGTGATCCAGACGTTCCCGTTCACCTCCGACATGAACCGCTGCAACACCAACCCCAGGACCCAGTACGCCTTCTCGCACCGCTACACGATGAACGGCGCGGTCGTCAGCCAGTACGTCTACTGCCTGATCGGCCTCGGCTCGTACGCCCGCTGAGAACCGGGCGCGACACGGCGGGCCCCGCGGGGCCGTGCACACACCGGAGGGGCCGGGCAGCTGCCCGGCCCCTCCGTTCGTGGCGGTCCGATCGCGTTGCGCACGGGTCCTGTCCTGACGGATCCCCCCTGGTTCCGCCAGGTGTCCCCCGAGCCCGTGTGCTCCCCCGTCGACCGGACCTCCCTTGCCGGCCCCGGCAGCTCCCCCGAAGTCGCCGCCGCGGCCGTTCCCCGTCGGGAATGGCTCAGTTGGCCGGCTCGGTGGTCACGTGGATGTTGCCGAGCGGAGCGGCGACCGGGGTCTCACCGTCGGCCTCGCCGCCGGTGACGTGGATGTTCTTGATGCCGATCTTCTCGGCTATCGCGTCCTCGGCCTCTCCGCCGGTGACGTGGATGTTCTTGGTCTCGATGTCCGTCGGCTTGACGATCGGCTCGTCGCTCATCGCAACCTCCTGTGGTTCTACTCGGGACAGATGGGTCGTCGAGACCCGTCCGACCGTTCCCCCGTGAACGGCCGGACGGGTCCCCCTGCAGGGCCGCTCACCCTAGTGCGTCGGTGCGACGGCCTTCTCGGCGACCCGTCTGCCCCCCGACGCGACGGATCGATAGGGGAAGCATGGCCGTCGGCGATAAACGAACGATGAACGCCCAGTCCGGGGGACCGGCCGGGCGGTTCAGGCGGCCGCGGCCGGGGCGAGCAGGGACCGGACCTCCGCGGCCTCGGGGGAGTCCAGCTCCTCGTAGATGGCCAGGGCGTCCCGCCAGCACACCTCGGCCCTGCCCAACTGGCCGAGCCCGGTGAGGGCGTGGCCCAGGACGGTGAGGACGTTGCCCCGGCGCCACTCGCCTCCGATGCCGCGCAGAACCGTCAGCGCCGTCTCGGCGTCGGCGGCCGCCTGCGCGTACCGGCGTCCCGCCACGTCCACCTCGGCCATGCGGAACAGCGTCATGCCCTCCCACAGCCGCTGCCGGCTGTCGCGGAAGACCTCCAGGGCCGCGGCCAGGCTGTCGTGGGCCTCGGTGAGCTGGCCGCTCCGGGTCAGCGCCACACCCATCGCGTAGCGGCCGTTCGCCCCCTTCAGGCCGTGGCCCATCCGGTCGTAGATGGCCGTTCCCCGGCGGGCCAGGACGACCGCGCTGGTCGTGCGCCCGGTGAGCAGGTGGATCCGGGAGAGGTTGCACAGGGCGCTCGCCTCACCCGGTTCGTCCTGGCAGTTCCGGAACTCCTCGATGGCGCGGTTGAGGAACTCCTCGCCCTCCTCGTAGCGGTTGCGGTAGACCGCCATGACGCCCAGGGTGTTCGCCGCCCACGAGCGGGGCATGCGGTCGTCGACCCGGTCGGCCAGGCCCATCGCCTCACGGGCCTCCTGGTCCGCCTGGTCGAAGCGGCCGGACACATGGTGCACGTACGCCGACGCGATCGCCGCGCGGCCCGCCGCACGGGTGTCGTCGGTGCGCGCCGCCGCCTCCCGCAGAACCGTCGCCACCGCCTCGTACTCGCGCGAGTTCGCGCCCGACTCCGCCAGGTCCAGCGACGCCCAGAGCAGGTCCACGCCCCGCCGCAGGGTCCCCGGGGACGCCACCGACTGGCGGACCGTCGCCAGGAGGCAGTTCGCCTCGGCGTAGAGCCAGTCCTGGGCCGTGTGGCGGTCGGTGAAGGTGAGGCCCTCGTGGGTGGTGGGTTCCAGGTGATCGACGAGGCGGTCGCCGGGGCGCTCGATCGCGTACACCCGCGCCGCCGTCGACAGGTAGAAGTCCAGGAGGCGGGACAGGGCCGCCTCCTTCTCCGTCGGGGGCTGTTCGTCGCGGTCCGCGCACGCACGCGCGTAGAGCCGTACCAGGTCGTGGTAGCGGTAGCGTCCCGGGGCCGCCGATTCCAGGAGGGACGTGTCGACCAAGGCCTCCAAGAGGTCCTCCGTGTCCCAGAGCGGGAGGTCCAGGACCGCCGCGGCCGCCGCGAGCGAGATGTCCGGGCCGTCCGCAAGGCCCAGCAGCCGGAACGCGCGCGCCTGCGCCGGCTCCAGCTGTCCGTAGCCGAGTTCGAAGGTGGCCTTCACCGCCAGGTCGCCCGCCTGGAGTTCGTCCAGGCGCCGCCGCTCGTCCGCCAGCTTCGCCGCCAGGACCGACACCGTCCACGTCCGGCGGGCCGCCAGTCGCGAGGCCGCGATCCGGATCGCCAGGGGCAGGAAACCGCAGGCCGCCACCACGTCGAGGGCCGCCTCGCGTTCCGACTGGACCCGCTCCACGCCCACGATCCGCGTGAACAGCTGGAGCGCCTCCTCCGGGGACATCACGTCCAGGTCCACCAGATGCGCGCCCGCCAGGTCGACCATCCGGATCCGGCTCGTCACCAGCGCCGCGCAGCCCGCCGTGCCGGGCAGCAGCGGGCGGATCTGCGCCGCGTCCCGCGCGTTGTCCAGGAGGACCAGGACCCGGCGCCCGTCCAGCGTCGAGCGGTACAGCGCAGCCCGGTCGTCGAGCGAGTCCGGAATGGCCGAGTCCGGGGTGCCGAGGGCCCGGAGGAACGAGCCCAGGACCGTCTCCGGCGCGGCCGCCCGGGAGCCCGCCCCCTGGAGGTCCACGTACAGCTGCCCGTCCGGGAAGTGCGGCCGGGCGTCGTGCGCGACGTGCACGGCCAGCGTCGTCTTGCCGACCCCGCCGATGCCGGCCAGCGCCGACACCGCCATGACATGGCCCTCGGCCGTGGCCAGCCGGGCGCCCAGCTCCCGTACGAACGCGGCCCGGCCCGTGAAGTCCGGGACGGTCGCCGGGAGTTGCGCGGGACGGGCGACGGACGGAGCGGCCGGGGCGGCCTCCTCCACCGGGCGGGCGAGCTCGGCGTCGGCCTGCAGGATGCGCTGCTGGAGCCGGGAGAGTTCGGGGGTGGGGTCGACGCCCAGTTCGTCGGCGAGCAGCCGGCGCGTGTCCGCGTACACCGCGAGCGCCTCGGCCTGTCGGCCGCTCCGGTAGAGGGCGAGCATCAGCAGCTCTCGGAGCCGCTCCCGCAGCGGGTGCGCGGCGGTGAGCGCGGTCAGCTCGGACACGGCCTCCGCGTGCGCGCCGACCTCCAGGTCGATGTCGAGCCGGGTCTCCAGGAGCGTGAGTCGCCACTCCTCCAGACGGGTCCGCTGCGTCTCGGCGTACGGCCCCGGCACGGAGGCCAGCACCTCGCCGTCCCACAGGTCCAGCGCCTCCGCGAGCCGGTCGCGGGCGCCCGCCCGGTCCCCGGCGGCCCGCAGCTTCTCGGCCTCGACGCCGAGTTCCTGCGCGGCGGCGACGTCGAGCGCGGCGGCGGAGGTGCGCAGGGCGTAGCCGCCGGACTCGCTGACGAGGACCTTGGGGCCGAGCGCCTTGCGGAGCCGGGAGGCGTACGTCCGTACGGCCGCGAGGGCCTGCGAGGGCGACTCCTCGCCCCAGAGGGCGTCGATCAGCTCGGAGGCGGTGGCGGTGCGCCCGCCCCGCAGGAGCAGCGCGGCGAGCAGGGCCCGCTGCTGGGGGGACCCGGTGGGCACGGGCTCCCCGTCCCGCCAGGCCCGGACGGGCCCGAGCACGGCGAACCGGAGGAGCCCGGAGGCGGGTGCGGTGGGGTGGTGACCGGGGATGTCGTCCGTCCCGGGGTCCGCACCCGCGTCGGGCCCGGCGCCGGGCCTGTCGTCCGCACCCGTGTCCGGCCCGGCGTTCGTGCCCGCGTCGGGCCCCGCGTCCGCCTCCCCGTTCGTACCCGCGACGTGGCCGGAATGCATACCCTCGCCCCGGCCCGCTCCCTCGCTCGCGGCCCCGTCCCGGCCCGTGAGGGCCTGTGCTTCCGTGTCTGCCCGTCCGCGACCGCCCTCGTCGGGGTTCAGGCCCGTGCCGGCGTCCGCGCCCGTCTTCGGAGCCCGTTGCACCGGAACTCGCGGCCCGCTCTCACGGTCCATAGCTCCCCCTGCCCGTACCGCCCACGCTTGTTTCGCCCTGGACAGTCTGCCTTGTCCGGAGGGAGTCCGTCAGCATCGGGTCGGCCGTAGTCCGGGCCGTGACACGGCCGTAGTGAGCCCGTCGTACCACCGATTCGCCGCACGATAGCTGACGGACCGTCAGATCAGCGCTACCGTGAAAGCCATGGAGACCTTCCCGAAGATCATCTCGGTGGACGACCACACCGTGGAGCCCCCGCACGTCTGGCGGGACCGGCTCCCGTCCCGGTACCACGACACCGGGCCCCGGATCGTCCGCGCCCCGCTCAAGGAAATGACCTTCCTCGGCGGGAGGTTCGCCCCCGTCATGGGGGCCAAGGGGGACGAGGGCCCGATCGGCGACTGGTGGGTCTACGAGGACCTGCACCGGCCCCTGACCCGCCTCGACACCGCCGTCGGCTACGACCGTGACGAGATACGGCTCGAAGTCATCACCTACGAGCAGATGCGGCCCGGCTCCCACTCGGTGCCCGAGCGGCTCGCCGACATGGACGTCAACCACGTCCAGTCCGCGCTCTGCTTCCCGACCTTCCCCCGCTTCTGCGGGCAGACCTTCACCGAGGCGGGCGACCGCGAGCTCGGGCTGCTCTGCGTCCGGGCGTACAACGACTGGATGGTGGAGGAGTGGTGCGGGCCCGAGGCGCAGGGGCGACTCATCCCGCTCACCCTCATCCCGCTCTGGGACCCGGAGCTGGCCGCCGCCGAGGTCCGCCGGAACGCCGCGCGCGGGGTGCGGGCGGTCGCGTTCTCGGAGATCCCGCCGCACCTCGGGCTCCCCTCGGTGCACACGGACCACTGGGACCCCTTCTTCCGCGCCTGCGACGAGACCGGCACGGTCATCGCGATGCACATCGGCTCGTCCAGCCGGATGCCGTCGACGTCCGCCGACGCCCCGCCGGCCGTCGGCTCGACCATCACCTTCGCCAACTGCTGTTTCTCGATGGTCGACTGGCTGATGAGCGGCAAGTTCGAGCGCTTCCCCAACCTCAGGATCATGTACGCGGAGGGCCAGATCGGCTGGATCCCGTACATCCTGGAGCGCGCCGACGTGGTGTGGGAGGAGAACCGCGGCTGGGGCGGGGTCGCCGACAAGGTGCTGCGCCCGCCGTCGGAGCTCTTCGCCGGGCATGTCTTCGGCTGCTTCTTCGACGACGCGTTCGGCCTGAAGAACCTCGACGCGATCGGGGTCGGGAACGTCCTGTACGAGACGGACTACCCGCACTCGGACTCCACCTGGCCCAAGTCCAGGGAGGTCGGCGAGGCGCAGATGGGTCATCTGGCACCCGACGTCGTCGAGCGCATCGTCCGCGGCAACGCGATCGACCTCCTCGGCCTGACCCCGGACGGCCTCTGGCGCCCGTAGGCCGATGGCCCCCACCCCTTGTCTGATGGCCCGTCAGGTACGAGCATGGGCCCCGCTCGCAGAAGTGACGGTTCGTCAGACAAGGGCCGCGAGGCCAGGGCTCGAGGGGGTTCCTCATGGTGGTCTACGGGATGCAGCTGCCGGTCCAGTCGCAGAGCGCGATCTACGCCGAGCCCTGGGAGGCGACCGCCGGGGTCGCCGATCTGCTCGCCGTCGCCCGCGCCGCCGAGGACCACGGATTCGACTACCTCGCCTGCTGCGAGCACGTCGCCATCCCGCGCCGGCTCGCCGAGGCCATGAGCACCGTCTGGTACGACCCGGTCGCCACGCTCTCCTTCCTCGCCGCCGCCACCGAACGCGTCCGGCTGCTCTCGCACGTCGCCGTCGTCGGGCTGCGCCATCCGCTCGCCACCGCCAAGGCGTACGCGACGCTCGACCACCTCTCCGGCGGCCGGCTCGTCCTGGGGGTCGGCGCCGGGCACGTGCAGGAGGAGTTCGAGACGCTCGGCGTGGACTTCGCGCGCCGGGGCGCCGTGCTCGACGAGACCATGGACGCGCTGCGGGCCGCGCTCGGGCCCGAGGAGTACCCGGAGCACCTGGGGGAGCGGTTCGCCTTCAAGGACCTCGGGCAGCTGCCCCGGCCCGCACAGGAGCGCGTCCCCCTCTGGGTCGGCGGCTCCTCCCCGGCCGCCGTGCGCCGCGCCGCGCTCAAGGGGGACGGCTGGCTCCCGCAGGGCGATCCGCGCGAGCGGCTCGCCGTGCAGATCCAGAAGCTGCTGCGGCTCCGCGCCGAGGCCGGGATCGCGGAGCCGATCACCGTCGGCGCGATCGCCGAGCCCCTCTACATCGGCACGCCCGACCGGCCCGTCGGCCGGCGCACCCTCAGCGGTCGCCCGGAGGAGATCGCCGCCTCCCTGCGCGCGTACGGGGAGATGGGCGTGCACCAGATCCAGGTCCGGTTCCGCTCCCGGAGCCGTACCGAACTCGTCGACCAGATGGCGGCCTTCGGCACGGAGGTCGCCCCTCACCTCTAGGGAGCACGGACATGGGCACACTCGACGGACGGGTCGTCCTCGTCACCGGCGCGGCACGCGGGCAGGGCGAGCAGGAGGCCCGGCTGTTCGCCGCGGAGGGCGCCAGGGTCGTCCTCGCGGACGTCCTCGACGACGCCGGCGCCACGCTGGCCAAGGAGCTCGGGGAGGAGCGGGCCGTCTACGTCCGTCTGGACGTGACCAGGGAGGACGACTGGGCCGCGGCCGTGACGGTCGCCAAGGAGCGGTTCGGGAAGATCGACGGGCTCGTCAACAACGCCGGCATCCTCCGCTTCAACGAGCTGCTCTCCACTCCCCTGGAGGAGTTCCAGGCGATCGTCTCCGTCAACCAGACCGGCTGCTTCCTCGGCATCCGCACCGTCGCGCCCGAGATCGCGGCGGCCGGCGGCGGGACGATCGTCAACACGGCCTCGTACACGGGTCTGACGGGGATGGCGGGGGTCGGCGCGTACGCCGCCTCGAAGCACGCCGTCCTCGGGCTGACCCGGGTGGCGGCCCTGGAGCTGGCCGCGAAGGGGATACGGGTGAACGCCGTCTGCCCGGGCGCCATCGACACCCCCATGAGCAACCCGGAGGGCGTGGACCCGGCCGCCACGGCCGAGCTGTACCGCAAGCTCGTGCCGCTCGGGCGGATCGGCCGCCCGGCCGAGGTGGCGGCCCTCGCGCTGTTCCTGACCGGTGACGACTCGGCGTACATCACGGGGCAGCCGTTCGTGATCGACGGCGGCTGGCTGGCGGGAGTCAGCCTCTTCTAGTTCCGGCTCCAGCCTTACCTGACGACTCGTCAGCTATTGACGGGCCCACCCCGCGGTGCGACAGTCGGGCACATCAAGAATCTGACGGCTCGTCAGAAACCCGTCAGGAACTCACGAGGACGGTGAACCCCCTTGGAATTCGGGATCTTCGTACAGGGATACGTCGGCAAGCGCGCCGAGACCGATCCCGAAGCCGAGCACAAGGCGCTCATGGAGGAGACCGAGTACGTCATCCAGGCGGACAGGTCCGGCTTCAAGTACGCCTGGGCCTCGGAGCACCACTTCCTGGAGGAGTACTCGCACCTCTCCGCCAACGACGTCTACCTGGGCTACCTCGCCCACGCCACCGACCGGATCCACCTCGGCTCCGGCATCTTCAACCCCCTCGCCCCCGTCAACCACCCGGTGAAGGTCGCCGAGAAGGTCGCCATGCTCGACCATCTCTCCGGCGGACGCTTCGAGTTCGGCTCCGGCCGGGGCGCCGGCTCCCACGAGATCCTCGGGTTCATGCCGGGCATCACCGACATGAACCACACCAAGGAGCTGTGGGAGGAGACGATCGCCGAGTTCCCCAAGATGTGGCTCCAGGACGAGTACGTCGGCTTCCAGGGCAAGCACTGGTCGCTGCCGCCCCGCAAGGTCCTCCCGAAGCCGTACGGGAAGTCCCACCCCGCCATGTGGTACGCCGCCGGGTCCCCGTCCTCGTACGCCATGGCCGGCAGGAAGGGCCTCGGAGTCCTCGGCTTCAGCGTGCAGAAGGTCTCCGACATGGAGTGGGTCGTCGAGTCGTACAAGAACGCGATCAAGGAAGCCAAGGCGATCGGCGACTTCGTCAACGACAACGTCATGGTGACCTCGACGGCGATCTGCGCCGAGACCCACGACAAGGCGGTCGAGATCGCGGTCGGCGGCGGGCTGAACTACCTCCAGTCCCTCCTGTTCCGCTACCACGACACCTTCCCGCGGCCGGAGGGCATCCCGGAGTGGCCCGAGCTGCTGCCCGAGTACTCCGCCGAGATCATCGAACTCCTCATCCAGGAGGAGCTGATGATCTGCGGCGATCCGTCGGAGGTCCTGGCGCAGTGCAAGCGGTGGGAGCAGGCGGGGGCGGACCAGCTGTCCTTCGGACTGCCGATCGGGATCTCGTACGAGGACACGATGAACTCGATCAAGCTGATCGGTGAGCACGTGATCCCGAAGATCGACACGGACCCGATCCACCGCACGACCCGCTTCCGCCGCGCCGCGGGCGCCTGACGCTCCACCCGCGGCACGGGCCCAGCCCCTGACCGGCGCCTCCGCCTCCGCGCGCGGGGCCCGCGCCTTGCAGGGGCCTCCGCCCGCCACCGCCCGGCGTGTGGGGCCCGCGTCCCGCGCCCCCCGCCGTGTGGGCGATCGTCCCTCCCCCGAGGACTTCGTCCAGGGGGGACCCCCAGGGCGGGACGGGTGGGCACACGGGACGGCGCCCTTGGCGGCGCCCCCGGCCCTTGTGCCTGGACCCGCACCCACAGTGCGACGCACATCGGGTGCGGGTCCAGGCCCGGAAGCCTGACCGCCAGGTGCAGCCGCAGCGCGGTGCACGACGAGCGCGGGGTGGTGTCTTCCCGGACCGCCGCCCCGTACCGGCCCCGGCCGGAGGCCGTTCCGCGGCGGCCCCCGGTCCGGGGCACACCCGTGTCCACGTCCAGAAAGGGACCGTCATGCTCGACCACCTCATCACGGGCGCCACCGTCGTGGACGGCACCGGCGCCCCCGCCTTCACCGCCGACGTCGGCATCCGCGACGGCCGGATCGCCGTCGTCGCGGAGCCCGGCACCGTACGCGAGGAGGCCGGGAGCACCGAGGACGCCACCGGTCTCGTCCTCACGCCCGGCTTCGTCGACCCGCACACCCACTACGACGCCCAGCTGTTCTGGGACCCGTACGCCACCCCGTCCATGAACCACGGGGTCACCACCGTCGCCGGCGGCAACTGCGGTTTCACCCTCGCCCCGCTCCACCCGGACCGGCCCGAGGACGCCGACTACACGCGTCGCATGATGTCGAAGGTCGAGGGCATGGCCCTGAAGGCGCTGGAGGAGGGCGTCGACTGGTCCTGGTCGTCGTTCGCCGAGTACCTCGACGCCCTCGACGGCCGGATCGCCGTCAACGCCGGTTTCATGGTCGGTCACTGCGCCCTGCGCAGGTACGTGATGGGCGCCGACGCCGTCGGCGGGCAGCCCACCCCCGAGCAGCTGGCGCACATGGTCGCCCTCCTCAAGGAGGCCATGGAGGCCGGTGCCTGGGGTCTTTCGACCACCCAGTCGTCCACCCACTCCGACGGCGACGGCGCTCCCGTCGCCTCCCGGCACGCCGGCCCGGAGGAGCTCGTCGCGCTCTCCCGCGCCGTCGGCGAGCACGAGGGCACCCAGCTCGAAGCGATCCTGGCCGGCTGCCTCGACCAGTTCTCCGACGACGAGATCGAGCTGTTCGTCGAGATGACGGCCGCCGCCGGACGCCCTCTCAACTGGAACGTCCTCACGATCGACGCGTCCGTCCCCGAACGGGTCCCGCGCCAGCTCACCGCCTCCGAGCGGGCCCGGAAGTCCGGCGGGCGGATCGTGGCCCTCACCATGCCGATCCTGACCCCGATGAACATGTCGCTCGGGACGTTCTGCGCCCTCAATCTCATCCCGGGGTGGGGGGAGGTCCTCGGACTTCCCGTCCCGGAGCGGATCGAGAAGCTCCGTGACCCGGACGTGCGGGCCGAGATGCTGCGGCGGGCCGACTCCAGGGAGGCCGGCGTCTTCCGGCGGCTCGCCCACTTCGGGCGGTACGTCATCGGGGACACGTACAGCCCCGAGAACGAGGGACTCACCGGCCGCGTGGTGAACGACATCGCGGCCGAGCGCGGCCAGGACGCCTTCCAGTGCCTCGTCGAGATCTGCGCCCACGACGAGCTCCGGACGGTCCTGTGGCCGATGCCCAGCGACAACGACCCGGCCTCCTGGGCGCTGCGCCGCGAGACCTGGGACCACGAGGACGTGATGCTCGGCGGTTCCGACGCGGGCGCCCATCTGGACCGGATGTGCGGGGCGCCGTACACGACCCGGTTCCTCGGCGACTGTCTGCGCGGCCGGAGGCTCGTGCCGCTGGAGCGGGCGGTGCGGATGCTGACCGACGACCCGGCCCGGCTCTTCGGGCTCCGCGAGCGCGGCCGCATCGCCGAGGGCTTCCACGCCGACCTGGTCCTCTTCGACCCGGAGCGGATCGACGCGGGCCCGGCGACCCTCGTGCACGACCTGCCGGGGGAGAGCCCGCGGCTCGACTCGCGGGCGGTCGGGATCGTGTCGGTACGGGTCAACGGCGTGGAGACGGTACGGGACGACGAGGTGACCGGCGCGGTCCCGGGGAAGGTACTGCGCTCCGGCCGTGACACGAGGACGGTGGCGACCAGGTGAACCAGCAGCTCTTCATCGGCGGCGAGTGGGTCGAGCCCGACGGCGGTCACTACGAGGTGATCGACCCGGCCACCGAGGAGGTCGTCGGACTCGCCCCGGAGGCCTCCCGTGCCCAGGTGTACGACGCGGCCGCCGCGGCCCGCGAGGCCTTCGACTCCTGGTCGCGGACGAAGCCGGAGGAGCGGGCGGCGATCCTCGACCGGGCGGCCGACCTGATGGCCAGGGACGCCGAGGCGAACACCCTTCTCGCCCGCGCCGAGACGGGTGCGACGACCGGCACCGCGCGCGGCATGCAGGTCGCCGTGGGCTCCGCCCGCTTCCGGCGGTACGCGCGGGGGGCGATGGAACCGGTCGAGCAGGCGCTGCCCCCGCAGATCAACGAGGCGGGCCCGATGGGGAAGGCCGGGGTGTTCGGCGCGGTGGCGGTGCGTCGCCCGGTCGGGGTCGTCACCTGCATCACCTCGTACAACAACCCCTGGGCCAACCCGGCGGGCAAGGTCGCCCCCGCGCTCGCGATGGGCAACACGGTCCTGGTGAAGCCCGCCCCGCAGGACCCGCTCTCCGTGTACGCGATGACCCGCGCCCTGGAGGAGGCCGGCGTCCCGCCGGGTGTCGTCAACGTGGTCACCGGTTCCTCGGTGGAGGCGGGTCGGGCGGCCGTGGACTCCCCGGACGTCGACATGGTGTCGTTCACCGGCTCCACGGCGGTCGGGCAGGCGATCGGCGAGGTCTGCGGCCGCACGCTCAAGCGGCAGCTGATGGAGCTGGGCGGGAAGGGGGCCGCCCTCGTCCTCGACGATGCCGACCTGGATGCGGCGGTGATGGGGATCGGGACGACGTTCTCCTTCTACAGCGGGCAGATCTGTACGGCCCCGACCCGGGTGCTCGCCCAGCGCGGGATCTACGAGCGGCTGATCGAGAAGCTCACCGGCTATCTGGCCTTCATGAAGGTGGGGGACCCGGCGGAGCGGGGCACGATCGTCGGCCCGGTGATCTCGGCGGCCCACCGCGACCGGGTGGAGTCGTACGTCGAGCTCGGCCGGAAGGAGGGGGCGCGGGTGGTCGTCGGCGGCGAGCGGCCGGACCTCCCGAAGGGCTTCTACGTGGCGCCGACGCTGCTCGCCGACTGCACCAACGAGATGCGGGTGGTGCGGGAGGAGATCTTCGGGCCGGTCGTCGTGGTGGTCCCCTTCGACGACGAGGAGGAGGGCATCGCGCTCGCCAACGACAGCGACTACGGGCTCCTCGACTACGTGTGGTCGGGCGACGTGGCCCGCGCCTTCCGGATCGCGGCCCGGCTGCGGGCCGGCGGGGTGGGCGTGAACACGATCGGACGGAACATGGAGGCGCCGTTCGGCGGATTCAAGCGGAGCGGGGTCGGACGGGACGTGGGCTCGTACGCGTTGCACGCGTACAGCGAGCTGCAGGCGGTGGTGTGGCCGGGCTGACGACGTCCTCGAAAATTCCTCGGGAAAATTTCGAATAGGACATTTCGGACCCAGCTGCGGTTCCCGCATATCGGACATGGGTCGACCGACCTACCAGTTGGTCGGCCCGTGCCGTTGGTCGATCTTTCAATCATTGGCGCACATCCGATTCGACCCTCGCAATGCAAGGCGGCGATCGATCAGGTGAGCGGATTTCGATCCTCCGGATATGGAAACCGCAGCCTTTAACGTCCTGTTCATGACTCAGGTGGATGCGCGGCCCCAGGCCGGAGACACGGTAAGGGGCGTCAATGCCCCGGGTGACACCGACGGCGCGGCCGGTGCCCATGGCGTCCGCACCAAAGGCCTCGGCGGAAACTCCGTCGGCCTCCTCGGCAGTGCCGTCATCGGCATCTCGACCGTCGCCCCCGTCTACTGCCTGACCTCGACGCTCGGCTCCACCGCCGGCGAGGTCGGACTGCAGATGCCCGCGATCTTCCTCGCCGGCTTCCTCCCGATGCTCCTCGTCGCCTTCGCGTACCGGGAGCTCAACAAGGTCATGCCCGACTGCGGCACCTCGTTCACCTGGACCGTGAAGGCCTTCGGGCCCCGGATCGGCTGGATGTGCGGCTGGGGCCTCGTCATCGCGACGATCATCGTCCTCTCCAACCTGGCGGGCGTCGCGACCTCCTACTTCTGGCTCCTCGCCGGTGAGATCAGCGGCGCTCCGTCCATCGCCGCCCTGGACGACAACAAAGCCGTCCACATCGTCACCTGCCTGGCCCTCATCGCCGCGGCCACCGCGATCAGCTACCGCGGCATGACCGCCACCAAGGGCGTCCAGTACACCCTCGTCGGCCTCCAGCTCGTCGTCCTCGCCGTCTTCGTGGGCATGGCACTGACGAAGGCCGGCTCCTTCGAGACCTCGGTCGACTTCTCCTGGTCCTGGATGAACCCCTTCGCGGTCCAGTCCTTCGCGGCCTTCACCGCCGGCCTCTCGCTCTCGATCTTCATGTACTGGGGCTGGGACGCCTGCATGGCGACCAACGAGGAGACCACCGGCAGCGCCAAGACCCCCGGCCGCGCCGCGCTCATCGCGATGGTCGTCCTGGTCGGCTCCTACCTGGCCACCGGCATCGCCGCGCAGATGGTCGTCGGCTCCGGCGAGGAGGGCCTCGGCCTCGCCAACCCGGAGACCTCCGACAACGTCTTCGCCGCCCTCGCCGGCCCGGTCATGGGCCCCACGCTCGGCATCCTGCTCTTCGTCGCGGTCCTCGCCTCGGCGGCGGCGAGCCTCCAGACGACGTTCATCCCGGTCGCCCGCACGGTGCTCGCGATGTCCACGTACGAGGCCCTGCCGAAGTCCTTCACCAAGGTCCACCCGGTCTTCAAGACCCCCGGCAAGGCCACGATCGTGGCTGGTGTCGCCACCGGCGTCTTCTACACCGTGATGACCCTGCTCAGCGAGAACGTCCTGGTCGACACCATCTACGCGCTCGGCCTGATGATCTGCTTCTACTACGCGCTCACGGCCTTCGCCTGCGTCTGGTACTTCCGCGGCGAGCTCTTCCGCTCCGGCCGGGACTTCGCCTACAAGGGCCTGATGCCGCTGCTCGGCGGACTGATGCTGACCGCCGTCTTCGGCAAGACGCTGTACGACATGTGGGACCCGGCGTACGGCTCCGGCTCCGCGGTCTTCGGCGTCGGCTCGGTCTTCGTGATCGGCGTCGGACTGCTGCTCATCGGCGTGGTGATCATGCTGGTCATGCAGCGCCGCAGCCCCGCGTTCTTCCGGGGCGAGGTCCTGACGAAGGAGACGCCGTCGCTGGTCGTCGCCGACTGAGTCCGGTGCGTCCGGTGGAGCGTTCCTGAGTCGCTGAAACGCGAAGGTGGCGGGCCCGTGGGGGGTCCCGCCACCTTCGTCGTCCTTCCCGTCGCCCGCGTACGGCTCAGTGGTGTCCGGGGAGCAGGCGTTCCACCGCCGCGTTCGCGGGCGGCAGGTCGGGCGTACCGGCCGGCTTGGCCTTCGGGGTCAGGACGCCGCTGAGCGGCACGACCGACGGCAGGTTCATCCCGCCCGTGTCGGCGGCGGCCGTTCCGGCGGCGGCGAGGCCGCCGGTCGCGGCGAAACAGGTCAGGGCGACTGCGGTGAGCATCTTCTTCATGCCCGCACCAACGCGGACGGCATGGATCCGGTTACGAGGGCGCTTCCGAAGCCTTCCTAGGATGCGCCCATGCACGGAGAGACGAACTGGTCCCTGCGCCCCGGGAGGGCGGAGGACGTCGAGGCGATGGCCGAGCTGCGGGCGGTCGTCATGCGCGACGACCTGGTGCGCCTCGGGCGCTACGACGAGCACCGGGTGCGGCAGCGGCTGAGGGACGGCTTCTCGCCCGGGCACACCTCGGTCGTCGAGGTGGACGGCGGCTTCGCGGGCTGTGTGACGCTGCGCCCTTGCGAAGACGGCGAAGGGCTCTACCTGGAGCACTTCTACCTGGCCCCCGCGGTCCAGGGGCGAGGCCTCGGGACAGCGGTGCTGCGGGAGCTCCTCGCCCGGGCGGACGAGGCCGCTGCACCGGTCCGCCTGGTCGTGCTCCAGGGCAGCGCCGCCCTCCGCCTCTACGAGCGGGAGGGCTTCGCCCACGAGTCGGAGGACCCGGTGGACGTGCTGCTCGCCCGCGAGCCACGGGTCGCCGCCGCACCCGCCCGAGGGAGGGGTCCCGCTACGCCTCCGCGATGAGCGCGGTGGCGACCGTACGGAAGCCGAGCCGCCCGTAGAGCCGGGCCACGTCCGCGTCCGACGCCGACAGGAACACCAGCTCCACGCCGCGGGACCGGGCGTCGGACACCAGCGCCGCCGTCACCGCGAGCCCGAGGCCCCGGCGCCGCGCCGCCGGGACGGTGCCGACGCCGACGACCTCGGAGACGGCCCCGACGGGCTGGTGCTGCCCCGCCGAGAGCGCGGTGCCTGCGTCGTCCAGGGCGGCCGAGAGATGGGTGTGACCCGCCGCGATCCGGTCGGCGACCTGGGCGACGGCGTCCGGCGTCGGCTCGGCACCGAAGGCCGCGTACGGAGCGGCGACCGCGCTCGCCAGGAACGGATCGCGCGCGCCGACCATCCGTACGGTGACGCCCTCGGGCCCGGCCACCGGGAGCGCGTCGCCCGCCAGGACCATCAGCGGATGCTCGTGGACGGTGAGCCCGCTCGCCTCCACCGCCGCCCGCAGCCCCGGCGTCGTCTCGGCCACCCACTCGAACGCCTCGGGCGCGCCCAGCTCCCGCTGCCGCGCCCTGACCCGGTCCACGTCGGCGACCGTCACCTCCCCGTCGTACCCGAGCGTGGGCCGCGCGTAGTACGGCCAGCCCGCCCCCTCCCGTACGAACAGGGTCAGCGGCCCGAACTCCTCTGCGCGGGCGGCGGAACGGGGGACGGCGTCGTAGTACGTCTCGATTCGCTTCAGCACGGGGTCACGGTAGGCGTCCGGTGCCGGAGGCCGCCCGTGTATTTCGGTCCCGCCCGGAACCGCACATGGCATGATCCCGTCACTCATTGCACGATCGACCGGGGGAGACGGCATGAGCACACACACCTGCCCGAGATGCGGGAGCGACGACCGGGTGCAGGCCGTGCCGGCCGTGTACCTCGCCGGACGGGACTCCGTGAGCAGCCGGGAGCGGAACCGGGACGGCGACATGCGGACCGTGACGCGGACGGCGACGACAGGGCTGTCCAAGGCGCTCGCGCCCGTACCCGAGCCGCCCTCGTACGCCGTCGGCTGCCTCGGCTTCCTCGCCGCCGTCGTCGCCGTCGTCACGTTCCTGATCGGGCTCCTGTCCGGGAAGTGGTTCGAGGACGAGCCGGCTCCGGCGGAACCTCTGGAACGGAACGGCTACCAACTGGTCCGACCGGAGTCGCCCTTCGGTGACCCCGGGCCGCCACCGGACCTCGCCTACCTGGGCTGGATCTCGGCCCTCGCGCTGCTCACGGCCGTCCTGGTGTTCACTTGGCTGTACCGGCGCAAGGCCCGCTTCACCCGCCTGACGCGCGGCCGCCACCACGCCGAGGAGCTCTGGTCGTGCGGCTGGTACTGCCACCGCTGCGGCACGGTCCACTTCGAGGACGTCCCCGGCGAGGACCGTGCCCCCCTCACCCTCCAGCAGTTCCGCGAACGGGTCTGGGAGCGCGGCGGCTACGGGGACCTGGCGGGCGAACAGCGAGCGGTGGCCGCGCTCGGGGACTGAGGGCTCCCGCCCGTCAGCGGACGTCCAGGAACACCGGGTTCGTGAAGGCGACGAGCGCCCCCGGCAGCGGGGGCAGGGCCGCCGGGTGCCGGACCTCGGCGCGCACGTACGTGGCGTACGCGGCGGTCGTCGCCCACTCGGCGGGTCCGGCCGCCACGGGCGTCGTGTGCAGCACTCCCTGGTCCGTGACGAAGCGGACCGTGCCGCCGTCCGGGGCGCCGGTCACCCTCAGCCGTACCGTCACCGGCTCGTCGTCCGCGACCCGCAGCCGCTCCCCGATGCCCGCCGAACGCCCCCGGCCGTCCGTCACCGAGAACTCCAGGGAGACCGCGGAGGACTCGGCGACGTACGAGCGGCCCGCGCGCAGCCCCGCGAGGATCGACCTCCGGCTCAGGTCGTCGGCGAGGACCACGGTCTGCGGGGTGCCGACGCGCTCCGGGTCGCGGTGGGCGTCGCTGTTGCCCATCGCGGGCGTCCAGCGGCCCCGGGCCAGCGCCGCGTCCCAGCCGGCCAGGGACACCTCGTCGTCCGGGGTGAAGGGGCCGTTCCACACCTCGACGGCGTCCGCCTCGCCGAAGCCGGACCTCCACATGCAGCCGACGCAGGTGGCGTGCGGATGGGCGGGGACGACGAGGCCGCCGGCCCGGCGGATCTCCCGCGCGAAGTGCCCGAAACGGTTCTCCCTGGCCCGGTAGCGCCAGTCGACGAAGGTGCCCGGGTCGGTGCCGATCGCGAGGACGTGCCCGTTGCGGGTGGTGACCTCCTCGCCGAGCAGGATCAGCAGGTCGTCCCCGGCGAGCCCGGCCCACGCGCCGTGCCCGCCGTGGGTGTTGTGCTCGGTCGCGGTCAGGAAGTCCAGCCCGGCGGCGCGGGCGAGCGCGGCGACCTCGGCGGGGGTCCGGCGCCCGTCCGAGTACACGGTGTGGACGTGGCAGTCGCCGCGGTACCAGGCGCGGCCACGGCCCGCGGCCCGCTCCGGCGGGTACACCGGGCGGGGCGCCGGCGCCCCGGCGCCGAACCGGAGGGTGACCGTGACGCGGTACGGGAGCCCCTGCGGCGCCACGGTGTAGGGGGCGAGGACGACGTACCAGGTGCCGGCCTTCAGCGGCCCGGCGATGTAGCCCGGCGTCGCCTCGTCCGTCCGGACGAAGAACTCCTTGCGCGCGCCGCCCGACCAGCCGCGGAAGCCGTTCCCGCCGAGTGCGGTGCCGCGCTGGTCGAAGAGGCCGATGTCGAGGGCGTTGCCCTGGGTGCCGACGGGCACGGCGGGCCGTTCGTAGGAGTACGCGACATGGAGCTCGCGGACGCCGCGGGGCAGCTCGACGGGGAGGTACACGTAGTCGGGGGAGCCGGGCGGCAGCGTGCCGGTCACGGTCTCCGTCCGTTCGCCGTCCTCGGCGTGGGCGAAGCTCACACCGCCCAGTGTGACGGCCGAAGCGATGCCCGTCGTGATGCCTGTCGCGAGGAGTGCCCGTCTGCTCGGTTCGCTCATGGAGGCACCCTGGCGCGCACCCGTGAACGCCCGGCCAACGCGGCACGCACCCGTGTCGCACCTCTCGGAAATCCAGCCCCCACGCCCTACCGTGCCGCTATGCGGATCTCGACCACGATCTTCCTGACCGACGAGACCATCAGCCCCGTGCGGCTCGCGCGCGAGCTCGAACAGCGCGGCTTCGGCGGGCTCTACCTCCCCGAGCACACCCACATCCCCGTCGCCAGGGACACGGACTACCCGGCGGGCGGTGAACTGCCCCGGGAGTACGGCCGCACCCTCGACCCCTTCGTCGCCCTCGGCCAGGCCGCCGCCGTCACCGAGCGCCTCGCGCTCGGCACCGGCGTCACCCTGATCACCGAGCACGACCCGATCGCCCTCGCCAAGCAGATCGCGACCCTCGACCACGTCTCCGGCGGCCGCTTCACCCTCGGCCTCGGCTTCGGCTGGAACAAGGAGGAGGCCGCCGACCACGGCGTGGACTGGCGCACCCGCCGGGAGCTCGGCCGCGACCGCCTCGACCTGATGCGAGCGCTCTGGGCCCCTGAACCCACGGCGTACGAAGGAGAGTTCGGCCATTCGGTCCGCGCCTCGGAAGCCTGGCCGAAGCCCGGGGGCGGGGCGCCCCGCATCCTCCTCGGCGGCGCGGCGGGCCCGAAGCTCTTCGCCCAGATCGCCGCACAGACGGACGGCTGGATGCCGATCGGCGGCCGCGGCCTGACGGAGTCGCTCCCGGTCCTGAAGGAGGCGTGGGAAGAGGCGGGCCGAGACCCGAAGACCCTGGAGATCGTCCCGTACGCGGTCCTCCCGACCCCGGGCAAGCTCGCGCACTACGCGGAACTGGGCTGCCGGGAGGTCGTCCTCCAGCTCCCCCCGGCGACCGAACCGGAGGTCCTGCGGGTCCTGGACGCGTACGCCGAGTACCTCTGACCTGTCGACCGCGGAACACGCCCCCGTGACGCCGAGGCGCCGGGCGGCACCCGGCACCGCTTCGTGGAGGATCGGCCGCTTGCCGCTTGCCGCTTGCCGCTGCCGCTTGGCGCCTGGCTGCACCCGGCACCGCTTCGTGGACGGATCCGCCGCTTCCTGCGGGGACCCGAAGCCTCCTCGTGGTGCCCGCTCGTATGCTCGGTTCATGACGGATGACCAGGAAGCCCGCCCCACCGCGAACGCCATGCGCCGTGCCTTGAAGCGGGCCAGGGACGGGGTCGCGCTCGATGTCGGCGAGGCGGCCGTGCTGCTGCGGGCGCGGGGGGAGGATCTGGCGGACCTGGTCGCGTCCGCGGGACGGGTCCGGGACGCCGGGCTCGAGGCGGCCGGCCGGCCCGGGATCATCACCTACTCCAAGAGCGTGTTCATACCGTTGACCCGGCTGTGCCGGGACAAGTGCCACTACTGCACCTTCGTCACCGTCCCGGGCAAGCTCCGCCGCGACGGGCACGGCATGTTCATGTCGCCGGACGAGGTCCTCGACATCGCCCGCCGTGGCGCGGAACTGGGCTGCAAGGAAGCGCTGATCACTCTCGGGGACAAGCCCGAGGACCGCTGGCCCGAGGCCCGCGAATGGCTCGACGCGCACGGCTACGACGACACCATCGCCTACGTCCGCGCCATGGCCATCCGCATCCTGGAAGAGACCGGGCTCCTGCCCCACCTCAACCCCGGGGTGATGTCGTGGACCGATTTCCAGCGGCTCAAGCCCGTCGCCCCGTCGATGGGGATGATGCTGGAGACGACCGCGACCCGGCTGTGGTCGGAGCCCGGCGGCCCGCACCACGGCTCCCCCGACAAGGAGCCGGCGGTCCGGCTGCGGGTCCTCGAGGACGCCGGGCGGTCCTCCGTCCCCTTCACCTCCGGCCTGCTCCTGGGCATCGGGGAGACGCCGGAGGAGCGGGCGGAGTCGCTGTTCGCGCTGCGCAGGGTCTCGCGGGCGTATCACTCCGTCCAGGAGCTGATCATCCAGAACTTCCGTGCCAAGCCGGACACGGCCATGCGCGGCATGCCGGACGCCGAACTCGACGACCTCGTCGCGACCGTCGCCGTCGCCCGCCACATCATGGGCCCCTCCGCCTGCCTCCAGGCCCCGCCCAACCTCGTCGACTCCGAGTACGAGCGCCTGATCGCCGCGGGCATCGACGACTGGGGCGGCGTCTCCCCCCTCACCATCGACCACGTGAACCCGGAGCGCCCCTGGCCGCGGATCGAGGAGCTGGCCGAGAAGTCCCGGGCGGCGGGCTTCGAGCTGCGGGAGCGGCTCTGCGTCTACCCGGAGTTCGTCACGCGCGGCGAGCCCTGGCTCGACCCGCGCCTCCTACCGCACGTCCGCGCCCTCGCCGACCCCGAGACGGGCCTCGCGAACCCCGACGCACCGGTGCGCGGGCTGCCGTGGCAGGAGCCCGACGAGGCGTTCACCGCGTCCGGCCGCACCGACCTGCACACCACCATCGACACCACCGGGCGCACGCACGACCGGCGCGAGGACTTCGACGACGTCTACGGCGACTGGGACGCCCTGCGGGAAGCCGCCGCCCCCGGCATGGTCCCCGAACGCGTCGACGCCGACGTCCGCGAGGCCCTCGCCGTCGCCGCCGACGACCCCACCAGGCTGACCGACGCCCAGGCGCTGGCGCTCCTGCACGCCGACGGGCCGGCGCTCGACGCCCTGACCCGGATCGCGGACGACGTCCGCAGGTCGGTGTCGGGCGAGGAGGTGACGTACATCGTCACCAGGAACATCAACTTCACCAACGTCTGCTACACCGGCTGCCGTTTCTGCGCCTTCGCCCAGCGCCGTACCGACGCCGACGCCTACACCCTCTCCCTCGACCAGGTCGCCGACCGCGCCGAACAGGCCTGGGACGTCGGCGCCGTCGAGGTCTGCATGCAGGGCGGCATCCACCCCGACCTGCCCGGCACCGCCTACTTCGACATCGCCGCCGCCGTGAAGAAGCGCGTACCCGGCATGCACGTCCACGCCTTCTCCCCCATGGAAGTCGTCAACGGCGCCACCCGCACCGGCCTGTCCATCCGCGAATGGCTCACCGCCGCCAAGGAGGCCGGGCTGGACTCCATCCCCGGCACCGCGGCCGAGATCCTCGACGACGAGGTCCGCTGGGTCCTCACCAAGGGCAAACTCCCCACCGCCACCTGGATCGAGGTCGTCACCACCGCCCACGAACTGGGCATCCGCTCCTCCTCCACGATGATGTACGGGCACGTCGACCAGCCACGGCACTGGCTCGGCCACTTCCGCACCCTCTCCCGCATCCAGCAGGAGACCGGCGGCTTCACCGAGTTCGTCACCCTCCCCTTCATCCACACCAACGCGCCCGTCTACCTCGCCGGCATCGCCCGCCCCGGCCCCACCGCCCGTGACAACCGCGCCGTCATCGCCATGGCCCGCCTCCTCCTCCACCCCCACATCCCCAACATCCAGACCAGCTGGGTCAAGCTCGGCACCGAAGGCGCCGCCGAGATGCTCCGCTCCGGCGCCAACGACCTCGGCGGAACCCTGATGGAAGAGACCATCTCCCGCATGGCCGGCTCCAGCTACGGCTCCTACCGCTCCATCCGCGACCTCGAAGCCATCGCCGAAGCGGCAGGCCGCCCGGCGAAGCCCCGGACGACCCTCTACGGCGAGGTGCCGGAAGAACGACAGCGCACGGCGAGGGCGTCGGACGGACACCTCCCGGAACTGCTGCCGGTCCTCCCGCAGGAGTAGCGGGTCAGCCGACCAGCAGGTCCTTCTTCAGCTCCTTGAGCTCCCGGTCGTCGATGCCGAGGCCCTTCCGCAGGTAGCCGCGGAAGGAGCCGTACTCCTCCTCGACCTCGTCGAAGCTCGCGTCGAGGTACGCGGGGCGGACGTCGAGGAGGGGCTTGTAGACGGCGGCCTGCGGGGCCGGGAGGTGGGAGAGGATCGCCTCGTTGGCGGCGGCCCGGTAGGTGTTGCTGGCCAGGTAGTCGGCCATGACGGTCTCCTCGGGGACCCCGAGGGCGGTGAGCAGGGCGGCGTTCGACCAGCCGGTGCGGTCCTTGCCGGCCGTGCAGTGGAAGAGGACGCCGCGCCCGCGGTCGGTGCCGATGCCGTCGAAGACGGTGGTGTAGGCGGTGCGGGCGGTGTCGCCGCTCACCATGAAGCGGTTGCCCTCGACCATCATGGCCGCGGCCTCGGCGGGGCTCTTCGGCATCGACGTGAAGGTGCCGGTGCCGGCGAGGACGTCGGCGACGACGTGCGTGGCACCCGCCGGGACGCGGTCGGGCGCGGAGGTCCGCTCGGACTCCGTGCGCAGGTCGAAGACCGTACGGACACCGAGGCGCCGCAGCTTGGCGAGGTCGGCGTCGGTGAGCTTCTCCAGGGAGTCGGAGCGGTAGACCTCGCCCATCCTCACCCAGTGGCCGTCGGCGGTGCGGTAGCCGCCCGCGTCACGGAGGTTGACCGTGCCCTGGAGGCGGATCAGCCGGTCGGCGAGGTGCAGCGGGGTGCCCCGGTCGGGGACCAGGTCGAACCAGCGGCGGTCGGTGGCGGCGAGGCCGGAGACGGTGACGGAGCCCGTGGCGCCGCCGCGGGCGACGGTCCGGTCGCCGGTGCGGATCGTGACCCCGCGGGTGCCGGGGGCGCTCCACGCGACGGTGTAGGTGCCGCCGGTGTGCTCGGTGACGGTCGCGGCGGTGAAGGGGACGCGGCGGTCGTCGCCGTGCCGGTGGCCGGGGGAGTGCGCGGAGGCGGCCGGGGCGACGAGCCCGGTGAGCAGGACGGCCGCGAGTGCCGCGGCGGAGAGGGACGTGACTCGTGTCAGGGGGTTCATGACGCGGATCGTTCAAGTCATGCCCCAACCTCGGGTGAACTGCGGTCAAAAGTGAACTGAAGGGCTTCGGATCACATAACGTTCCGGTCCCCGAACGGGCGTATCCGGTCCATTACAGTGCTGCGCAGACCGGTCTACGGGGGGAGGGCACGTCGTGGCCACGACAGCCGCGGCCGTGTGGGGCCGCGCCGAACAGCAGGACTTCCGCGCCCGCGTACGGGGCTGTCTGCTCGGCGGAGCCCTCGGCGACGCCCTGGGCGCCGGCGTCGACGGGCTCACCCTCGACGAGATCAGGGACGCCCACGGACCTGACGGACTCGGCGAGCCCGCGCCCGCGTTCGGCCGCCGCGGCGCCGTCACCGCCGCCACCCAGATGGGGCTCTTCACCGTCGACGGCCTGATCCGCGCCCAGGTCCGCCGCGACACCGGCGCCTGGCACCCGCCCACCGACGTCCACCGGGCGCATCTGCGCTGGGCCGCCACCCAGCGCGACTGGGGCCCCGACGAGCGTCGCAAGGACAACGGCTGGCTCGCCCACGAGGAATGGCTCTACGCCCGCCGCAACCCGCCCCGCGCCTGCCTCACCGGCTTCGGCGACGAGGTCCTCGGCACCCTCGACAGGCCCAAGAACCCGGAGGCCTCCGACTCCGGCGCGCTCGTCCGCTCCGCCCCCTTCGGGCTGCTCGTCGGCTGGGAGCCGCAGCTCGTCTGCCAGCTCGCCGTGGAGTGCGCCGCCCAGAGCCACGGCGCCCCGGCCGCAGGCCTCGCCGCCGGCGCCTTCGCGGTCGTCGTCCACGGCCTCGCGCGCGGCGGCTCCGTGGAGGCGGCCGTCGACCGGGCCCTCGGGCAGCTGGCGGCGCGCCCCGGCCACGAGCCGGTCACCGAGGCGCTGGGCCGCGCCCTCGGAGCCGTACGGGAAGGGGTTCCGGATCCGGAGCGGGTGGCCGCCCTCGGGGCGGACGAGGACCGGGCGGAGGGGCAGCTGGCGGCGGCCGTGTACTGCGCGCTGGTCGGCGAGGACGTACGGCACGGGCTGCGGCTCGCCGTCAACCACGACGGGCCGTCGGCGGTGACCGGGGCGCTCACGGGCGCGCTGCTCGGCGCCCTGCACGGCGAGACGGCCCTCCCGCCGGCCTGGCTGGCCGAACTGGAGGGCCGTGCGACGGTCCTGGAGCTCGCGGACGACTTCTCGATGGAGATGACGCAGGGGGCCGCCCTGCACGGCCCGACGGAGTCGTCGCCGGGCTGGCTGGCGCGCTACCCGAGGGGCTGACCGGCGTGCCTCGCCCCGGCGCCGACCGGCGCTACCCGAGGGGCTGACCGGCGCGCTCGCCGCCCTGCGCGGGGATCGCGGCGTCGCCCTCGTCGTCCGGGTCGCTGCCGATCCGGGCCAGGAGCGCGTCCCGCTCCGGGGTGTCCTCGGGCCGGACGAAGCCGATGAGGACGTACAGGACGAGGGACGTGGCGAGCGGCGAGACGATCTGGATCTGCAGCTCGATGCCGTCGAGGCCGTAGTTGGTGAGCCAGAAGACGAAGAGTCCGGCGGCCCAGGAGACGAGCGCCGCGGTCGGGCCGGACTTCCGGAAGGTGCGGAGCAGGCCGAGCATGAAGGGGATGGCGATCGGCCCCATGAGCCCGGCGACCCACTTGATGACGACGGTGATGATGTCCTTGAAGGTGGGGGAGTTGACCTGGGTGGCGATGGCCATCGACAGCGCGAGGAAGGCGATCGTCGACCAGCGCGCGGCGAGCAGCCCGGCCTTCTGGCTCCAGCCCCGGGCGGCCTTGCTGACGGCGGGGGCGATGTCACGGGTGAAGACGGCGGCGATGGCGTTGGCGTCGGAGGAGCACATGGCCATGGTGTGCGAGAAGAAGCCGACGACGACCAGGCCGAGGAGGCCGTGCGGCAGCAGCTGCTCGGTCATCAGGGCGTACGAGTCGGAGGCGTCGGGCTTCTTCGGGTCGACGAGCAGCGGCGCGACCCACATGGGGAAGAAGAGGACCAGCGGCCAGACGAACCAGAGCGCCGCGGAGAGCCGGCCGGAGCGGGTGGCCGCGCGGGCGTCGGGGGTGGCCATGTAGCGCTGGGCCTGGTTCCACATGCCGCCGCTGTACTCGAAGGTCTTGATGAAGAGGTACGCGAGGAGGAAGGTCAGCGTGTACGGGCCGGCCGTCGGTGCGGTGTGGCCCTGGAGCTCGGGGCGGTCCCACACGGTCCACAGGGCGCTGAAGCCGCCGAGCTTCCCGAGGACGGCGACGAGCATGGCGACGCCGGCGAGGAGCTGGATGACGAACTGGCCGAGTTCGGTGAGGGCGTCGGCCCAGAGCCCGCCGACGGTGCAGTAGATGCCGGTGACCACACCGGTGATGAGGATGCCCTGGTTGAGGGAGATGCCGGTGAAGACGGAGAGCAGGGTGGCGATGGCGGCCCACTTGGCGCCGACGTCGACGATCTTCAGCAGGACGCCGGACCAGGCGAGTGCCTGCTGGGTGGGGAGGTTGTAGCGGTCCTTGAGGTATTCGAGCGGGGAGGCCACCTTGAGGCGGGAGCGCAGCCGGTTGAGCCGGGGCGCGAAGAGGTTCGCGCCGATGGCGATGCCGATCGCGATGGGGAAGGACCAGGTGACGTAGGACGTGACGCCGTAGGTGAAGGCGATGCCCGCGTACCCGGTGAACATCACCGCGCTGTAGCCCGACATGTGGTGGGAGATGCCGGAGAGCCACCAGGGCATCCGGCCGCCGGCCGTGAAGAAGTCGGAGACGGTGTCCACCCGCTTGTGGGACCAGACACCGATCGCGACCATCACGCCGAAGTAGCCGATGAGCACGGCCCAGTCGAGACTGTTCATGGAGCCCCCTCCAGGGGTTCTGGTCCGCCTTGTGAACGCCGTTCATGGTGTGGCGAGTTACAAGGCAGGGACAATGCAATGGAGGGTCAAGGGACAGTAAAATCGTTCTGTTTACTGACTCTTGTTCATGTCCATGAACTTCTCCCGCGTGGAATCGGCGGAGAATCAGAAGGTTCCTGCGGGTATCAGCGCATCAGCTCCCCGGCGTTGACCAGGAGCGACTGACCCGTGATCGCGCGCGCCCGGTCCGAGGCGAGGAAGGCCGCGGCCTCCGCCACGTCCCCGTCCGTCGCGAGCTCCGGGAGGGCCGTCCGCTCGGTGAGCCGGGCGAGCACCTCCGCCTCCGGGACCTTCTCGGTGTGCGCGGTGAACCGGACGAAGGCCTGCACCGGCGGCCCCCACATCCAGCCGGGCAGCACGGTGTTGACCCGGATGCGGTGCGGCCCGAGCTCGTGCGCGAGCGAGTACATCGCCGAGGTCAGCGCCCCCTTCGAGGCCGCGTACGCCGCCTGCCGCACCTGTGTGGGCGCGGCGACCGCCGACTGCGTGCCGATCAGGACCACCGAACCCCCGCGCGCCTTGAGCGCCGGCAGGCAGGCCCGGGTCATCCGCAGCGTGCCGAGCAGGTTGACGTCGAGGACCCCCTGCCAGGTCGCGAAGTCGGCGTCCTCCAGGCCGCCGAAGTAGGAGTCCCAGGCGGCGACGTGGACCACCGCGTCGATCCCGCCGAACCGCTCGGTCGCCAGGGCGGCGAGCGCGTCGCACTGCGCCTCGTCGGTGATGTCGGTGGCCCGGTGGGCGGTACGGCGCCCCTCCGGGTCGATCTCGGCGGCGGACTTGGCGAGGTTGGCCTCGGTGCGGGCGCCGAGGACCGCGTTGCCCCCGTCCCGTACGACCGTCTCGGCGATGCGGTGACCGAGTCCGGCGCCGACACCCGACACGACGACCGTCTTCCCCTGGAGCAGCATCCGGGTCCTCCCTGGGCCTGTTCATCGATCTGACGGTCCGTCAGAGTAGGGCCGAGTCGCCGACAAGGGAAGGGGAACGAGGATGAGCGAGGAGACCCGCAGCGAGACGTACGCGGAGCTGGCGTCCGTCGGCCCGTACGGGGTGCGGCCCGGCCACGCGCTGATCACCATGGTCGAGCCGCACCCGGGCCACGAGTACGCGTACAACCGCTGGTACGAGGACGACCACTACTACGCCGGCGCCATGGCCATGCCCTGGATGTACGCGGGCCGCCGCTGGGTCGCCACCCGTGAACTCCAGGACCTGCGCACCCCGGAGAAGTCCGCCGTCGCCCGGCCCGTCACCGCGGGCTGCTACCTCTCCACGTACTGGATCACCGAGGGCCGCTACGACGACCACATGAAGTGGACCGTCGGCATCAACAAGCGCCTCAACCGCGACGCCCGCGTCCACCAGGAACGGACCCACGTCTTCACCGCGTTCCAGGACCACGAGGCGACCGTCTACCGCGACGGAGCGGCCGGCCCCCGCGACTTCCACGCCCTCGACCACCCCTACGCCGGGCTGATCCTCCAGGTGATCGACACCGAGGGGCCCGAGCGGCGGGCGGAACTCCTGGAACGGCTGCGCTCGCGCGAACTGCCCCGCCGGCTCGCCGGCTCACCCGCGGCGATGGTCACGCTCTTCCGCCCGACCCCGCTCCCCGGCGACCGCATGACGTACGTGAAACAGGTCGAGGGCGTCGACACCCGGCTGACCCTGCTGTGGTTCCTGGAAAGCGACCCGAGAGAGTGCTGGACGGACCACTTCGCGGACCTGGAGTCACTGGGGGCGGACGCGGGCCGGGTGGAACTGGTGGCGCCCTTCATCCCGACGGTGCCGGGGACGGACCTGTACGTGGATCAGCTGCGCTAGGGGGTGGCGCCCGGTCCGGGGGCAAGGCCGAGCCCCCTCGGCCAGGACGGCGGACCGGTCGAGAGGGCTCTTTCGTACTGCTGACGGCTCGAGCGACGGGGCTCAGAGGGCCCCGTTGCTCACCTCGCCGACGAAGGCGTTCCACGATCCCGGTCCGAAAGAGAGGGCGGGACCCTCGGGGGCCTTGGAGTCGCGCACCGCGATCGCGGTCACGAGGGGGGACTTCACTTCGACGCAGGCCCCGTTCCCTCCGGAGTACGAGGACTTCGTCCAGGTGTCGGTGCCACCCTGAATAATCGCCATGCTGCTCAGCTCCGGTTCTGCCAGTGGATGTGTCGCGCCAACGTTCTTGCCGGCGTGATCGACGCTACTCGCCGGTCCCGTCCGGCGGGACCGGCGTTCACACGTCCGAGTGGCATATTCCAACTGAGCTTCCGTGGGAGCGAGTACGCGGTGTACCGTGCCTGCCCCGCTGTCTTTCGGCCCTGCGCGGGGGCGTTTTTCGGCTCAGCCCCTGGCGTGCTTCTTCACCATCTCCGAGATGAAGTCGCGGGTCTGCTCCACGTTCAGGGCCTGCGCCCTGAGGTGCTCGTACATGACGCTGTACTTGCCGACGTCCTGCGCCTTCTCCAGGTACAGATCGCTCGTCACGCCCTCGATGTAGACGACGCTGGAGTCGGACGTGTCCGGGAACTCCAGGATCGAGTACTGCCCGCTGATCCCGGGATGCGCGCCCATCTCGAACGGGATCACCTGCACCGTGACGTGCGGCAGATGCGACTGCTCGATGAGATGCTCCAGCTGCTCCACCATCAGCTGCCTGCTGCCGACGATCCGGTGCAGCGCGCCCTCGTCGATGACCGCCCACAGGCGCAGCGGACGCTCCTCGTCCCGGATGCGCTCCTGGCGGCGGGTGCGGACCGTGACCCGCTTGTCGATGTCCGCGGGCGTCGACTCCGGCAGCGCGCCGGTGATGACCGCCTCCGCGTAGGCGTGCGTCTGGAGCAGTCCGGGGATGATCTGCGGCTCGTACATCCGCAGGCTCTCCGCGTCGGTCTCCAGGCCGATGTAGACGCTGTACGGGATGTCGCCGAAGGCGTGCCACCAGCCCTGCTGGCGGGAGTCCTTGGCCATCTGCATGAGCGAGTCGACCATGCGCTCGTCCTCGACCTCGTACACGCCGCACAGGTCGCGCACATCGCGCTGGCTGATGGAGCGGCGGCCGTTCTCCAGCCGGCTGATCTTGGACTGGGAGACGAGGAGACGCTCGGCGACCTGCTCGGCCGTCATGTTCTTCGCTTCCCGGAGCTTGCGCAGCTCCTGGCCCAATCGGCGTCGCCTGACGGTGGGGTTGACGTTGGACGCCACGGAAACGGCACCTCCGGCTGTCTGCTGCGTAGCTGTGGGTATCTATCGCTTGGCAGACTGCCACCAAAGTCCAGGTGTGCGCTGGAAAACGACCACAACGTATGCACGGCTGACCACCGGAGACGCCCGGGACGCGCGTGCGCGGGGCGGCCGTCCAGACCGCCCCGCACACCTGTGCGGCTCCCGGGTGGGTTCTGTGCTGTGCGTGGTGCCTAGAGCGCCGCCGCGCGGGCCATGTTGCCGCGAGGCTGCGCCGGGACACCCGCGGCGCTCCGACGCGGCTGTGCCGCCGCGCCGTTCTGGACGTCCATCACGGCGTGCGCCACGAGTCCGCCCATCGGGTCGTGCCGGATCAGATCGCGCAGCCGGGACCGCGACGACCGTCCTTCGTTGCCGGGGTAGAGGTGCTTCCCGAGACCGACCGCGTGGGCCAGCGCGGCAAGCGCCGCGGTCCGCGGGTCCGGCGGTACGCCGGTGCGGATCGCACTGTCCAGCCGGGAACGGATCTCCCGACTGATCGCCGTGTCCGTCGCCTGGTAGCGAGTCGTCGGCAACACCCCGCACATCTGGGTCTCCACGGCATGCACCATGCCGCATCGCTCCAGATGCGAGAGATACGTCTGACGGAGCCCCAGCCGGGGTCCGCCGATCCAGTGGACGGCCCGAACCGGGCTGCCGCGCCTGCGCAGCAGCTCCAGTGCGGAGTCCAGTGTCGGATCTCCGGTCGGCCGTGGCATCACCACGGCGATACGATCCCCGTCAGGGGCTATCCGGCCTGCCAGCGCCAGCTCCACTAGCTGTGCTCCGGCCAGACCGAGGTCGAGCGACTGCGGCTGCGCTGTGGTACCCGTGGTCGGGTCCAGAGCGAGCAACAGAAGCTCTTCCGGAATGGTTCTGCGGCTCCTGCCCATCCATGCCTCCCCGCGTGGATGAATGACAGGGTGACCCCTCTCACATTCATCTGTCGAGAGTGCCTGGGTGGTTCATCCGGGAACCAGTAGGTATGTCGTTCTCGTCTAGCACGGGGGCCAAGGGGTTCACACAGGACACTGGTACACGGACCGGTACATGGTCCGTACGTAGCCATGACGCATGGAGGAGGCACGGTGGCGGGCGAGTCCCCCGACAAGGCGGAGCAGCAGGGGTCGTCTCAGGAGACGACGGCCTCGGGCGGCGGCGGCAGGGATCCTCGGCTTTCCGTGCTCCATGAGTCGGACGCCTCGTCGGCGGCTGCGGTTGCGCCGACTTCGACTTCGGCGGTCCAGCTGGACCAGCCGACGGCCGTCTTCAAGACGCTGACGCCGCGGACCTCGGAGGACGACGCGCCGGCGGCGGCGCCGGAGTCGGACCGGTCGGAGCGGCCGAAGCGGTCGGAGCAGTCGGAGTCGGAGCCGGAGAAGGCTCCGGAGCCGGAGAGCGACCGTCTGAAGGCCGCGGTGGCGGCGTGGGTGGCGACGGCGGAGGAGCCGGAGGCGGAGGACGCCTCCGAGGCGTCCGGTCATGCCGAGGACGCGTCCGAGGGCGAGGCGGAGTCGGACGTGTCCGCCGAGGCTGACGACGAGCCCGAGGGCGGGCAGGAGGGCGGCGAGCCCGAGGACGCGTCGGACGACGAGACGCGTGACGACTCCGACGAGGAGCCCGTCGAGGAGCCCGTCCAGGCGACGGCGACCGCGGAGTCCTCCACGGCCGCTACGGCCGCCACGGAGCAGCCCTCCGAGGAGGAGCCCTCCGAGGAGTCCGCCGCGGAATCCTGGTTCGCCGCGCGGAAGCCGGCGGCGGACGCGAAGCCCGCGGCCGAGGAGCCGACCGAGGCTCCCGCTCCCGCCGACGTTGCGGACGCGGACGACGACGGCGGTCACGACGACGTCGAGGACGAGCCGGTCGACCAGCCGACGACCATGTTCAAGGCCGTCCGGCTGCCCGTGGACCAGCCCACGACCGCGCTGAAGCTCCCGTCCTCCCTGACCGGCAAGGGCGCCGGCACCGCGGACGCGGACAGCGAGCGCACCAGCACCTTCCTGCCGCTGCGGGCGGACATCCCCGCCGAGCAGAAGGCCCAGGCGGCCCCGGCGGCACCCAAGGCGCCCGAGGCTGCCAAGCCCGCCGCCTCCGCCCCCGTACAGCCGAAGGCGCCGTCCGCGTCGACACCCGCGCCCGCTGCTGCGCCCGCTCCCGCGCTCGCCGAGGCGGAGCGGACGCGGCAGCAGCCGCTCCCGCCGCTGCCCCCGCTCGACCTGCTCGCCGAGCTGACGAACACGCCGCCTCCGCCGCCGACTCCACTGCGGACGACGGTGCGCCGGGTGCGGATCTGGACCCCGCTGATTCTGCTCGTCCTGATCGTCTTTGCGATCGTGCAGATGGTCCGCCCGCTGCCCCCGCCCGTGCTGACGCTGTCGGCCGCGCCGACCTTCACCTTCCAGGGCGGCGAGCTGAAGCTGCCGTTCCCCACCGAGGGACAGGGTGCCGTCGAGGTCGAGGGCGTCGGATCCATGGGGACGTACGGGGCGCAGAAGCCGGCCCCGATCGCGAGCGTCACGAAGACGATGACGGCGTACGTGATCCTCCGCGACCACCCGCTCAAGGGGAGCCAGAAGGGCCCCGAGATCGAGATCGACCAGAAGGCCGCCGAGCAGGGCAAGGCCGAGCACGAGTCGACGGCGGCGGTCCAGCAGGGCCAGACGTACTCGGAGAAGGAGCTCCTGGAGCTCCTCATGATCCCCTCCGCGAACAACGTGGCCCGGCTGCTCGCGCGCTGGGACGCCGGTTCGGAGGCCGCGTTCGTCGAGAAGATGAACGCCGCCGCGAAGGACCTGGGCATGACCCAGTCCACGTACACCGACCCGTCGGGTCTGCTCGACAGCACCGTGTCGACCCCGCAGGACCAGCTGAAGCTGGCGAAGGCGGTCATGCAGTACGACGTGTTCCGCGAGATCGTGAACATGCCGAACGTGACGGTGGAAGGCATCCCCGGTCGGATCGAGAACAACAACAACATCCTGCTCAAGCCGGGTGTGAGCGGTATCAAGACCGGCTCGTCGACCCCGGCGGGCGGCAATCTGCTCTGGTCGGCGAACACCGTCGTCGACGGCGAGAACCGGCGCATCCTCGGCATCGTGATGGGTGCGAAGGACGCGGAGCAGCTCGGCCAGAAGCTCCAGCTCGCCATCGACAACAGCTACAAGATCATCCAGCAGGCCCAGAAGGACGTCACCTCGGCGGCCGTGGTCCGCAAGGGGCAGGTCCTCGGCTACGTCGACGACGGCCTGGGCGGCCGGACGCCGGTCGTGGCGACGAAGGAGCTCAAGGCGATCGGCTGGCCGGGCCTCCGGGTGAAGCTGGCGCTCACGGACGGAGGCAAGGCCGTCCCGCACAGCGGCAAGGCGGGCGACGTCGTCGGCCAGGTGTCGATCGGTACGGGCGCCGGCAAGGTCAGCTCCCCGGTCGCGCTGCAGACGGACCTGGCGGAGCCCGGCTTCGACAAGAAGCTGACGCGCGTGGGCTGACGCGCGTGGGCTGAGCCGATCGGGCCGGGCGGTCGTCCGCTCGGGCCGGCCGGCCACCCGCTCGGCTGGGCTCCCCGGGTTCTCCGGGGAGCCCAGCTGTTAGCGTTTTCCCGGGGACGAGTACGACGCGTGACACACGCGAGAGAAGCGAGACGGGCAGCACGGGAAAGGGCCGCAGTGACCACCGCCGAGCCGACACGCGCCGACCGCGCGGACTCAGCCCCTGATTCCGACCATGCCGACGGCCGCGCAGACGGCCGCGCCGATGCCCACGGCGAAACCACGACCACGGCCGCCACCACGACCACGGCCGCCACCACGACCGTCACCGAAGCCGCGACCACGACCGTCACCGACGCCGCCGACGATGACGCCGCCGACGATGACGCGTCCCGTGATTCGCTCCCGCGAATAGTGCTTCCGGCTCAGCGGCCGGTCCCGGCGCCCACCGCCCCGGCCCCGGCCCCGCGGCGGAAGCGCCGCTATACGGTCATGGCGGCCACCGGCCTCGCGGCCGTCACCCACATCCTGTGGTTCTTCTTCTTCGCGAACAGCGGCGGCGACCTGGCGGCGCAGGACGCGTGGGCCGAGTTCGTCGGCCGCCACCCCGACTCGGCGTACAACCTGGCCTGGTACGGCGGGATGCACCCGGTGTCGTACAGCGTCGTGTCGCCGTACCTGATGTCGCTGCTCGGCGTGCGCAGCACGATGATGGTCGCGGGGACGCTGTCGGCGGGGCTGACCGCGCTGATCCTGGTGCGGGTGCGGGCGGTCCGCAATCCACTCGCGTGCTCGATCGCGGGCGTCTTCGCCTTCCTCTGCAACGCCTTGTCCGGGCGGGTGACCTTCGGCCTCGGCATGATGTTCGCGGTCGGCGCGGTCGCGGCGGTGTTCTGCTGGCCGCACCGCTGGCGCCGCAAGCGCTGGGCGAAGGCCGCGGTCGCGGCGCCGCTCGCCGGTCTGGCCACGGCGTGCAGCCCGGTGGCGGGCCTGTTCCTGGGGGTCGCGGCGGCGGCGCTGTTCCTGAACCGCCGCCGGCCGGGCGCGTACGCGCTGGGGCTCGCCCCGGTGGTGGTCGTGGCCCTGTCCTCGTGGCTGTTCCCCTTCTCCGGCACGCAGCCGATGGCCTTCGGTTCGACGGCGCTGCCGCTGCTGTTCGGAGCGCTGACCTTCCTCCTCGTCCCGAAGGACTGGCGTACGGTCCGCACCGCCGCGGTGGTGTACACGATCGGCACGCTGCTCACCTGGCTGATCGACTCGCAGATCGGCTCGAACATCTCGCGGCTCCCGATGCTCTTCGCGGGCGTCGTGCTGCTTGCGGCCCTGCCCTACACGGCGCCGCGCTCACGCCGCTGGTACGCACTGGTGCTGGCCTTCGTCGGCCTGAACTTCTGGATCGGCTTCAAGGGCGTCGACGACGTGATCCGCACGGCCCCGGACGCCTCCTGGGCGCGCGAACTCGCGCCGCTGATCAACCAGCTCCAGGTGCGGGACGCGCGCAAGGCGCGGGTCGAGGTCGTCCCGGCGTCGAGCCACCGCGAGTCCTCGGCACTCAGCCCGTACATCAACCTGGCGCGGGGCTGGAACCGCCAGGCGGACATGGAGCGCAACCCGCTCTTCTACGACGACACGCTGAACTCCGTGAACTACGAGGAATGGCTCCACCGCTGGGCCGTCCACTACGTGGTGCTGCCCACGGGCGCGCCCGACTCGGGCGCGGAGCAGGAGGCGGAGCTGGTCGGCGAGGGCCTGCCGTACCTGAAGCAGGTGTGGTCGGACGAGAACTGGCGCCTGTACGAGGTCGCGAACCCGACGCCCCTCGCGAACCCGCCGGCGGTGGTGCAGAGCGCGGAGGAGAACGAGGTCGTGATCCGCGTCGAAACCCCCGGCCGGGTCCTCATCCGCGTCCCGTACTCGCCGTGGCTGGCCCTGATGGACGAGAACGGCGGCAAGATCGAATCCCCGCAGGAGACGGAGGCGTCGAAGCTGGCCCGCGAGGAGTCGGACACCGAGATCACGAAGGTCTTCGCCAACGAGGAGGGCTGCCTCTTCAAGACGGAGGCGGACGCGGAGGGCGACGAGTGGACGCAACTGATCGCCCCGAAGGCCGGCGTCTACCGCCTGGCGGCCCCGTACAAGCTCTCCCGGGGCACACCGTGCCCGGAAGAACTCCGCTGAGCCTCGGCCTCGGCCTCCGCCTCCGCCTCCGGCGGGGCGGGCGGCGGGGTCAGGGCTGGCGGTAACCGGCCAGCAACCGTCGCATGGCGAGGGCGTGCCCGCCGCTCCCGATGACGAGCGCCCGGTAGACCCGCCCCGCCGCCCCGGGAAAGACGGCACGGGTCTCGGCGCGCAGCCGGCAGCGCCCGTCCGTCAGCTCCTCGACCCGGAAGACAAGGCTGTACGTGGAGAACCGGTGCCGCCCTTCGAGCGCCAGCTCCCGCCCCGGCACGAGCCGGGCGACCCGGAACCCGGGAAACTCCGACCCGACGCCGAGCGGCCGGCCCCCACCGTTCTCCCGGGGAACGGCCCCCACGACCCGCGCGTACCGCGCCCCACTCCCGGTGGAGAGCGACCGCCCGACCTTCACGAGCAACCGCCGCCAGAACTCCTCGACCCCGGCGTCCACGACGACGACATGCTCATCGACAAACGGCAACACACTCACGGAAGCCTGCCTTCGGTCGGCTACGGGATACGTGCGGCTGACACGACGAAGACCACCCGGTGACGTCACCGGATGGTCTTCTCGCTTGTGCCCCCGGCAGGATTCGAACCTGCGACACCCGCTTTAGGAGTTCGGTCGGGGCGGGTGCTGCCGGGGTCGGACTGCTGATCGCGGCCGCCGTGAGGGGCCGTAGGGGACTGCTGCGATCCACCGTCGTTGATGTCAGCCGTGGATGTCGGCTGTCGACGGTCAGCGAACGGCCGCCGATAGTCCGAGGCGTCGCCGACCGGGGGATAGTCCCTGCCGAACATCACGTAGACGGGGTTGTCGGTGTCTCCGGCTTCCAGCGCCAGGAAGATGTCCACGTCGTGGTTGGCGAACCGGTGCAGGTACTGGACGAACAGCTCCAGCTCCTCATCGGACAGCCGCTCGTCGTGCCGCTCGTTGTGCATGCCGCCCACCCCCGTTAACGACTATCGACCGGGACGGACGATACCCGGGCCGAAACAGAGAGGCGGCTCCCGGGGCGTCCACCGCTACCGTGCGGGCCGACTCCATGAGGTCCTTGGTGACCTGACGGCGTGGATGTCAGACCGCCCTGACATCCTGCGCCCGTGAGAATGACATGGGCCGACTTCTGGGCACTGATAGCCACCCTGGACGGCGAGGCGACCGAAGAGAGCTGCCAGCGCCTTGCCGAGCTGCTGAGCCGCCGCTCCGTCCCCGACATCATCGGCTTCGCGGAACGCCATGCCGAGGCTCTCTACCGCCTGGACCAAGAGAAGTTCGGCTCCCTTCCCGTGGTTGACCTGACGACTGGGGACGGCAGCCCTTTCCCGCAGTCGGCTGACGTCTTCCTGTACACCCGTTGCGCCGTGGTCGCCGCCGGCCGAGCAGTCTGGGAAAGCGTCTTTTTCGACGTCGACAAGTTCACCCCGTACACCTCCACCGAGTACGACGGCGAATGGCTGCTGTACGTGCCGGACAAGGCGTATGAGCTGGCCACAGGCGAGGAGTGGCACCGCCCGACTCGGTACTGCTTCGAGAGCTACTCCAACCGGGACGGCTGGCCACACCTACGGACCTGAGACGAACTACCGCTGGATGGGGATCTCGTAGACGATCTCGCAAAGCGCGGCGGGTACGACGATGTCAGCCGTCTCCACTGGCCTGCCCTGGTCGCTGTAGTAGGTCCGCCGGATGTGCGTGACGAGTGCGGCCTTCTGAATCCCGAGAAGTGACGCTTCCTCGGCGGTCGCCCGCCGAGGCTCCGGCTGCTCGACGGCGTGGCTGACCGTGACGCCGATCTCGGCCATCCGGTTCACGACGCCGGCCCCGGCGTGGGGCCCGCCCTCGGGAAGGACGACGAGGGTTCCGCCGGTGAGGTCGTACGGCTCCCAACTCGTCGACAACTGCACGGGCCGCCCGTCGGCGAGGAACTCGTACACGGTCCGGACACACAGCTCGCCTTCAATGCCGAAGATCACGCTGCAGCCGGCAGTGAGACCCTTCTGCTGGCTGTAGTGGAGAGGCACCGTGGACATGTTCTGGTAGGCCCACCAGTTGTTGGTGCCGTTGCGCTCGTAACCGAGCCTGGCAGTCAGGCTGCCGCCTGACTTGCGGTAGTAGTTGACCATGATGAGGCTGCCAGTGCCGTTGCTGTAGGCAGACAGAACGCCATTGGACATCGAAGTGCAGCGAGCGCTCACCGGGAGGTGGCCATCACTTGGACACGAGGTCGCTCCGCCTGCGTATGCCGGCGCGCTGAGGCCGACCATTGCAGCTGCGGCCGCACCAACTACGGTCGCTCGTATACCAGATCCCACGAAAGTCTGCCTCTGCCTGATCAGTAAGTGAACCGGCCGATCGTAGATGTGGTCACTCGCTGCCTTCCGCTGAGCAGTGATTGTCTGTCAAGTCATTGAGTGTTTCAGCGTGGTCGCTGATTGGGTGAAAGCTGGTGAGGTTGGGGTGAGGGCCGCAGCGGACAAGGATCCCGTGCCGTCGGGGGAGATAATGGAAGTCTCAACCCAAGGCGCAGGAGCCCTGTTGGATCGGCATCCTGCCGCACTCGACCTCCCGCATCCCCTGGTCGAGTGGGTCACCATGCTCACCATCACCCATGAGCGACACCGCAGGTGCAAACTCCCGCCGCACCAGCGCGCGCTCGTCGCTCTGGTGTACCTGCGCTGCCACGACACCCTTCCCCGGATCGCGGCCGGCTTCGGGATATCCGTCGGCACCGCCCACGCGTACGTCATCGCCGTGACCGGTCTGCTCGCCGAACGCGCGCCGGGCCTGCTCAAGACGCTGCGCGACCACGATCCGGAGTTCGTCCTCCTGGACGGGACACTCACCGAGTGCGACCGCGTCGGCAACAGCCGGGCCGACTACTCGGCCAAGCACCGCAGACACGGCGGGAACGTCCAAGTCATCACCGAACCTGTCGGCGAGGTGCTGTGGAACGCGGCACGGCACCTGCGCACACGGCTCCGGAGGGCGCGTGCGTCTCTGGCGTATTGGCAGGTCAAGAGTGTAGAGGCGGGGTGGTGTGTCCCGCTGGTCCACAAACGGGCCGCGCCTCTACCGTCCTGTCCCGTGGCCGGTAACGTGCGGGAGGAGCACCGGGTTTGGGGGGAGACCTGATCCCGAAGCCGCCGTCCACGCCCTACTCCCGGCAGATCTTCTGCTGCTTCTTCCGCGACAAGCACGGCATCGAGGGCGATCGAGACGATCGGCGTGGACAACGCCATCTTCGAGACCGACTACCCTCACGTCGACTCGACGTGACCACACACGAAGCAGGTGGCGGCGGAGCGCGTGGCCGGCCTACCGGGCGAAGTCGCCTACAGGCTTCTGCGCGGCAACGTGACCCGCATGCTGGATCTCCCCTTCGATAAAGACCGGTCCGCCCCGTAATGACCCCTTTGTTCGCCGAGTGGAGTACGGATCCGCTCAGCGAGCGAGGGCGATCACCCAATGCCGCTCGATGAAAACCTGACAGATTTTCATGGCCGATTCGCGTATGGATGAGACTGCTTGCACCAAGCGCACTGGCCTGGACGTAGATCATTTACCCTGGAAGCTCAAATCTCCCTCATAAATTCTTACTTGCCGTCACGAACCCGAGACGGCGAGGTAAGTTCTTATCAACCGATCGCTCTGACCAAGCGATCCAGCTGAAGGGGGATTCTTGCGCACAATGATCCGTAGGAGCCTCGTAGTTCCGATAGCCGCCGTAGCCATTTTCGGCTCGACGAACTCGGCTGCTTTCGCCGAACCGATGGAGACGACTCCCGTGGAGGAAGGCATTCTGCAGCCCGGCCCTCCGCCGGAGGAGGGGGAGGGCTTTGAGCCAGCTCCCTCCGAGACGGAGGAGCTGCCGCCCACATCGGGGAAGCCGCCGGCAGACGGCCCGAGCGCCGAGTACTGCGGCCCCACCAAGAATGTGTACAAGCCGAACGCGAATCTCGGCAAGGCCCATGCCGGCATCGGCGTCGCTCAGGCCAACTACAACGCCACGAGTCGCACGGCCCGTTCCTGGTTCAAGTCTGAGGTAGGCGGCGAGGTGGGAGTGACGCTCTCCCCGGAGGTCAAGGTGTCCGCAAGCGTCGTTGTCTTGGAAGTCGAAGCGAAATACGGCGTCGACCTCTCCGCCAAGGTGACTGCCAAGGTCGGCAATGAGATCCAGGTCGACACGCCACCAAAGAAGACCACGTACGCGAAGTTCGGGGTCTGGCGGATGAAGAACACTGGCACTGCCTACACGATCTACAGCAATTGCACGACGTCGCCGAAGAAGACCGGAACGACTTTCACCCCCTGGTATGTCGGATGGTACCTGTGGGAGCGATGACCAAAAACTTCGGAAGGCCTCAGGGAATTAGATTCCTGCTTCTGGGAGTGAGTGCATCCGTCGCGCTCCTCTCTGTCGGCTGCACGACTGATGAAGGCGAAGGAAAGGAGAAAGACCCGGCTTCCGCCACCCCCTCTTCGCCCCGACCAAGCGCGACAGCTACGAAGGAAGAACATTCCGGCTCTGTCGCAACGGCGCCAAAACTTATCGACGGTAAGTCTCTCGCCGCTGTGGCAAATATTCAGGGCAACATGGAAGTGCCTCTCAAGGGCGGCGTGCGCGAAGCACCGCTGAGCATCATGGTTTCGTGCCAGGGCAAGGGAACGGTGACCGTTACCTACGCCCCCTCCGGACTGTCCTTCCCGCTCCAGTGCGTGGACAGCACGGTCAGCACCACGTACAACCAGATCGACCTCAAGCACGAACGGGCGTCTGCGTCCGTCAGCGTGCAGGCACCGAGCTCTGTGCGCTGGGCCATGAGCGTCGGCCAGTAAGTACGACTAGGGCGAGTATCGGGTTGTGATCAAGGAGTGGTCCTGGCCAGGTTCTTGATCCAGATAATCGCGCCGCGAAGGTGGAGGCCGGCGAGGTAGCTCGCAGGGGTCTTGTCGTAGCGAGTGGCGATGCCTCGCCAGGCTTTGA
>NZ_JBVHZJ010000055.1:0-57220 GCF_055574655.1 Streptomyces sp. NPDC029956 | reverse complement strand
GTCCCGCGGACCATCACCGACGCCCAGGTCGAAGACGTCGTGGTCCGCACCCTTGAAGAGACACCTCCCGCGGGCACGCACTGGTCGAAGCGGGAGCTGGCCAAGGTCGTGGGTATCTCGCCGGCCAGTGTGCTGCGGATCTGGCACGCCTTCGGCCTGCAGCCGTGGCGGACCGAGACGTTCAAGATCTCCCCGGACCCGTTCCTGATCGACAAGATCCGCGACGTGGTGGGGCTCTACCTCGCCCCGCCGGCGAACGCCGTCGTGTTCGCGGTCGACGAGAAACCGCAGATCCAGGCCCTTCAGCGGACCGCTCCGGTCCTGCCGATGATCCCGGGAGTGCCCGAGCGGCGGAGCTTCGACTACGTCCGCCACGGCACCGTCGACCTGTTCGCCGCCCTGAACACCGCGACCGGCAAGGTCATCAGCAAGCTGTCCGCGCGGCACCGGGCGGTGGACTTCCGTGACTTCCTCGACGAGATCGACCGCCAGACCGACAAGGGCCTGGCGGTCCACGTCATCTGCGACAACCTCTCCGCCCACAAGGCACCCGTGGTGCACACATGGCTGCTCGCGCACCCCCGTTTCCAGCTGCACTTCACCCCGACCTATTCGTCGTGGATCAATCAGGTCGAGCGGTGGTTCGCCGAGTTGGAACGCAGGTGCCTGGAACGGGGAGTGTTCTGCTCACTCGACGACCTCAAGACCGCGCTCGAAGAGTGGATCAAGGTCTGGAACGACAACGCCCGGCCCTTCAAATGGACCAAGACCGCCGACCAGATCCTCGACCGCATCTGCCGCTACTGCGACAGGATCTCCGAACCAGGTCACTAGGAGCTGTCCGATGGGTCGTGAGAGCCGATCAAGGCTGTGGCCTAGTCTTCGCTGAACGAAGGGGGTCGTATGTCGCGCTACACAGCCGAAGCAGAGGCGGGGATGAAGGGGATCACGTTTCCCGCCTGGCACGGAAAGCACTACGTGACCCTGGCCGAGCTGCTGGTTCGCCTCGGCAGCTTCGGCCTGGACCTGACCTGGCGCGTCGAACTCGACTGGATCGTCGATCCTCGCTGTGCCGAGATGGAGAGAAGGTCCGCCGATTCCGGCATGGACACGTTGACGCTGTTGTCGTTGACGACCCCCTTCCTCCAGTTGATCGACGCCGAAGCATGTGGGTTCGCCGGGGACGAGCTGGTGGTCGTCCTGACCGAACTCGACAGTTCCTTGTGGGACGTCAGGGCTGTCGACGAGCGCGTACTCAACGAACTTCGTCACCACTACCCGGGTGCCAAGGACCTCTGAAGGGGAAGCTTCACTCCGGGCGGAGCCGTAGGCGGATAGCGGCCACGGTGACCGTTCCGTGGAAGACCGTACGCGCGCTTGTCGAAGCGCGTGGCGACGGCCCGGAAGTTCTTGAGCCGGTTGACGGTCCGCTCGACTTCGTTGCGGCGGCCGTAGATCGCCTTGTCGAACCCCGTGGGCCGGCCGCCTTGGCTGCCGCGGCGCTGGCGGTTGGCCCTCTGGCCTCGCGGCTCGGGGATCGTGTGCTTGATCTGGCGCCTGCGCAGGTGACGCCGATTGCGGCGTGACGAGTACGCCTTATCGCCCCCAACATGGTCGGGCCGGGTGCGCGGTCGTCCACCAGCCTCGGAGCGGTGACGCGCCGGGCTCCTGCGCCGACCCGGGATCTTCGGGGCACGAGTGGAGGCGCCGGCCGCGTGCTGATGAGCGCGGCAGGTCGTGGAATCGACGCTGACCATGCTCCAGTCGACCGGCCCTCGGCATCGGCGTCGGCCTGGACGGCCCGCAGAATTCTCTCCCGCGTGCCGTCCGCCGACCACCTGCGATGACGATCGTGAACCGTCTTCCAACTACCGAAGCAGGAAGGCAGGTCCCGCCAGGGGAGGCCGGTCCGCTGCCGGAACAGAATCCCGTTGATCACACGACGGTGGCATTGCCGACGTCCTCCCCGCCCGCGATTCGCTGGCACGTGCGGCTCCAGACGAGCCCACTCTTCATCCGAATGATCTCCCCGCCCCATGCCCCACGGAACGAGTCCCCAGCAGGAGCGTCACACGACCCATCGGACACGACCTAGTCGACCGGGACAACCCGCAGGACCCGACGGGCCAGCGGAAGGTACACGGCCACGCGTCTCATCACCGAGGTAGGCGGGTCAGATGCCGAACTCCGCCGCCGACAGGCCAAGAGCAGCGCACGCCTCGCGGATGATCTGCTCCTCGGCAGGCTCGATGAATCCGTCCGCACCCGCGACCACGATGCCGGTCTGGATGACAGCCCGCGCCTCGGTGGGCTTCTTCGCCACCTTGACAACCTCCTGAAGCACCGCCGCCTTGCCCATGACGAAGCCGGCCGAAAGCTGATCGACATGCTTGTTGAAACGCTGGCGGAGCTGGTCGGCGGGGAAGTTCTGAAGGACGTCGTTGGTGAGGATGAGCGACTCGACGTGCTGACGCTCGGCCGGATCGACCCGTCCGTCAGCGGCGGCCACCAACGCGCACATGGCCATGCTGGCGTCCCGGAAAGCGCCGCTCTTCAGCTCCGTCTTCAACGACGTGAGCTGCGACTTCAGCGCGCTCACAAGCTCGGCCCTGGAACCCCCTGACCGTGCGCCGGACGGCCCATGGCCACCGGAACCGCCACGCACCCCTTGGGCCTGCTGCAGACCTCTGGTCGCCTGGTCCTTGATCCGATCCCACATCGCCACTCGTGCCACCCCAGTTTCTGCCACGTCGTCCCTCGTTGGACACACATCACCGTGCTAACGCCTTCCCCACACGGGGAAGTTCCACCACCACGACTGACACGACGCCCTCAGTACACATGCCACCCCGACGCAGGCGCAGGCCGGAACGGCGAGGACGACCGAGACGGGAGCCGGGCAGGACCGGCGCCCCGCCGAGGAGGCCGGGTACCGCCAGGGCAGGCCCGAGGACCATAACCACCACGGACCCGAAAAGCACGACCGGACGAGGACCAGACTGAGCCACACAGACGCCATCCGAACTACCCGCGAAACGACACCATCCTGCACCAGCCGAACGACACCTGCCGTGAGGAGCAGCCCAGCACAGACGGCACCTCACCGGTGAAAGCAGATGACGCCCAGCAAGGAAGAACCCACGACGTCCATCATTCGCTCGATCCCCGCACGCCCCCGGCACCGTGATCCACACCCCCGGCTTTCCCGGATCCCGGGGCCATGCCGCCTACCGCCAGGTGGCCGCGTCCGGGTCGATGCCGTGGGCGCGGGCGCTCGCGTCCACGACCGTACGGAACCACGCCGCGAGACCCGGGCGAACGCCGTCGTAGTGCGCGGCGAAGCCCGGATCCGACGCGTACATGCGGGCCAGGCAGACCTGCATCTCCCTCGTCAGGGGGAAGTACGCGGTGAAGAGGGCGCGGTGGCGGTCGACGAGGGCGTTCGCCTCCGGGCTGCCCGGTGCGACGCCCGCGTCCAGCGCGGACGCGAGCTCGCCGTCCAGGGCGGCTACCGCGTCGTGGACCGCCTGCCACTCCTCGGGCGTGCGGGCCGCCGAACGCTCGGCGTACTGGCGCCACTGCAGGGTGTCCCCGTACCGCTGCCGGGCCTTCACCGGCCCCTCCGGGTCCCAGTCCGGGCCGAAGATCGCGGCCTGCTGTTCGACGGTCAGCAGCAGACCGCGCTCGTGCGCCTCGATCATCCGGTCCAGGCCGGCGCCGAGCCGCTGGAGCCGCTCAACGCGTTCCGCGACCTGGGCGCGCTGGGTGCGCAGCGCGGCGGGGACATCGGTGCCGGCGTCGTCCAGGACGGCCTGGATCCGGTCCAGGCCGAGGCCGATCTCGCGGTAGACGACGACGCGGTGCAGGCGTTCGAGATCGGCGGCGGTGTAGAGCCGGTACCCGGCTCCCGTACGCAGCGAGGGCCGGGCCAGGCCGATCTCGTCCCAGTGGTGCAGCGCGCGGACGGTGACGCCGAGGCGTGCGGAGACCTGGCCGACGGTGAGGCCTTCCGTGTCCGTCTCTTCGGGGCCGGTGCCTGTGTCAGTGTCAGTGTCGGGCATGCTCCTCATTCTCGTCGGGGTGGGTGGTCGGGCCGGTGATGCCGATCTCGGCGAGGTTTCGCGCCTCCTGGCTCGCGGGGTCGTACGGCTTCGCCGCCGTGAGGACGACCCGGGCCATCTCCGGGGTGATCACCTCGACGTCGCGGGTGTTCCAGGGGGTGTCCCTGGGACTGTCGGCCGAGACGGAGTCGGGGCGGACCGCCCGGCAGGCGTCGACGATCCCGTCGATCTGGCCGAGCACGCACGCGAAACTGACGCCCATCGCCGGGGCCTCGGCGGGGGCCGAGTCCGCCGCGACGAGCAGGACGTCCTGGAATGCCCAGCGGCGCAGGTGCACCAGGGTACCGGGGACCGAGAACAGCTCGAAGAAGCCGAGGCCACGGGTCCAGAAGTCCAGGGAGGCGGCCAGGTCGGTGGTGGGGACGGTGACGAAGGCCGGCATGCCGTAGATGCCGCGGAAGGGCTCCGGCGGCACGGCGTCGGGGCCAGGGGCGGGTACGGGGCTGACCTCGAAGGCGTCGTAGTAGTTGCCGTTGGTGTTGGTGTTCTGGTCGGTCATGACCTTCACCTTTCAGCCTCACGTTGCGTGAGGGTCAAGTCCGGGATTGACCGGCCCCGTCCCCGTCGGTGCGGTTGGCTGCCTGGGTGACTCAGGAGCTGGAGACCAGGGCGTTCGATTCGGCCGAGGCGTTCGCGGCATGGCTCGCCGAGCACCACTCCCTCCGGCCCGGCACCTGGCTCAAGATCCGTGGCCTTGTTCACGAGTTGCGGCAGCGTTTGAGCACCACTTCGGAAGGCAGTGTTGCCGTTACGGAATCGAACGCTGGCACCTCCCCTCAGACCTCGGTCGCGGCGAGAGGCACGCCGCTGCGGCCGGATTGAGCACTCGGGTTACGTGAATGGCGCAGGCTGTTACCAAGCGTGATCGACACCCACCGGCGACAGGAGAGCAACCATGAGCGACACGACCCCCCATGTCCTGCTGACGACCAGCTTCGGGGACATCGAAATCGCCCTCAACCCTATGAAGGCGTCGGTCTCAGTGGAGAACTTCCTTGAGTACGTCGACAGCGGGTTCTACAGCAACACGGTCTTTCACCGCGTGATCCCTGGCTTCATGGTCCAGGGTGGCGGCTTCACCGAGCAGATGGTCCAGAAGGAGACCCACCCACCGATCCACAATGAGGCCGGCAACGGGCTGCTCAATGTCCGGGGAACGGCGGCCATGGCCCGCACCTCGAAGCCGGACTCGGCTACCTCGCAGTTCTTCTTCAATGTGGTCGACAATGCCTTCCTCGACCAAAGCCAGAGTGACGTCGGCTACGCCGTCTTCGGGACGGTCACCAAAGGCATGGAAGTGGTCGACCAGATCGTGAGCTCCCCCACGACGACCACCAAGGGCATGCAGGATGTTCCCGCCGATCCGATCTTCATCAAGTCCACCAAGCGCCTCGACTGAGGACCGCGCACGACTCGATGAGGGCGCCTTCGTCCACTGGCCCGAGGCGCCCTCATCTTCAACGCCCAGTCCAGGCCGACAGCATCAGCGGAATTCGAACGAGGCCTTTACGGCGCCTCCCGAAGCCGTGAACATCTGACTCCCGTTCTCGTGAACAAAGCCATTCGGCCCAGGAGGGTGTACGCCCAGCCTCCTGAATGGGAGGAGGGGGTGGCGTTCGAGCAGTTCCCCGCCCTGGAGATGCGCGAGAGGTGCGCGCCGTGGGGCAGTCTCGGCATCGAAAAGCCACCGGCACGGCCCGGCAGAGGGAGGGGGCTTAGTACTTGTCCGGCCGCCCTGGGCTGAGCCTGTGTTGATCGTTTCGTGACCGCACGGCGGGCAACCATCCGCCCCGCGCGCCGGTCATCTGAGCATGCCCACAAGAGTCGTCCGCTCCGCCGTCTTCCTCGCCGCCATCTCCCTGCCGTTGACCGCCTGCTCGGCCGGCGGACAGGACGCCGCCACGCCACCCCCGTCGGCGACCGCCACCCACCCTGTCTTCGGGCAGAAGACGGACCGGCAGGTCTTCCTCGCCGTCCGCGAGACGCAGAAAGCAGGGACGGCGCGCTTCACCCAGGAACTGACCTTCACAGGAAAAGAGGGCAGCATCGTCCGGACCATGACCGGCGGCCTGGACTTCGCCGGCGACCGCGGGCAAGCCGAGGTCTCCTGGACCCTCCCCGCGAAAACCCCGGGAAAGGTGCGCACCGCCGTCCTCGGATCCACCCCCGCGCTTGAGGACGGCGCAACCTCCGGCACCTACCTGGTCGACCGTCAGCGGATCCGCTACCGCGCGGCATCCTCCCCCTACTGGATCGACTACACCCCCGAAGACACCTCCAACGGCTCCCCCGCGCTCACCGACAACGATCCCCTGGGGTTCCTGCGCGGCAGCGAGTCCCCCGTCGGCGGCACCCTCCTGGAAGCACTGACCGCCGGAAGCGCGACCTCGTACCGGGAGACGCCGGCCGGCGGCCGCGCCTACCGGGCGGAACTGTCCGAGAGCGCGCTGCCGCTGCTCTTCCCGCCCGACCTGCACGACCACATCGTCCTGCCCGGCGCGAGCGCGACCCTGCGCCCGCCTGTCCCCCTCAGCGTCGAGGTAGACACCCAGGGACGACTCACCCGTGCCGCGATCACCGTGAAGAACGCCTTCCGCGAGGACGGCGACCTGACGGGCTTCACCACCCTCACCATGGACCTCTCCCTCAACGGATACGGATCCGGCGTGCCCTCCCCCGCCACCAGCGGCCGCGTGCTGAAGGCGGCAGACACCGTGCACGACATCGGCGAGGTCCACAAGGGCGGCTGCGTCGACTTCGCCACCGGACAGCGCAGCAGCCGCCAGGTGGTGACCGTCCCGTGCTCCAGCCCCCACGACGCCCGCATCCTCGGCCATCACCAGGTCACGCCCGGCGCGAACGAAGCCGCCACACAGGCCCGCAGCCAGGCGGCCTGCGGCCCCCGCGTGTGGGCATGGTGGGCACCACCGAAGCGGGGCACCGGCTCCGAGGGACGAACCACCTGCTACAAGGTCTCCTAAGGAACCGATCGGCCGACTATGCACGTCGCTAAGAACTCCTACCGAAATGGGGTGGCAGACGCCCTGCTGACAGGATGAGGATTGCCCGGTACTCGCCGATGAGGAGAAGCTATGGGCGACATCGCTCCGAGGGAGCTCATCTTTCTCGCTGATGACGAGGGGAACAGCGTCACCGTCAATGTGCTGGGGGCTGGGCTGGAGGCGGAGATCGTGGTCAGGACACCTTTCGTGTCCGGCCGTATCGACTTGGTCCTGTATGCCTCGAAGCTGGAGAGCTGGGCGGATGCGCTGAACGGGCTCGACGCCGGCGAGGACGTGGCCTGGATGGAGATGAGCAACGGTCCGTCCATCTTCATCCAACTTGCTGGCGAGCGCGACTGTCCCGAAGTGGTCGTGGAGGACGAGTCGGGGTCTATGGTCACCGTGCGGGTACCGATCGTTCCTCCGGACGACTGGATTGCTGACCATCGGGAGCGTCTGCAGCAGGTGATGGACTACTGGGTTCCGATGAAGTCAGCGTAGGGAGCAATGGGGAGTGTTTCCGCCTGCTCGTCAGTGAAGAGCACGGAGCAAGAGTTGAGACGGCTGCCGTCTTCGGATCTTCGGGGCACTACCATGCGGCGATGTCAGACTTCATAAAGCAACTCCCGGCCCTGCTTGGGGTGATGATCGGAGCCTTCGGCTCGTACGTGGTGGTCATGCGTGGCGATCGGGCGAGGTTCCGTCGGGAGCACGCAGCCCGACGGCAGGAGCAGCAGCTGGCCGCCTACACCGACTACGCGCTGACGCTGAAGAAGACCGTCACGCTCCATCGTCGCGTCGCAGCACATCTCGGCCACGACGGCTATCCACACCCCCTGCCGGCCGCAGAGGTAACTCCCCTGCTGGTCGACGCTGCAGACTCCCGGTCCGTAGCCGGAGAAGGGCTGCTGATGCTCGGCTCTCCGGACGTTGTAGAGGCTGCGCACGAGTGGGCGCTCACCGTAATGGAGGTTGCCGGCCTTCTGCGTGCTCCTGGCTGTACCGCTGACACGTGGTTGGCGCAGATCGAGAAGCAGCGAATGGCTCGGGAGAAGTACTACACGGCGATCCGGCGCGACATGGGACTGCCACCCGGTCACTCGGGCCGATGGCAGCTCTCGGCGCCTCAGCCCTCATGAGTCAAACCAGCATGATCTCGAACTGGGGCGTCGTGGTCGTCGGAGATCGAGTTCGACTCACGCTCTGCTCGAACCCTTCGGTGCGCCTGCCGCCTCCTGGAGTGGTGAACATCTGCTGTCCGTTCTCATGAACAAAGCCATCCTTCCAAGCCTTGAGTTCAGCGTGGCTGCGTTCGCGGCGGCGCTGCTGTGCATGGGCAATGATTCACCGACGCTGACCGTCACCCGCGTTGGCTACGTAGGTGAGAACGAAGAACGTACGTAGGCCGGTTTGGAGAACGTTCTGGCCTCGGGGGTGGGTGAGATGTTGGCGAGTTCCGGGAACGCCCTCCAGGCGGGCTCACGGTCGATGTGCTCCGTGAGGTGGAATGGGGGCGCTCGGCCTCGCTGGCGTCGATAGAACGGGGGGGTGTGGTGGGGACGATCCTCAAGGGCATGAACCGCGTTCGGTGGCACGAGCTGACGCACGCGTATGGATCAGCGGAAGAGGTCCCGGGTCGACTGTCACGGGTGGCGTGGGGCGATGCGCGAACCGGCGCTTCAGCGTTGAGTGATCTTGGGCTCTGGCTCGGTGAGCTGTCCGTCTTCGACGCGACTGCCGAGGCGGTTCCGTTCCTGTGGGATCTCGCGGTGACTGACTCCGTCGCCAGGCGCTCCGGTGTGATCCAGCTGCTCGTGACGATCCTCGAACAGGCCAATCCTCCGCGGCTCGACGTTCAGTTCGCGGCCCACCAGACCGTGCTCGATGGCCGAGGCCTGGCAGACAGGCTGGCCGGTGACGGAGATCCCGACGTACAGGCAGCGGCTCAGGATTTGCTGGCCGCGATCGACAACCACGTGTGTGAGGCCTGCCGCCCCGCCTGAGCACAGGCCTCCTATGCCGCCGTGATCTGTCTCGCCGACCACGTCGACCCGGTTCGCCTGCCGATGCATGACAGACGCGGCGAATTCGCTGGTCATGGCAGTGTTCGATCTGCAGATTCACCGTGCACCCTGACGACGCGATCGGCACAAAACGGCACCCGACATCATGCGATCGAACGGGTGCTGCGGGGCCCTTCTGGCACCGATGGTCTGAACCTCGTATGCGCGGGCTGTGCAGTCGAGGTCGGCACCCGGCAGGCAGATTGCTATACCGACAACCAGGTGGTCCTGGAGCCACGCGCAGTATGTCTCTCCTTTGCCGACGACTGATCGCCCGCCCCACCAAGGCTGAACCCGTCCCGTTTTGGCGCTGCCTGGCACAGGTTCGCCGAAGCATGTGCGCTTTAGAAGTCATCTCATTTGGTTGAGCTAGAGACGACGTCGGCCCTTGATCGCGGGCCGACCCCGCGGGGAGACTGTCTGCCATGGGATCAGTGGTTGTGGATATACGGGTGCAGATTGGCAGGCTGCGATGAGCGCCAGCCTGCCGTTCTTTCGCTACCACCCGAATCCCGTCGCAAGTGGGTCCATCCGCGAGGCCGCCGAGATATGCGCTTGCTGCCAGCGTGACAGGGGCTGGATCTACACGGCGAACTTCTATACGACCCGCGAGGTGGGCGGGCGTTTGTCCGTGGTGTACCGCGGACGGAAGCGCGGCTGAACGGTTCGCGGGCGAGTTCGCCGACTCCGTCGGGCTCGACGGTGTCAGCGAAGACGTCGTGCATGAGGTCACCCGCCGCACCCCTGGCTTCCGTGCCTGGCAGGATCCCCACTGGCTCGTCCACTGCCAGACCGCAGCCGCCTACGTAGGTGAAGTCGGATATGCCGAGCTGGCCGCGCGTCCTGACGCTCTCGCCCAGCTGCGGGCCGAGATGCGCCTCCACGGCTGGCGGGACGAGGCCGAGCTTGAGCAGTTTCTGGCCCACCTGGGTGAGTCTGCGACCGCCATGCTCTTCCGCTGCACGGTCTGCGGGATCCACCTCGCCTACGTCGACGCATCGTAGGAATGGCTACGTCGTCAGTCTGCGGTAGCAGATAAGTGTGCAGGCGAGGAAGGGGGCGGCTTTGCGTTCGTAGCGTCGGTCGAGGCGTCGGCAGCCGGCGAGCCAGGACATGGTGCGCTCGACGGTCCAGCGATGACGGCCCAGCCGCTGCGAGGACTCGACACCCTTGCGGGCGATGCGGTGGGTGGTACCGCGCTGGCGTAACCATCTCTGCAGGTGGGAGTAGTCGTAGCCCTTGCCGCCGTGGAGCTTGCCTGGCTTGCGCCGCCTGCGTCCGCGGTGGGAGCGGATCGGCGGTATGCCCTTCACCAGCGGAATCAGAGCCTGACTGTCGTGCAGGTTCGCCGCCGAGATCCCGACAGAGATGGGCAGACCGGTCCACTCAGTGATCAGATGGATCTTCGAGCCGTACTTGCCCCGGTCCACAGGATCGGCCCTGTCAGGTCCCCCTTTTCAAGGCCCGCATGTTCACCGAGTCGATCGCGCAGCGGGACCAGTCCAGCTCGCCTCGGGTCCCGAGTTGGTCGAGGACCAGGCGGTAGAGCTTGACCCACACCCTGGCCTTCGTCCACTCGGCGAAACGCCGGTGAGCCGTCGCGCCCGACGGCCCGAACGACGCGGACGGCAACTGCTGCCACATGCAGCCCGACGTCGCCACGAACACGATCGCGGCCAGCACTTCCCGGTCGCCATGCCGACGCCGGCCACCACCGTGAGGCCGCGAAGGAGCCTCCGGCACCACCCGCTGGAACAGCTCCCACAACTCGTCCGGCACCAGCCGCTCAACGATCCCCACCAAGGCCCGCAGCCTACCGACCGGCCGAATGAGATGACTTCTTACTCCTGTCCGCCGTGCGGTAGAGCGGTCGCACACCGGCGGGGGCCGCATGGAGCTGACCGGTGTTCAGTCGCTCGCGCTGTCGTCAGGAGCGCGCCAGTCGGGCCGCGAGATAGGGCGCAGTAGCGCTGCGCCGAGCCCTCGCCACCTTGGCCGGCGGGCCCGCCGCGACCACCCGCCCGCCCGCGTCGCCGCCTCCCGGGCCGAGGTCGATGACCCAGTCTGCGGTGACGATCGTGTCCAGGTCGTGTTCGACAACGACGACGGTGTTGCCGACGTCGACGAGGCGGTGCAGCTGCCGCAGCAGTAGCGCGATGTCCGAGGGGTGCAGACCCGCCGTCGGCTCGTCTAGCAGGTAGAGGGCGTGCCCGCGGCGGGCTCGTTGCAGTTCGGTGGCCAGTTTGATGCGTTGCGCCTCACCTCCGCTGAGTTCCGTCGCGGGCTGGCCCAGCCGCAGGTACCCCAGTCCCACCTCACGCAGCGTCTCCAGACTGCGGGAGGCGGCGGGGACGGTGGACAGGAACTCGGCGGCGGCGTCGACGGACAGCGCCAGTACTTCCGCGATGTTCTTGCCGCGGTGGGTGACTTCCAGTGTTTCGGCGTTGTACCGGGCGCCCTCGCAGGTCGGGCAGGGGGCGTATGTGCCGGGCAGGAACAGCAGTTCCACCGCGACGAATCCTTCGCCCTGGCAGGTTTCGCACCGCCCCTCGGGCGCGTTGAAGGAGAACCGCCCGGCCGAGTAGCCGCGTGCCCTGGCTTCGTCTGTCGCCGCGTACAGCTTGCGCACCGCGTCGAACATCCCGGTGTACGTGGCGAGGTTGGACCGGGGTGTTCGGCCGATGGGCCGTTGGTCGACGCGGACCAGCCGGTCGAACGACTCGACCCCCGACGCGTCCTGGACGTCGATTTCCAGCTGCGCCTCGGCGGGCTCCTCGGGTACGAGTCCGAGGTGGTCGCGGACGACCTCGGCGAGTACCTGCGTCACCAGCGTCGACTTCCCGGAACCGGACACGCCCGTCACCGCCGTCAGTACACAGAGCGGCACGTCGACGGACACGTCGTGCAGATTGTGCCGGGAGACGCCGCGCAGGTGGAGCCAGCCGTGCGGTGTGCGCGGCCGGCGATCGAGCGGCTGGACGCGCCCGAACAGGTACTGGCCCGTGGGCGACTCCTCGACCCGCTCCAGACCGGCGACCGGGCCGCTGTACAGCACGCGTCCGCCGCCCTCACCCGCGCCGGGACCGATGTCGACCACCCAGTCCGCCCGCCGTACCACGTCCATGTCGTGTTCCACGACGAACAGCGAGTTGCCCGCCGCCTTGAGGCGGTCCAGCACCTCCAGCAGAGGTTTCGCGTCAGCCGGGTGCAGCCCCGCGGAGGGTTCGTCGAGGATGTAGGCGACGCCGAACAGCCCCGAGCGCAGCTGGGTGGCGATCCTCAGGCGCTGCGCCTCGCCCGGCGACAGGGTCGTCGAGCGGCGCCCGAGACTGAGATATCCCAGGCCCAGGTCGAGCAGTACCTCGATTCGCGCGACGAGGTCGCCGCAGATCCGGACCGCGACCTCGGTCGTCTCCCCTGAGCGGGCGGTCGACGTGGTGGCGTCGGCCTCGGGCTGCCCCGCGACGGGTCGCAGCAGCGCCACGACCTCGGTGAGCGGCATCGCGTTGATTTCGCCGATGGAACGTCCGGCGAAGGTCACGGCGAGCGCCTCGGGCCGCAGTCCGCTGCCTTGACACGCGGGGCAGGGCACGCTGCTGACGAACCGCAGCGCCCGTTCGCGCGTCTTCTCGCTCTTGGAGTCGGCGAGGACGTGCATGACGTGCTTGCGGGCGCTCCAGAACTTCCCCTGGTAGCCGTAGTCGACGCGGCCCTCCTCCGGCTCGACGTATACGGAGGGCTGCTCGTCGGTGTACAGCAGCCAGTCCCGGTCCTTCTTCCTGAGCCTGCGCCACGGTCGGTCGATGTCGATTCCAAGGCCGCTCACGACACTGCGCAGGTTGGCGCCCTGCCAGGCCCCCGGCCAGGCGGCGATGGCCCCCTCGCGGATACTCAGTGAAGGATCCGGGACGAGCAGGTCTTCGGCGACGTCGTGCACGACGCCAAGCCCGTGGCACTCCGGGCAGGCTCCGGCCGCCGTGTTGGGAGAGAACGACTCTGCTTCCAGCCGGACGCCCCGGGGCGGATAGGTGCCGGCGCGGGAGTACAGCATGCGTAACAGATTCGACAGCGTGGTGAGGGTGCCGACCGTCGAGCGCGAGCTGGGTGACCCACGTCGCTGCTGCAGGACCACGGCCGGCGGCAGTCCGGTAATCTCCTGCACGTGCGGTGCGCCGACCTGCTGCAACAACCTTCGGGCGTACGGTGCCACAGACTCGAAGTAGCGCCGCTGGGCCTCCGCGTAGAGCGTGCCGAACGCGAGCGAGGACTTACCCGAACCAGAGACGCCGGTGAAGGCGACCAGCGCATTCCGCGGAACGTCGACATCGATGTTCCGCAGGTTGTTCTCGCCGGCGCCCCTGACATGGACGAAGGGGTCGGTCGCGTCCTCGTTCACCGTTCCTGATTACCTGATTGCACCGCGAACCGCGCGACAGGCGCCGTCACCGGGCCCGCCCTTGGGGGAACATTCGAGAGTGCTTGACCGTGGATGTGGCGGCCGAGGGCTCCGAGCTCCTGCTCGTGATGGCGCACGCAACCGCGTGGCCCAGTGGTGGGACAGGCTGCTGCACACGGAGATCCGGCCGGATCGCCTGGGCCTGCCCGCAGGAGCCAGCGTGTCACGCGGCGTCGGCGTTACCTCGGCGGGCATTCTGCGGCCACGTGCGATCATGAGGGTAACTGGCGGTAAGGAGTCATGCGGGTGTCGTCTCAGGACGTTATGGTCGTGACTCTTCTGGCTGATCCGGATGCGCCGACGGAGATCGCGCAGCGCATGGCCCGGCAGCTTACCGATCGACTCGCCGCCAGGTCTGGCCAGGGACGGCAGTTTGACCAAGCTGTGGATGGACCTGCCCGAGCACTTCGCCTGATGGCATGCGTCGGCCACGCCACCGCTGCGAGATCGGACAGCCGAGGATGCCTGGGACGAAGCCTTCACCGCTCCGCCTGCCCGGGCCGACGACAGAGGGAACCCAGCACCGGCCCCCGAGCGCTCGCCACGCAGAAGACGCCCGAGTCCACGTCGGAGTCGTACGGAATGACTCTTTGGGGTCGGTTCCTCGTCGTGGGGTGCTGTCGGGCAGCATGAGGCGATGGACTTCGAGCAACCGCTCCCTCGCGAGCTGAAAGCCGTTGATTCGGCTTCGCGGTTCAGGCTGGAGGAGCGGGCGTGTGGGCACTGAGCGTCACACCCTGACCGGCGGCTGCACGTCATGCCCGACCTCGCCACTGGCAGCCCCTGTCGAGCCCTCGCCTCGGACGACCGCCGAATCAGCGACTCAGGACACCAGACCCGCCCTGATCTGCACAGGATGCACCGGGGCTGCTCCGGCCGTCAGGTGAGCGGCTCAGGCGCGGGTACCGGACCGGGCAGTGGACCGGGATGGGGCCCCGGCTCCGGGCGGGGACCGCCCGGCTGGGGATCCGGCCCAGGCTGCGGCGGAGTCGGCGGCACGGGGTCAGGACCACCCGGCCCGGGCACCGGACCGGGTACGGGGCCCGGTTGCGGGCCGGGACCGGGCCCAGGTGTCGGGGTGGGGCTCGGCGGGACCGGATCATTGGGCGGCGTACCCATGGTCACCTCTTCGCGTCGGCGTTCGGGCCCGGGGTCGGCGGTGGTGCCGACCGGTCGGAAAGGGCGGGGCGTCTCAACGGGCGCCGGCTGCGGCTGCGACGGGCGCGGCCGAGTCCGTACGTCGCTTCCCATGATCACACCAGCTCCCTGTTTCGGAAGGAATGGAAGTCCCTCCTCGTTCGGGTGCCCGAGGAAGTCCGGCTCATGCCTTCGCCCCGCCTCCCGGCAGGCAAACACGCATGCGGTCGGGGGCAGACCGTGACCGTCACCCGCGGCGGTCGGCGCGGCGCTACGACCTGGACGGCCACCGCGAGCGCCATGCCGTCGAGTGCGGGATCAACCACCTCAAGAGGAACCGCGCTGCCGCCATGCGCTGCGACAAACCGACGGTTCATTTCGAAGCGGCCGTGCCGGTCGCAGCGATCGACGACAGGTTGTCTCCCCTGTCCCTGTCCCACGCGTCATCACGTACATGTTCCCGATGTCCGGATCGCCGTACAGGAAGAACAGCACCAGCCCGTCGAGCTGTCCGCGGTCCAGGGAGAAGTACCGCGCGTTCGGGCCGGGGCGCGTCCGTCGAGGTGGAAAGCGTGCAGATCCTGGCATGCCACCCTTCGGGCACTTCAAGCCAGCCTTAAGCGAACGTTAAGCCGCTGACGCCCAAGGAAAACCGCAGGTCAGGGGCTCGCAACAAATGCGGCCGGTGTTGCCATGGGCATTACATCTCCACGATACTCACTGACCCCGGGTGACACCGCGTCACCTGTGAGAGCGCTCTCACAGACAGACCGACGGCTGGTCCTGCCCGGACGCGTTCCCCTCCCCTCACTCGGAAAAGGATGACTGCCCATGACTGCTGCTCATCGAGCGAGACGTTGGTCCTTCGGCGGACTGGTGCTGGTCGTCACCGCCGGGCTGGTGGTGACGGTGTTCATGTCCTTCGTCGGCTCGGGCGCTTCACGGGCCGGTGCCGCCGCGGTTGCCGCGCAGACCTGGTCCGACGAGTTCGACGGACCGGCGGGCCGCGGGCCCGATTCCGCGAAGTGGACGCTGGAGACCGGTGGTTCGGGATTCGGGAACCACGAGTTGCAGTACTACACCACCAGCACGGCGAACGCAGCGCTCGACGGCCAGGGGCACCTGGTCCTCACGGCGCGGAAGAACACCGATGCCGGGCTGCGGTGCTGGTACGGGCAGTGCCAGTACACGTCGGCGCGGCTGAACACCGCCAAGACGTTCACTCAGACGTACGGCCGTTTCGAGGCGCGCATCAAGATCCCGCGGGGACAGGGGATCTGGCCCGCGTTCTGGATGCTGGGCAATGACCTCGGCACCGTGGGGTGGCCCAACAGCGGCGAGATCGACATCATGGAGAACATCGGACGCGAACCCCAAACGGTGCACGGCACGGTGCACGGGCCGGGGTACTCGGGAGCGGGCGGCCTGGGCGCGTCGTACAGCCTGCCCGGTGGACGGGCCTTCGCCGACGACTTCCATGTGTTCGCCGTGGACTGGAGCCCGAGCTCGATCGCATGGTCGGTCGACGGCACGACGTACAAGACGCTCACCCCGGCCGGCAGCAACGGCAACAAGTGGGTCTTCGACCACCCGTTCTTCCTCATCCTCAACGTGGCGGTCGGCGGCGACTGGCCCGGTAGCCCCGACGCCTCCTCGGCCTTCCCGCAGACGATGGTCGTCGACTACGTGCGCGCCTCCGGCAGCGCCACCACCACCGCACGCCCGATACGCGGCATCGGCGGCATGTGCGTCGACGTCGCGGGGGGCTCGAACGCCGACCGCACGCCGATCCAGCTGCACAACTGCACCGGGAACGCGGCCCAGCAGTGGACCTTCGGCGGCGACGGCACCGTTCGCGCCCTCGGCAAGTGCCTTGACGTGGCCGGTGGTTCCGCCGTGGACGGCGCCGTGGTCCAGCTCTACACCTGCAACGGCACCAACGCCCAGAGATGGACGTACACCGGCTCCCGCGACCTCACCAACATCGGCGCTGGCAAGTGCCTGGATGCCAAGGGCAATTCCTCGGCCGACGGTACCCGGCTGCAGACCTGGACATGCAACGGCGGCGCCAACCAGAAGTGGACGGTCGGCTGACCGAACCGCGGAGTCGGCAGGGGCCTGCCGGAGCTCCTCCCCCGGCTCCCGATCCGTCCCCGTTCCCGGCCCCTCCCCCGCGTTCCCGGCTCCTCCCCCGCGTTCGAGGCTCCTCCCCGGCCTCCCCGCCTCCCGTTCCGCACCTGTACCAGGCGCCTCCCTCACCCGACCTCCCACAGAACGGCCCCCACCATGACGGCTCGCCACCAGCGAACGATGTCCCGCAGGAAACTCCTCACCGCGACCGCGGGCCTTGCCCTGGCGGTGCCCGCCGTGGCGACCTGGCTCGAGGCCGACGCCGACGCTTCGACCACACCGACACTCCCGTTGGATCTGGTCAACACCACCGGCAACAACACGGTGTACGCCTACGTGCTCGGCCGCGACCCGGCGGCCGGCGGCAACTGGGCCTTCATCCAGGCGGACGGCTCCAGCCTCCACCACCCGCCGTCCCCGGCCAATGACCAGACACCGCTCGGCGTCGACTGCGCCCTTGCCCTCAACGCGTCCGGAGCCGGGGCGCGGAGGGTGACGCTGCCGCGGCTGTACAGCGGACGCATCTACTTCTCCGTCGGCGCGAAGCTCACCTTCCTCATGAACCGAGGCGGCGGCCTGGCCCTGCCGTCGGTGAGCAACCCGACCGACCCCAACGCGAACGTCCACCACGACTTCTGCGAATTCACTTTCAACGACGATCAGTTGTACGCCAACATCACGTTCGTCGACATGGTCTCGCTGCCGATCGCCTTCCGGCTGGAGACCGGACAGGGTCCCCAGACGGTGCGTGGACTGCCCGCCGACGGGCTGTCCCGGGTCGCCGCAGCACTACGGGACCAGTCCGCAGCCGACGGCAGCGACTGGAGCAAGCTGATCGTCACCAAGGGCGGTACCGACCTGCGCGTGGTCAGCCCCAATCTGGCCATCCGAGGCAACAACGCCCTGTTCCGCGGATACTTCGACAGCTACGTCGACGAGGTGTGGAACAAGTACCGCTCCACCGATCTGCGCATCGACACCCAGTTCACCTGGGGCACCGTGACCGGCCGGGTGAACGGCGACACGCTCGCCTTCCCGGGAGTGGGCACCTTCGCCAAGCCGTCCACCCTCTCCGTCTTCTCCTGCAGCGACGCCCCCTTCACCACGGGCAACGACCTGATGGGCAACCTCAGCGCACGGCTCGCCGCCGCCTTCAACCGCACCACCCTGCTGGACAACCCCCACCAGCCGACCGCCGAGAACCCGGCCTCGTTCTACACCCGGCCGCGGACCAACCACTACGCCCGCATCCTGCACGGCACCACTCCCGACCACCTCGGGTACGCCTTCCCCTACGACGACGTCCACCCGGCCGGGGTGGACTTCGAGGGCAAGGTCCAGTCCGGCAGCCCCGGGCGCTGGACCATCACCGTCGGCGGAACCGCCGACGGCGGAGGCGGTACGCCGACGCCGACCGCCACCGCCACAGGTGGCGGGATCAGCGCCTTCGCCACCATCCAGGCCGAAGCGTTCACGTCCCAGTCGGGAGCGCAGGTGGAGGCCTGCTCCGACAGCGGCGGCGGTTCCGACGTCGGATGGCTGTCCCACGGCGACTGGCTCAAGTACTCCTCTGTCGCCTTCGGCACCCGCGGCGCCACCCGCTTCACCGCCCGTGTCGCATCCGGCGCCACCGCGGGCATCAGCGGCCTGGTCCAGGTCCGCCTCGGCAGCCCTACCGCCGCTCCGATCGGCAGCTTCGCCGTCGCCGGCACCGGGGGCTGGCAGACCTGGCGTACGGTCCCCGCCGACATCAGCCACACCACAGGCACCCACGACGTCTATCTGACCTTCACCAGCGGTCAGCCCACCGACTTCGTCAACCTCAACTGGTTCAGCTTCGCCTAGGACTTGTCCGGCCGGTCGTCTGACCGATCCGTGCCCGAGCCGTTGCCGGAAGGCGTTCTACGGACGCCACCGGCGGCGGCGTCGGCCGACGTCACCTGGGAACGTCAGCAGGACGAGACACCATGGCAGAGTCTCTTGGCCCGGCTGGTCGAGGTCGTACGGAGGCGAGGACCTGGGACCTTCGGTCCGGGTGCTTATCGCGGAGGACCACCGTGTGCTCGCGGCTCCGCAAGCTGTGGGCGGCCGGACTCAGCGGCGGCCACGCATCAGCTGTGTCCGGCGTGTCAGCCGAGACGATCGACGACCGACACGTCAGAGATCACTGTCGATGCCGGTGACGACCGGCTGGGCGAGCGGGGCGTCGGCTTCCGCGATTCCCACCTCCCGCAGTGCGGCCGAGACGAGCCTCGTCGCGTCCAGTTTCGCCTCATAGCGGTCGGCGGCCTCGACCTCCAGCCGGATCGCGAACGTGCCGTCCTCGTTGAGCGTCAGCAGGTTCACGCCTTCGGTCTCGCTCACGTCTGTGTGCTGGGGGGCCAGCGTCCGCTCGATGGCGGCGCGCTCGGCGTCGGCGATGGCCGAGGTGAACGTACCGGGAACGGTGATGACGAAGGTGGTCATAGGGACTCCTCGGGTAGGACGGAGTGGGGCGTCGTTCTGCTTCCCTCATCCTCCGTGATGGCCTCACTCCGAAAGGTTTCTGACATGGCGTCGGGGCGCAGTGGAAAGTGGGTCCGTGGCGGCCCCGCTCTCGGACGCTGCTGCGGTGTGGAGCGGGGTCGCGTCACGAGGCGGCGTGATGCGTACGCGCGTGCCCCCAAGCCGTCGGACGGGTACGCGCGCGGCCACGGGCGGCGTGATGCACGGGCTTGCGGCCCGGGGCGGCCTGGAATCGCCGCAGCCAGACGGCGGCCGTGACGAGAAGACCGGCGAAGACCCCCAGGAGGAGAAGGGAGACCCACATCTGCCTACTTCCGGGATGGGTCCATCCGGTCCAGGCCGCGACCGCCGCCCACAGCAGGACGCCGGCCGAGTAGAAGTCGCGAACCCGGCGCAGCTGCCGTGCGGCTCGCAAGGACATGAGGCGTTCAGTCTTCGTCGACATGCCCGCCGTGTACCCCGATCCGCGCCGTCCATCAGCGGCGGCCGGAATCTGCCCGGCCGATAGGGTTCGGTGTTCCTGACGTCCGACGTCGCCCGTTCGGGAGCCCTGGTGCGCCGCCTGGACCTGACGACGGTGCAGTCGGTGTGGCGCGCCGCCGCGGACGTGGGACGCCCGGTGTTCCGACGCCGGAGCTTCGGTCGGGCGACCGGCGAGTCGGGGTCGGCGGCGCGCGGGCCCGCACCCCGTACGAGGTCAGGCACCTCACCCGCTGGGTGCCGCGGGAGGGTCCCCGGTGTTCGCCACGCACTTGTGTCCGCCACGTGCTCTATACCCACTGACACACTTACTCACTTTATTGAGTACGATGCGCTTCCGAGTGCGGCACGCTGTCGCCGCGGGAGAAACGGTAGGCGCATGAGCAACGGTCCTTACGTGCGATACGTCGCGCTGGGCGACAGCCAGACAGAGGGGGTCGGTGACGGCGACGACATCACCGGGCTGCGCGGCTTCGCGGACCGCCTCGCCGAAAGGATCGCGGCGGTGAGTCCGGGGGTCCAGTACGCCAACCTGGCCGTCCGGGGACGGCTCGCCGGACAGGTCCGCGCGGAGCAGCTCGGCCCCGCACTCGCCCTCCGCCCCGACGTAGCCACGGTGATCGCCGGGGTCAACGACCTGCTGCGACCCCGGTTCGACCCGGACGAGACCGCCGCCCACGTGGAGGCGATGTTCGCCGCGCTCACCAGCGCGGGCGCGCACGTCGCCACCGTCACGTTCCCCGACATCACCCGTGTCGCACCCATCGCCCGGCCCGTCGCCCCTCGGATCGCCGCCCTCAACGACCGCATCCGGCTCGCAGCGGCCCGGCACGGCGTCGCTCTCGCCGAGGCCTCTCCGCACGCCGCCGCCACCGATCCGCGCCTCTGGGCCGCGGACCGACTGCACGCGAGCCCGCTGGGACACGACCGGATCTCCGCCGCCCTGGCGCACGCACTCGGCCTGCCGGGCAGCGACGATTCGTGGACCAGGGAGCTGGCGCCCGACACGGCCGCGACCATCGGCGCGGTACGCACGGCAGCCGCCGAACTGCGCTGGGCCGCCGGATTCCTCGGCCCTTGGCTTCTCCGCCGCCTGCGTGGCCGCTCCTCCGGCGACGGCCGCGCCGCCCGACGCCCGGAGCTGCTGCCCGTGGAGATGCCGCCGGTCACCCCCTGAACGACAAGACCCGCCTGCGGCCGTACGGGACGATCACGGCCGAGTTGGGTGCGTGTTCCCTTCCGGCGGGGTGGCGCGTCGCCCTTTCCCGACCCGCCACGGTTGCGACGCCGACGGGATTCGAACCCGCGAGACAGACAGGGGCAGGGCCGCCCCGTCTCCGTCACTCGCCGCGGAGGGGCCCTCCACCACGGCGATCGCATTGGACCGCTCTGCCACGGCGCGCAACCTGCGGGACCACGCGCGGTCCCACTCCCACCCAGAGTAGAGACGTCGTTCGTCCCAGACGAGTCCATATCTGTGATCCGACCGACGTCCGACCGACGCCCCTTGCGACCCGGGATCGGCAACAGCGTCCCCGGACCTCGGGTGACCCCGTACAGAGCCTCCCGACCCGGTGCGGAATCCAACCCATGGAAACCTCACCCCCCACCAGCAGGGCACAGCCTTCCGTCCCGCCTCACGCCTCGTCGTCAGCGAAGGCAACGCCAACGGCAGGGAAGGGCGTGGGTCTGCATGCAGTGGTGGAGCCGGCGGGCATCCGGATGCACAGGTGCCGCAGAGCCTGCATGTGCCCGTACCCCTGCCCGGCGGCGTCGGTTGCGGACGTCCGCGCCGGCGGAACCGCTGATACTCGTGGGGATCCTCCGTCCGGGCACACTTGCGGTCCCCCGCCTCACGCAACCGTGCAGACGTCCGTGGACCCTCCCCCGCCTCTCCCCCGGTGTGGGACGTGGTGGCGACCCGGCAGCCGGGACGCGGCCTGCCCGCCCCTGGTCGGGGCGGGCAGGCTGTGCGGTCACCCCTGTGGTTCTACCCGCGGTTACTTCAGGCCGTTGCTGATCGCGTTCACGAGTTCGCCGTTGACGGTGTCGCCGTTGAACTCCCAGAAGAACGCGCCGCCCAGGCTCTGGCTCTTGGCCCACGCCATCTTGGTGCCGACGGTCGCGGGGGTGTCGTAGCTCCACCAGTCGGTGCCGCAGTGCGCGTATGCCGTGCCTGCGATCGTGCCGGTGGCCGGGCAGGTGGTCTTCAGGACCTTGTAGTACTGGTTGCCCGGCTCGACGCCGGCCGCCGGGCCGGTGGCGCTGCCGCCAGGGGCGGACTGGGTGACGCCGGTCCAGCCGCGGCCGTAGAAGCCGATGCCGAGCAGCAGCTTGGAGGCCGGGACGCCCTTGGCCTTCAGCTTGGCGATCGCGTCCGCCGAGTTGAAGCCCTGCGCGGGGATGCCGGGGTACGAGGTCAGCGGGGAGTGCGGGGCCGTCGGACCCTGCGCGGCCCATGTGCCGAAGTAGTCGTACGTCATCACGTCGTACCAGTTGATGTACTGCGCCGCGCCGCCGTAGTCGGCAGCGTCGAGCCGGCCGCCGTTGGAGCCGTCGGCGGTGATGGCCGCAGTGAGCAGGTTGTTCGGACCGAACTTGGCGCGCATGGCCTGCATCATGTTCTTGATCGAGGCCGGGCCGCTGGTGTCGCATGTCAGACCGCAGGAGTTGGGGTACTCCCAGTCCAGGTCGATGCCGTCGAAGACGTCGGCCCAGCGCGGGTCCTCGACCAGGTCGTAGCAGGACTGGGCGAAGGCGGCGGGGTTCTGCACGGCCTGGCCGAAGCCGCCGGACCAGGTCCAGCCGCCGAACGACCAGAGGACCTTGATGTGCGGGTACTGCGCCTTGAGCTTGCGCAGCTGGTTGAAGTGACCGCTCAGCGGCTGGTCCCAGGTGTCGGCGACACCGTCGACGGACTGGGCGGCGGTGTAGGACTTCTGGTAGTCCTCGTAGGGGTCGCCGATGGTGCACTTGCCGTTCTGCACGTTGCCGAAGGCGTAGTTGATGTGCGTGATCTTCGAGGCGGAGCCCGAGGTCACCAGGTTCTTCACCGTGTAGGAGCCCCAGTTGGTGAAGTAGCCCAGGTTGATCTTGCCGCTGCCGCCGGGGTTCTCGCCGCCACCGCCGCCGGTGGTGCGGACCGTCGTGGCGGCCGAGGCCGGGCCGGTCTGGTCGGCGGTGTCGCGGGCGACCACGGTGTAGCCGTAGTCGGTGCCGGCGGTCAGGCCGGTGTTGGTGTAGGTGGTGCCGGTGACGGTGGCGACGGTGACGCCGTCCCGCTTGACGTCGTAGTTCTTGACGCCCTTGTCGTCCGTGGCGGCCGTCCAGGACAGCTTCACCGAGGTGTCGGTGAGGTCGCTCGCCGCGGGGGCGCCCGGGGCGGAGGGGACGCTGTCACCAGGGGTGGTGCTGCCGTCGCAGGCGGCGCCGTTGAGCTTGCAGCCGGTGGGGGCTCCGGTGCCGCTGCCGTTGAAGCCGAAGGAGACGGATGCGCCGGGGGCGAGGGTGCCGTTCCAGCCGAGGTTCTTGGCGGTCCAGTGGTCCGCGGAGTTGGTGACGGTGGCGTCCCAGGCCGAGGTGACCTTGGTGCTCGCGGGGAAGTCCCACTCCACGGTCCAGGAGTTGAGCGTCGTGGTACCGGTGTTCTTCACCGTCCACTTGCCCTCGAAGCCCGATCCCCAGTCGGAGGCCTTGGTGTAGGTGGCGGTGGCCGAGGCGGCGGCTTCTGCGGGGGCGGCGAGGCCGACCATGGCGGCCAGCGGGAGGAGTAGCGCGGTGGCGCCCGCGAGGGCCTTGGACCGCCTGTTCGGGGTGATGCTCTGTGCCGATCTGGGGCGGCGCCGCCGCGTGGGGGTACTCAAGGAAACTCCTCGGGTGAGGTTCGGCGGGCAGGGGGGTCCCTGGCCTGTCAACCCTGCGTGTCCCTGAGTGCGTGGTGTCCCTCCTCGGCACCCACCGCAGTGTTCCCGCGACCCTAGGAAGGACTAGACCAATCGTCAAGAGGTCTGGACCAAAAGGCCGTTGACGACCACGTACCGCGATCGCCGCCCCGTCCCGCACCTGGCAGCCCTCAGCCCCTCATCTTCTCGTCGCACGTGAGGGATGAGCACCTCGCACAGAGGCCGCCGACGGCGACGCGTCTGCTCCCGCAGCAGTCGAAGCTCGCCAGTGGCGGTGACGGCGAGGGTGCGGGGACAGGCTCTCACCCGCCGTGATCTGGGGACCGCTTCACAAGGCCGGGCCCGCCCGTGCAGGTGGGGCCTGTGCGGGGCGGACCCGGGTGCGCGGCGGGCTCAGTGCGGGTGGCCCATGTCCAGGCGGTCGGCGCCCCAGGCCGTACTCAGCGCATCGACAGGCACCAGTTCGATGCGATCCCGCGCTTGCGCAGGCGGGTGATCGGCGGGGCCATGGAGGTGGCACTGGTCATGAACGGTTCCCCGGGGGCCGCGGGCCGGACAAGGACCGTCAGCCCACCGGGGCCCTCTCACCCGCGGTGGCGAATCCTGGGTGCGTCGCCCGAGGAAGCAGGCGAAGGTGCCCGGGAGCGCGGGTGCGCTCCCGGGCGGGGGGGGCGCCACCCGTGCGGCCTGCGGTGAGTGGCAGCTGGTCCCCGGGGAGTACGGGCCGCGCTCGGCTCGGGGTCGTGGCCGACCCCGAGCAGGGCGGCGCGGCGCAGTAGCCCTCGGAGAGGGACGAGTTCCGCGGACCAGAGACCCTGACCGTCGGTGAATGACCCTCGTAGCACCCTCGGCAGGGAACGGTTTCCGCGAGCCGGAGTTCCTGACCGCCGACGCACGGCCCTCGTCCGGGACACCGCGGTGTGCGCCCAGAGGTGGACGGGTGGCGGGCGGGGTTCTCAGGCGGTCTCCTCGATCGGGTGCTCCTCGACGGAGCGGGAGTCGGTGAGGCTCAGTGCGCCGCCGCCGGCGATCAGGCCGACGACGACGGCGAGGAGGGCGTAGGTGATGCGCTCGCCGTGGAAGAAGGACGCGATGAGGTCGCTGCTCCAGGTGCCGGCGGGGAGCTGGGTGGTGACCAGGACGGCGATGAGGGTGCCGACGACGGCCGTGCCGACGCTGGAGCCGACTTCCTGGGCGGTGTCGTTGAGCGCGGCGCCGATGGAGGTGCGGTTGGCCGGCATGGCATCGACGAGGGCGACCGCGCAGATCGTCATGACGGTGCGCAGGCCGATGGTCATGAGCACCATGCAGACCGCGATGACGGCGTAGCCGTGCTCGACGCCCCAGGCGAGCCCGGCAAGTGAGCCCGCGAGGAACCCTGCGCCCACCAGGCAGGCGACGCGATGCCCGAAGCGCCGGGCGAGCCACTCCGACAGCGGGGTGGCCAGGAGCATGGTCGCGATGATCGGCAGGTTGGCGAGGCCGGCCCGCACCGGGCTCCAGCCGTAGGCGTACTGGAAGTGCAGGATCAGGCCGAACATGACGCTGGCCATGGCGATGGACGTGCCGATCTGCGCGAGGGCGGCGCCCCGGACGGTGCCGCGGGAGAAGAGGCGCAGATCGAGCATGGGGGCGGCCGTGCGGCGCTCGTGCCGGACGAACCAGAGCGCCGCGGCGAGGGCACCGACGACGGACGCGAGGGTGATCGTGGAGAGCCAGCCGTGCTCGACGCCGCTGGTCAGGGAGTAGCAGGCGAGGCCGATGGCAGCGACGCTCAGGACGGCGCCGGGCACGTCGAGGGAGTCCTTGGTGAGGTCCTGCGGGCGGTCGGCCGGGACGCCGAGCCGGACACCGACACCGGCGATGACCGCGATGGGGGCGTTGACGAGGAGCAGCCACTCCCAGGACACATGCGCCAGCGCCGTCCCGCCGAGCAGCGGGCCGAGGACGAATCCGGACATGCCGACGACGATCATCACGGTCATGGCGCGCATGCGGAGCGCCTTGTCGTCGAAGAGCCGGAAGACGAGGGAGTTCGTGATCGGCGCCATCGCGGCAGCGGCTATGCCGAGTCCCGCGCGCAAGGCGATGAGGCCGCTCGCGGAATGGACGAGGAGCACGCCGAGGCTGAGAACGCCGAAGACCGCGAGCCCGATCAGGAGCACGCGGCGGCGCCCGAACCGGTCCGCGATGGATCCGGCGGTGAGCAGCAGCCCCCCGAAGGTGAGCGAGTAGGCGCCGGTCACCCACTGGAGGGCGGTCGTGCCCGCGCCCAGGTCGCGGCCGATGGTGGGCAGCGCGATCGACAACAGGGTGTTGTCGACCATCTCGACGAAGAAGGCCAGGCAGAGCGCGGCCAGCGGGATCCAGGCCGCGCGCAGCGACGGGTAGGTGCGGGGCAGGTGGGTGAGCGTGGCGGTGGTCATGGCGCACTCCTCTCGATCGAACGCGGTTCGAGTATCGAACGCTGTTCCATTGGGTACGATAGAACAGCGTTCGATCCGATGCAAAAGTCCGGTCCCGAGTGAGAGGTGCACGCCATGGCACGCCAGCAGTCCCGCCCGGGCAGGGAACGCCGACGCGCTTCGCACTCGATGGAGTCCGTCCTGGGAGAAGCGGTCGCCCTGCTCGACGAGGCAGGAGCTCCCGCCCTGACCTTCCGGGCCCTGGCCCAGCGCCTGGGAGGAGGCGTCGCCAGCATCTACTGGTACGTCGCCAACAAGGACGAGCTGCTGGACCTCGCCACGGACCACGTCATGGCCGACGTCCTCGCCGGTCTCGAGAAGCTCCCGCCCACCCAGGACGCGGTCGACGACCTGCGCGCGATGGCCGTCACCCTCTTCGACGCAGTCGTCCGCCGCCCGTGGCTCGGCGCGTACTTCATGCGCAACACCGACGTACAGAGCAACTCCCTGCGCATCTACGAGATGCTCGGCCGGCAGACCCTGCGCCTCGACCTCACCGCCCGCCAGCGCTTCCACGCCGTCTCAGCAGTCATCGGCGTCGTCGTCGGCTCCGCCGTCGACATGGGCCAGGAACCACCCCAGGAGATCCTCGACGGCGCGGTGAACCGGGACGAGTTCCTCGGCCGCTTCGCCGGGGCCTGGCGAGAACTCCCCCCGCAGGAGTTTCCCTTCGTCCACGAGATCGTCGACGAATTCGACGGCCACGACGACACCGACCAGTTCCGCTCCGCCCTGGACCTCACCCTGTCGGGCCTCCGCCTCCAGGCAGGCCTCTGACCGCCCCCGTACACGGCAACCACGACCACCCGCGGAGAAGCTCGGCCTGGGATCGGGAGCGACCACGGCCGCCCGAAGAACACGACACCCGAGTGGCCCTTGAACTGAACGGGGCTGGAGCGACAGCTCGCCCGGGTCGTTCTCACTGCCCCGCGGCGCGGCCGATGAGTCTGCCTCTCCCGGCCGGTCCACACTCGTGACAGCCCAGGAAAGGACACCGCCATGTCGGAGCTTCTCGTCGACTTCATCACGTCCCTCGACGGCTGCGCCTCAGGAGAGGGATGGCCCGGGTTCTGGGGCCTCGAAGGCCCGGAGTACCTCGCGTGGCTCGGCGAGCAGCCCGAGGTCACCTATCTGATGGGAGCGAACACCTACCGCCTGATGTCGGGCTTCGCCGCAGGTGAGGTCCCCACCGGCCAGGACGAGTTCAGGCCCGAAGAAGAGGCGTCCGTCGACGAGCTCACGCAAGCGTCCAAGGTGGTGTTCTCCTCCTCGCTCGAGGAGCCACTGACGTGGGCCAACTCCACGCTCGTCCGCAACGACGCCGTCGAGGCGGTCCGCGCCATGAAATCGAGCGGCGTCGGCCTCCTCAGCACGATCGGCAGCCTCAGCCTGTCCCGCTCCCTGCTACGAGCCGGACTCGTCGACCGCTTCCGCGTCGTGATGTTCCCGGTGATCACCGGGGCCACGGGCGAGGAACGCATCTACGACGGCTACCCGGACGTCGCGCTGGAGATGACCGAGCACCGCACCTTCGACGGCCGCATCCAGCTGGTCGAGTACACACCGCGCGTCCTCGACCACCCGCCGCTCATCGTCCCTGCGTGACGTCGCCCCGCCCACCGGCCGCTCCCACGCCGTAGCCGACTGGCGCTGACAGGGGTGGTCAGTCGACCGTCGTCGCCTTCGCCGCGTCCGGTATCTGTGGGGCGGTCACGCGGTGGGACAGCGGGTCCACGACACTACGGCTCCCGACGGGGACGGCGCCGACGGAGCCTGTCAGCGTGATGCCGAGGGCGGCCAGGGCAGCACTCTTGGCGAGGAGCAGTCGTCCCGGGCGGTGGGGCGACCTGGTCGTCGGCTCCGCCTTCGTGGGCGTGGTCCGGCCGCTCGGGAGCGTACCGGGCGAGCGGCGGACTCCGGAGGGGTGCCCGGGGTCCCCGGGCGGCGCCGCCGGCTCTGCGGCGTGCGGGGCGTCGCACGCGTCGGGGATCGGCAGCGCGGCCAAGGCCTTCTGGCAGGTGCGGGCGTCGGGACGGCTGGAGGCCTCGTGCGCCGTCATGGCCTTCAACAGCTCGCCGAGCCCTGGGGGGAGTCCGTCGGGCAGCTGCGGCGGGCGGTGCAGCCGTGCGAGTGCCGCCTCCAGGGGCCGGCCGTCGTACTCCCGTTCGCCCTTGAGGGCCTCCAGGAGCACGAGTCCGAGGCTGTAGACGTCGGCCTGGGGCCCCGTGGTCCGGCCGAGTGCCTGTTCCGGTGCCATGTAGCAAGCCGTTCCCATGAGGATGTCCTCGCCGTCGGTGGCCGGGGCGGCCACGCTGCTCACGGCGTCGTCGGGCGCGGCCGTGGGGTCGTCGGCGGCGGCGAAGCGGCGGGAGATCCCGAAGTCCGTCAGGCGCGGGGCGTCCGTCGGGTCCAGGAGGATGTTCGACGGCTTGACGTCACGGTGCACTATTCCTGTTCCGTGCACATGGGCGAGTGCGGAGGACAGTGCGACTCCCATGCGGCAGGTCTCGGCCGCCGAGAGCGCGGAGCGGGCGAGGCGCCGGCGCAGGGTCGTCCCTCTGACGAGCTCCATCACCAGGAAGGGACGGCCTTCGTCACGACCGGAGTCGAAGAGGGTCACCAGACCGGGGTGCTGCAGCTGGGCCAGCAGGCGTCCCTCGTGGTCGGAGTGCTCCTCCGTCCGGGTGTCCCCGCGGCGGAAGACCTTCACCGCGACGGGCCTGCGCAGCCGGAGGTCCACGGCTTCGTAGACGTCGGCTGCTCCCCCTCTCCCCAGCAGGGCGTCGAGCCGATACCGGCCGGCGACTGCGTGAGCCGTCAGCCGGGTGTCGGGTTGGACGCGCCACGGACGGACCTGCATCTCGGTTCTCCCTGTGTTCCGTTGTCGCCTTGTGCCGTCCGCCTTTTCGTCGACGAGCGGTGTGCCGCCCTTCGCCCCGCCCAGTGCGGACCCTCCGGCCTGGGGCGCTGGTCGCCACCGAACGTCGCGGCCGTGCGGCCGCCGCGTGGGGACCTCGGGGTACGGCTGCCCCGGATGTCCCGGGACATCCCTGTGACGTCCGCGCATTCGGCCGACGCGGGCGGCCGGTCGCTTTCGGGCGTCCGCGCGCGGGCGGTGGAGGACACCTTCCGGGTGCTCCCTGGGGAGGCGGCGTGAGCTCTCTGCCCGTCGCGGGTGGTTCGCAGTACCGGAGGGTTCGGGGGAACGGGCTCCACTGCGCCCGACCGTGCGCCCGCGCGCCCCTGCGTGAGGGATGGCCGTGGCCGGATCTCGCCGCCACGATGAAGCGCGTCCCGTCCCGCCCGCCGCGGACGGGAAGGTGCGTGTCCGGCGGCGCCAGAGGTCAGGACCGTTCGCGCGTCACCACTTCGGCGATCCATACGGGGGGATCCATGGGCAGGCGCTGGTTGATCACGGGGTGCTCTTCAGGCCTCGGAAGGGCATTGGCCGCCGCGGCGGCACGGGCGGGGCACGAACTCGTGGTCACCGCCCGCAAGACCGCGGACCTGGAGGACCTCACCGCCGCCTGGCCCGGACGGATCGTCCCGGTGCCGCTGGAGCTGCGGGACCCGGCCTCGTGCCAGGAGGCCGTCCGGACGGCCGTGGACCGCCTCGGAGGCATCGACGTCCTCGTCAACAACGCCGGCGTCGGTCTGTTCGGAGCGGTCGAGGAGGTCTCCGACGCCGAACTCCGGGAGCAGCTGGAGATCCTGGTCGTCGGGCCCTGGAGGCTCACGCGGCTCGCCCTGCCCCTGATGCGGGCCCAGGGGCACGGCCACATCCTCAACGTCTCCTCCGTCGTCGGCCGGATGGCCTTCCCGGGCCTCGGCGCCTACGTGGCCGCGAAGCACGCGCTGGAAGGCATGAGCGAGGCTCTCGCGGTGGAGGCGGCCCCGCACGGCATCCGTGTCACGGTCGTCGAACCCGGCATGTTCGCCACCCGCTACGGCACCGCCATGACGGAAGCCGCCCACCGGGTCCCCGCCTACGACGTGACCAACCGCGAGATGCTCGAAGGCGCGCGCGGACTCGCCGACAGCCCCGAGACCGGACGTCCCGACGACTACGCGGCACGGGTCCTGGCCATCGTCGACACTGAGGGCCCCACGCCCCTGCGCATCCCGGTCGGCGCCGACGCGTACGGCTATCTGGACGTCGCGGAACAGGCCGCCCGCGAGGAGTACGCCGCGGCGCGGGCTCTGGTCGACGGGCCACCGCCCGCCGTCTGACGGGCCGTCGCGCATCGCCCTGGGCCGCGAGGCCCCGGCAGTGGGGGGGCCTCTTCCGCGCGCCGCACCGTCTGCCTCGCCCGGAAGAGGCCCCCGCACCCGCGTCGGCCGTCGGGCCGCCGGGGGCGGTGCCGGTCGTGCGGACCGGAGGCGTGCGGGGCGGTTGTTACCCGTGCGTTCCGCATGGGTGGAAGGTGACAGCGGTGACTGTCGGGGCCCTCGGGGGACGTGACAGCGTCGTGTCCGTCACCGACCGAGGGAGTGCGCAGTGAACAAGGGGTACGCGGTGTTCTGCGACGCCGACCGTCACTTCTACGATGCGCCGCACCGCCTGGTCTTCGCCGAGGGAGCGGGTGGCTCCCTCTACGGGGCGGCCACCCTCCCCGTACCCGAGGGCTGGACGTCCCACCGTACGGGCGACTGGCTCGCCCTGCGCCCCCTGGACCACGCGCTCCCGTCGCAGGGCTGGAAGATCCACGTCTCTGCCTGTCTCGACAACGCGGAGGCGATCCTCGCCACGGTCCGCGCGTACTGTCTGGGACAGGGCGTGGCCTTCAAGTTCGTCCCCAGCCGCTACCTGCTGCACCAGCGCAACGCCAAGTACGCGGACCGTTCGGCGAGCGGCAAGTTCATCACCGTGTATCCGGCCGACGACGAGCAGTGCGAGCGCGTGGCCACCGATCTGGCGGGGCTACTGGAGGGCCGGCCGGGTCCGTACATCCTCAGCGATCTGCGCTGGGGCCGGGGCCCCGTGCACCTGCGGTACGGCAGCTTCACCCTCCGCCACTGCTACGACGAGCACGGGGAGCTGCGGCCGGCCGTCGAGGACGGGTCAGGCACGCTCGTACCCGACCGGCGCGATCCCGTCTTCCACGTGCCCGCCTGGGTGACTCCCCCCGCCTTCCTGCGTCCGCACCTTGAGGCCAGGGCCTCGGTGACCGTCCAGGACGTGCCGTACGACATCGAGAAGGCCCTGCACTTCTCCAACGGCGGTGGAGTGTACGAGGCCCGGGACCGGCGGACCGGGCGGCGGGTCGTCCTGAAGGAGGCGCGGCCGTACGCCGGTCTCGCCGCCGACGGCGCGGACGCCGTGACGCGGCTGCACCGCGAGCGCGAGGCGCTGGAGCGGCTCTCGGGGCTCGCCTGCACGCCGGAGGTCCTCGACAGCTTCACGGTGGGCGACCACCACTTCCTGGCGCTGGAGTTCGTGGAGGGCAAGCCGCTCAACACCTTCTTCGCACGGAGGCATCCGCTGATGGATGCCGATCCGCCGGCGGAGCGGCTCGCCGAGTACACGGAGTGGGCGCTGCGGATCCACGGGCTCGTCGAGCGGGCCGTGGCCGCGGTGCACGCACGCGGGATCGTCTTCAACGACCTGCATCTGTTCAACATCATGGTGTCGGAGGACGAGTCCTCGGTGGTGCTGCTGGACTTCGAGGCGGCCCAGCCCGCCTCGGAGGGCGGTCGCCAGACGGTCGCCAACCCGGCGTTCGTGGCGCCCGCCGACCGGCGGGGGTTCGATGTGGACCGGTACGCCCTCGCGTGCCTCCGGATCGCACTGTTCATCCCGCTCACGAGTCTGCTCGCGGTGGACCGGGGCAAGGCCGCGCACCTGGCGGAGACCGCCGCGGCGCGGTTCCCGCTGCCCCCCGGTTTCCTGGCCGAGGCCGTCCGGGAGATCACGCGCGACCCGGCCGGCGGCCGGTCCGGCGGGAACTCGCGGGCGCCCGGCGGGAGCTCGCGGGCGCCCGGCGGCCGGTCCGGCGGGAGCTCGCGGGCGCCCGACCGTCCGGCGGACCGCTCCCGGTTCCTGCCCACGGAGCCGGTCGACTGGCCGAACAGCCGTGACTCCATGGTGGGCGCGATCCTGGCGGCGGCGACACCCGAGAGGGAGGATCGTTTCTTCCCCGGGGACATCGCGCAGTTCGCCACCGTCGGCGGGGGCATGACCTTCGGACACGGCACCGCCGGAGTGCTCCACGCCCTGCACGAGAGCGGGGCACCCCGATGTCCGGAGGCCGAGGACAGGCTCCTGCGGCACGCCAAACAGCCCGACTCCGGCACACCGCTCGGCTTCTACGACGGGCTCGCCGGTGTCGCGTGGACCCTCGAACGGCTCGGGCACACGGCTGCCGCGCTCGAACTGGCCGCACTCGTCGTCGAACAGGACCACGAGGGCCTCGCCCCCGACCTGTACGGAGGGACGGCCGGAGTCGGCCTCGCCCTGGACGCCCTGGCCACCGCCACCGGTGAGAGAGACCTCCACGCGGCGGCCCTGCGCTGCGCCGAGCTGTCCGCCCGCCCGCTCCGGGCACCCGCCCGACCGGCGGGAGCGGCGGGAGCGGCGGGAGCGGCGGGAGCGGCGGGCAAGGTGCGCACGGGACTCCTGCACGGCTCCGCCGGACGGGCCCTGCTGTTCGTACGGCTCTTCGAGCGCACCCGGGACACCGCCCTCCTCGACCGCGCCGCCGAGGCGCTCCACGACGACCTGAGCCGCTGCGTCCGCGGTGCCTCCGGGACCCTGCAGGTCGACGAGGGCTGGCGCACGATGCCGTACCTCGGCGCCGGCAGCGTGGGCATCGGGATGGTGATCGACGACTACCTCCTCCACCGGCGCGACGACGCCCTGGACCGGGCGCGCCGCGAGATCGTGCGGGCGGCGCAGGCCACCTTCTACGCCCAGCCCGGTCTCTTCCGGGGCGTCGCCGGAATGGTGCTCCACCTCGCCCGTACGAACGTCGGCGGGCCCGGCACGACACCGGAGGACGTACGCCGCCAGGTCGGCTGCCTGAGCTGGCACGCCATGTCCTACCAGGGCCGACTCGCCTTCCCAGGCGAGCAGATGATGCGCCTCTCCATGGACCTCTCGACCGGTACGGCGGGCGTCCTGCTCGCCCTCTCCTCGGCCCTGGGCGACCGCCCGGCCCACCTGCCGTTCCTTCCGCCGCTCCCGCGGCCCCACGAACCGGCCCCGTGAGGGGTCGCCCCGCACCACCCGTCCCCTACGAAAGGAAACGATCATGAACCTCTTCGACCTTCAGTCGCTGGAGACCCCCAAGGACGAGGCCATCGGCGATGTCGAGACCGGCAGCCGCGCGAGCCTCCTCCTCTGCGGTGACAGCAGCCTCAGCGTCACGACCTGTAACTGACCCGATCCGGCTTCCCGCACGGCGTCCCGAGCGCCGGCGAGGAGTCACGGGGCCCCGGGAGCGCTGCTCCCGGGGCTCCGGCCGTCGGGGCCGGACACCGGCGGCCCGACGGGGACGTCGCTCCCGGAGAGGAAGAGAGGAGGTCCGATGGCCTCGCCGACCGGTTCCGACCGGCTGCTCCGCGGCTCCGTACGGCACACCGCGGGCACCACAGCGGCGCTGCTGCTCTGCTCGGTCGCCGGCGCGGCCTGCTCGCTCGCCGTACCCGCGCTCGCCGGCCGCACCCTGGACCTGCTGCTGCGTCACCAGCCCGAGGCGGGGACGTGGCTGCTGTGGACCGCCGTACTGCTCGCGGCCGAAGTCCTCCTGGAGACCGGCTCGGTGCTCCTGACGCAGCTCACCAACGCCCGCGCCACCGCCTGGATCCGACTGCGCGCCCTGGGCGGGCTCCTCGGCACCGCGCCCCACCGGGCAGCACCCCACTCGGGCGGCGACGTCGCCGCCCGGCTGTGCGTCAACGCCACCGACGGCGGCACCGCCCCCGCGGCCCTCGCGACCTCGGTGTCGTCCGTGCTCGTACCGATCGGCGCACTCGTGGCCCTGGCGCTCATCCACCCCTGGACCGCCGCCGTCTTCGTGGCCGGTCTGCCCCTGATCCTGCTGCTGCTCCGCGCGTTCGCCACGCAGTCCTCCGACTCGGTCGGCCACTACCAGCAGGCGCAGGGCGCCGTCGCCGCCCGACTGGCCGAAGCACTCGGCGGCGCCCGAACCATCGCCGCCGCCGACACGGCACAGCACGAGGAGGAGCGCATCCTCGCACCGCTGCCGGACATGACACGGCACGGTACCCGCATGTGGCTCGTCCACGGCCGCGCCGTGGCCCGCAGCGGCGTCCTCCTGCCCCTGCTCACCACGGCCGTGGTCGCGGTCGCGGGATTCGCTCTCGCCGCCGACGAGGTCAGCGTGGGCGGGCTGCTCGCCGCCTCGCGGTACGCGGCGCTCGCCGCCGGGATCGGAGGCATCGCGGCACCACTCGGCACCCTGGTCCGAGCCCGCAGCGCGGCAGGCCGCACCGCCGAACTCGCCGATCTGGCGCCGATGTCGCACGGCTCCGCGGTCCTGCCATCCGACGCGCCCGGGGACCTGGAACTGCGGGGAGTGCGGGTGACGCGCGGCGGCGTCCCCCTGATCGCGGACGTGACGCTCACGATCGACGGCGGGTCGACGGTCGCCGTCGTGGGCCGCTCCGGAGCGGGCAAGTCGACTCTGGCCGCCGTCGCGGGCCGACTGACCGACCCCGACGCCGGAAGCGTCCTCCTGGACGGAGTCCACCTGGCGGAACTGTCCCGCTCGGAGCTGCGCGCGGCGACCGCGTACGCCTTCGCTCGTCCCGTCTTCGACGGCGGGGCCACCCCCACCATCGGCGCTGCGCTGGCCGTCGGGACCGGGCCCGCCCGGAGCCCGACCACGCCGACGAGCGTCCGGGACGCCGCGACGGCCGCCTGTGCCGACACCTTCGTCCGACTTCTGCCGCTGGGCTACGAGACCCCGGTGGACGACGCCCCGCTCTCCGGCGGCGAGGCCCAACGCCTGGGTCTGGCACGGGCGTTCATCGGCCGGGGCCGTCTCATGATCCTCGACGACGCGACGTCGAGCCTCGACACGGCCACCGAACGTCAGGTGGAGACCTCCCTCGCCACGCCGTCACGGGCGTGCACCAGGCTGATCGTGGCCCACCGGGTGTCCACGGCCGCCCGGGCGGACCTGGTCGTCTGGATGGAGGCCGGCCGCGTGCGGAGGTCCGGACCGCACGTCCTGCTCTGGGAGGAACCGGAGTACCGCGCGGTGTTCACCGCGGAGGCCCGGCCTGCGGACGCCCCGCGCTGGTCCACCGGGCCGGAGGCTTCACGGGAGACCGCCGGCTCCGGCGCTCTGCCGTCGTCGGTCGTCCCGGGGAAGGGAGCGGGCGAGTGACGCCCGATCCGGGCCCAGGGCGGGCGAAGGAACCGACCACGCCGAAGGCGACGGACCGTCCGGCACCGGCGACCGCCTCCGACGAAACGGGCTCGGCGCAGCGCGTCACCAGTCCGGCACCGGCTGCCGCCCGCGGCGAAACGGACGCGACCGGGAGCGTCACCTGTCCTGCACCGGCCGCCACCTCCGGCGAAACGGACTCGACCCGGCGCGTCACGGCCTCGCTCCGATCCCTCCTCATGCGCCGCAAGGCAGTCCTGGCGAAGCTGGCGGCCTGGTCGGTCGCCGAATCCGCGCAGACGTTCCTCGGCGGCTACTGCGTGGCCCGCTCCCTCGACGACGGATTCCTGAGGGCCGCACCCTCGACCGGGCTCCTCTGGCTGGCGGGGGCCGCCGTGGCCATCCTGCTCGGCGCTCCCGTCGTCCGGGGCGTCTTCGCCCAGCTCCCCCACCTCACGGAACCACTGCGCGACCAGCTCGTACGGGGGTCGGTGGTACGCGCCCTGCGCACCGCCACGACCACGGGCGGGGGCATGGACGCCACAGCGGTGTCCCGGCTGACGAGTCAGACCGAGATCGCCCGGGACAGCTTCGCCGGACTGGTGCTCGCCACCCGCTCCTTCGTCTTCGTCGCCGTGGGGGCCCTCGTCGGCCTGCTGTCGCTCGCGCCGCAGTTCCTCCTCGTCGTCCTTCCGCCCCTGGTCCTGGGCCTCGTTCTGTTCACGGCCTCCCTGCGGCCCATGGCGCGGGCCCAGCACCGGTACCTCGACGCGGATGAGGCCGTCGGCCGGCGCGCCGAGATCACCCGCACCGCACTGCGGGACATCGTGGCCTGCGGGGCCCAGGAGACGACCGCCGCGCAGAACCGCCGTGCCGTCGACGAGGCGGCCGCCGCCCAGCGAGCCCTGGCCCGCTGGGCGTCCGTCCGCACGTTCTCGGTGGCGGCGGCCGGACAGCTGCCGGTTCTCCTGCTGCTCGTCACGACGCCGTGGCTTCTCCGCCAGGGCGTCACGGCCGGGTCCGTGGTGGGTGCGCTCACCTACGTCCTCCAGTCGCTGCTCCCCGCGCTGCACACACTGATGACCGTCCTGGGCGCGGCGGGCGCGCGGCTTTTCGTCGTCCTCGACCGGCTCACCCGGCCGATGCCCCCGACCCCGACGCCTCCCCCAGCCCCCGCCGCTGCCCCGCCCGGCCCGCGCCGTAAGGGCCGGGCGGCCACGGCGCTGGAGCTGCGCCGCGTTCGCGCCGCGTACGGCCCCGGGGCACGCCCCGTACTGGACGCGCTGGAACTGACCGTCGAGCAGGGGGAGCACATCGCCGTGGTCGGCCCGAGCGGCATCGGCAAGTCGACCCTGCTGCACGTCGCGGCGGGCATGCTCACCCCCGATCGGGGCGACGTACGGCTCTTCGGCCATGCCGTCGCGGCCTGCCCGCCTTCGGAGCTCACTGCACTGCGCGTGCTGGCCCCCCAGGAGGCGTACGTCTTCACGGGCACCCTGCGGGACAACCTGCGGTACCTGCGGCCCGACGCCGATCGGTCCGCCGTCGACCGGGCCGTGGACGCGCTCGCCCTGGAACCGCTCGTCGACCGGGTGGGCGGGCTCGACCGTACGCTGACGCCCGACGCCCTGTCCCTCGGCGAACGCCAGCTGATCGCGCTGGGGCGCGCCCATCTGGCCCCCGCCCCGCTGCTCCTGCTCGACGAGGCGACCTGCCACCTTGACCCCGTCGCGGAGGCCACGGCCGAGCGGGCTCTCAGCGCCCGGCCGGGAACCCTGGTCGTGGTCGCCCACCGGTTGTCGTCGGCACTCCGAGCCGACAGGATCCTCGTCCTCGACGGCACCCGGGCCCGGTACGGAACGCACGACGAGCTGCTCGCGCGTTCCGCTCTCTACCGCGATCTGGTGGGGCACTGGAACCAGGTCCGGGAGTGAGCGGTCCGCGCCCGCGCTGCGGACGCCGCGGCAGTACTCAGGTCCACCCGGCGCCCTGGGCGATCCGGATGGCATCCACGCGGTTCCGTGCGCCGACCTTGCGGATGACGCTCGCCATGTAGTTGCGGACCGTGCCCTTGGTCAGGAACAACGTCGCGGCGATCTCAGCGACCGGCGCTCCGTCGGCGGCCAGCGAGAGGACGCTCAGCTCACGCCGGGTCAGGGGCATCTCCGCGGCCTGGAGGAACCCGAGCGCGAGCGTGTCGTCGATGTAGCGCTCCCCCTTGGCCAGACGGTGCACGGCCTCCAGTAATCGATACTTCGGGGCGTTCTGGTCGACGAAGCCGCTCGCTCCCGCGGCATGGGCCCGCCGCAGGACCCCCGGCCGCTGCCCGGCGACGAGGGCCAGCAGAGCCGGACGGACACCCGAGCCCTCCCCCGAAGGCGGTGCGGCGGCGTCCACGGGCCGCACCGCCGAGGGCGGCAGACACGCGGCGTCCGCCACGTACACGTCCGGTTCGGACTTCCCCGTCGCCGGGCCGTGCGGCCATCGGGGCAGCGAGGAGACCACCATGACCCCGCCCGACCTCAGCAGTTCGACCAGCGCGGTCCTCAGAAGCTGCGCCTCGTAGACCACCGTCACTCGTATCATTCCCGCCCCTTCGATCCTCCGTCGTGCCAGGGGTGCACGACGCGAGCAGCCACCCCACCCCTCTGCCCTTGCCGCACCGGGCGGAACACCGCACCGGGTGCACAGGGGGCGCACTCCGGAGCTCCTCGGCCGGATCCGGTTCGTCGCTCCGATGGCGAAGCAGGCCGACGGCGTGTGGTGCCGGCCGCGCCGAACCAGGAATGTCCGGATCGAACCCGTACGGCGCGCGGGGACGGGAGTGCCTCCCCCGGGGGGCTGGCGAGTCGCCACGGACTCGCTCGGGCCGATGCCCCGCATCTGCCGCATGTGAGGGCACCTTGAGACACGAAGGCGAGGTCCCACCCACACCCGGGTGGGACCTTGCCGGTGTCCATCTTCGATCAACGGCCCGCCCGTGACGGGACCTTCACCACCTGACTGTCGGTTCGGGTTGCTCGTCGGTCCGTTCGTGGCGATGGGCAGCTCTCGGCCGTGGATCGTGTCGGCGGCACCTGGAACGTCATCGCGTACCTGACGGACCAGCCGTGCTGGACGGCGCCGACCCGGGAGACGACGGGCGTCGTCGTGCCGCCGTTCATCGCCGAGCTGCCCGGCGGCGGCTCGAATCCCCGCCCCGCCTCGGAGCCTCTCGCCACGGTGTGCGCATCGGGAACCATCACGGCCCGGTCCTCCCGCACCACCGGGCCCTGGGCGCGAAGCCGGCCTCGGATCCGCTGCCGACGGTGACGACGGTCGACGGGCTGCCCTCGTCGAGTCCGGGGCGCTGTCGGTCGAGGACTGCGGATTCCGGATGCCGGCCGAGGAGTACGCCGTAGCGATGGCGTTCCCCGGCTCGTACCGGTGTCGAGGCTCGAAGCGGGACCGGGTTTGCATGGCGGGCAACGCGGAGCCCCGCCACATGGCGCTCGACCTCGTCGCCTGCGGAGTCCAGTCCATCTCTTAGCAGGACTGGCATGGGCAAGAAGCCCCGCCTCGCGGGCATCGACTTCGACGGCCGGTGCCGGTACATCCCCACCGGCCCCTGCGGCTGGCACTACGGGCCCTCCGACCAACGTTGGGACTTCGTCGTCACCATCGCCACCGCCCATACCTGTCCGGTCAATCTGCCGCCGTCCAAACCCTTACCGGCCCGGGGGGGACGGCAGGTGCCCAAGCGGGTGGCGCCCGCTCCACGGGGCTGCGGCCGCGCGTCACTCCACCCCCTTCTGCCTCAGCACACGCTGAGGTCACCCGCCGGCAGGCCCCAGGCGCGGATGGCCGCGGTCTTCGGGCCGGCACCGTCCTGCCCGCCGCCTGGCCTGAGGCCGCCGACGCGGTGCTCGACGTCACCGGCGGAGACGTGAACCACGAGCTGTTGATGGTGCGCGACACGGTTCCTCAGGTCATCGGAACGCCGGCCCGCTCCAACGGCGAGCCCCGGAGAGCGCCGACGCCTTGCGCCCGGTCGTGAAGGCCCTCTACTGCCCCGCGAAGGTCTGCGGGAGGGCATCGCGGATGGCGGTGATGAGGGTCCGGCTGGTGCTGAAGGCGGCGGCCATGGCCTGGGCGGGGTGGGTACCGGCCTGCTGGTGGAGGACGACGCCGAGGATGAGACGGGGGGTTCCCTCGATGTTCTTGGTGGCGGCCCACATGAGGTTGCCGCCGGCCGGGGTCGAGGAACCGGTCTTCAGACCGATCACCCCTTCCTGGCCAAGGAGCTTGTTGCTGTTGCGTATCCGCACACCGGTACCGGGAGCCGTGACCGCGGGCGTGGCGACGATCCTGCGGAAGGCTTCGTTCTTCATGACGGCGCGGGCGAGTTTCAGCTGGTCCCCCGCAGTGCTCTTCGTACTGGACTCAATGCCGGAAGCTCCGGTGTAGACGGTGTGGTCCATGCCGAGTTTCGAGGCAGCCTCGTTCATCTTCTTGGTGAACTCCTCCTGGCTGCCCGCGTCCCAGCGGGCCAGAAGCCTGGCCACGTTGTTACCGGAGGGCAGCATCATGAGCTCCAGAAGCTGACGCTGCGTGTAGTCCCGGCCGGCCACGAGCGGTGCCGTCGACTCCGTTGCGGAGTACGACTCGTCGGCGGCCTGCTGGTCGGCGGTCACCTTGGTGCCCTGCTCGTCCGCGGACATCGGGTGATCGGTGAGGATCACGTGGGCAGTCATGACCTTGGTGATGCTGGCGATCGGCACCGGCGTCTGCTCGCCCCTGGTCCCCAGGCTGCCGAGGCCGTCGACTTCCGCGCTCGACTGCCCTTCCGCCGGCCACGGAAGGTCCGCCGCCCAGCTCTGGACGGGGCCTGACGCGGTGCCCGCGGCGCCGGGGCCGGGAATCCCTGAGCCGGAGAGTTCATTCCCGACGAACGTGTACCAGCCGGCCGCGCTGCCCAGGAGCAGGGCGGCGGACAGGTACGCGGCGGCAGGCATGCGCAGAAGGGCGCGGCAGTGGCGGGGGCCGGCGGAGACGGGAGCGGGCATGGGAGACCTCCAAGGCGGGACGGGTGCCCGATCGGGCACCTGAATTCACCTTCGAGGGCTCGCACTTCCGCAGGAGCGCGCCCCCGTTTCCGTCGCCAGGGGGTCTTGTTGCGGTTACGTTTCAGACGAGGAGGGAGGCAGGTCGAGGGTGGCGGTCGCACCTGCGTCGGGGTCGTTGGCGAAGGTCAGCCGGGCTGCGAGGACACCGGCCTGCCCCAGCGCGATGGTGAGTCCCAGGCCGTGACCGCGTCCCCGGGCAGAAGTCCCCGTACGGAAACGCTGCGGCCCTTCCTCGAGAAGCGCCGTAGGCATACCGGGCCCGTGGTCCCGCACCACGATCCGCCGGCCCGTGACGGTGACCTCCACGGGGACCGCTCCGTGACGGTGAGCGTTGGTCACCAGGTTGACCACGATCCGTTCCACCCTCCGCGGGTCGGTCTCCACCTCAGCGGCGTCTCCGAGGGTGACGAGGGTCTGCGTCCCGGTCCGGCGTACGACGTCGGCCACCAGCTCCCCCAACGGCACCACATCGGTCCGCGCCCGTTCAGCCCCCGCGTCGAGCCGGGAGATCTCCAGGAGGTCCTCGACCAGAGCGTTCAGTGCCAGGGCCCGGTCGCGTACGAGTTCAGCCGCTTCGTCGTCCCGCGGGAGCAGTTCGGCGGCGGTGGACAGGCCCATCAGCGGGGTGCGCAGTTCATGGGCGACGTCCGCGGTGAAACGCCTCTCGTTCTCCAGCTTGCGCTGCAGGGTCTCGGCCATCACGTCCATGGCGGCCGACATCTCGGTGATCTCGTCACGGGCCCGGCCACGGCGGCCGATCCGGGCGTCGAGGTCGCCGTCGGCGATGGCGCGGGCGGTACGGGAACCGTGACGCAGCCGACGGTTGATCGGCTCGGTGGCCAGGGCGGCGAGCGGCACGATGACCGCGAGGGCGGCCAGCACGGCTTTGATGATGCTGCGGTCCAGGAGCTGGAGGCTGCGTACCTCGGCACTCATGTCCGTCCGGGCGACCAGGACGCGGTCGCCCTCGACGGGCATGACCGCCCACAGCCAGTACCAGTTGGGGGGCTTCCTGTCGTACCAGGTCGCGTACAGACCCTTCGGGTCCTTGGCAGCCAGCGCGCGTGCGAGGGGCGCGTCCAGTTGTCGGGGCGTAAGGATCTCGACGTCGAGGGGCGCGGTGCCGGTACGGGTGTACTCGCGCTCCGCCGCGGCCAGGCGGGCGCCGACGCGTTGTTCGCCGGTACGGTCGCCACGCTCGGACATCTCCTGGTGGACGAGCACGCCGATCACCGCGCCCACCGCGCAGCAGGCGGACGCGGTCAGGGCCGCGATCTTCCAGCGCAGGGCGCGTGGGTTGAAGAGTGCCATGGGCCGCGGCAGCCTCTCAGTCACGGACGAGTTTGTAGCCGAACCCGCGGACCGTTTCGATCCGGCCGGTTCCGATCTTCTTGCGGAGGCGCAGGACGCACAGGTCCACGACCCGGGTGTCGCCTTCCCACCCGTAGTCCCAGACCTCACGGAGCAGCCGCCGGCGATCCAACACGATGCCGGGTGCTGCGGCGAACTGGAGGAGGAGGCGTAGTTCGGTGGGGGTCAGCGGGACAGGACGGCCGTCGCGGTGCACTTCCAGACCGATGGTGTTCACGGTCACGTCGCCGAAGACCAGCAGCTTGGGGGGCGCTGCCCCGGCCTGGCCCAGGGCCACTGCACCAGCTTGGTTCGAGGTCGCCGCACCGGCTTGGTCGGCGCCTGCACCGCTGTCCGATGGGCGGATGGCAGGCTTCCGCACTTGTTCAGGTCGCTGGAAGCTCGCACGGCGCAGCAGCATACGGATACGGGCGACGAGGACAGCCGTGTCGACGGGTTTGACGACGTAGTCGTCGGCACCTGCCTCCAGGCCCGCGACGACATCGAGGGAATCACCACGAGCGGACATCATCAGGATCGGAACCAGGCTCTCCTCCCGGATCCGCTGACACAGCCCGATCCCGTCGAGCTCGGGCAGCATGACGTCCAGAATCAGCAGGTCATGGGCGCCGGCCCGGAACGCCTCCAGGCCGGCCAGTCCGTCCTCCGCGACCGCGACCACGTAGCCGTAACGCTCCAGGAAAAGCTGGACGGAGCGGCGGATGGCGGCATCGTCCTCGACGACGAGAACACTGACAGGGCCGGGTACACGGTTGACCGACATGTCACCTATCTGCTCATGGGCGGGCAAATGTTGAGCTGTCATGGTAAACAGCCGGCCCGGCGATGCAGCCGGCCGGGGCGGCGGGCAGGCAGTCAGCCGGGCGGCAGGCAGTGCAGTCAGCCGGCCCGGACGGTGCAGTCGGCGGCCGGGCCGACTGGTCACAGCCGTAGCGAGGCCGCGACGGGGAGGTGGTCACTGCCCGTGGCCGGCAGCGACCAGGAAGAGACGGGACTCACTCCCCTGACGAAGATCTGATCGATGCGGACCAGCGGGAACGACGCCGGCCAGGTGAATCCGAAACCGGCGCCCGCCTCCCCCTGCGCGGAGCGCAACTGCGAGGTCAGCGGCCTCAGCGCAGTGTCCTCGCCCGTACCGTTGAAGTCACCCAACACCACGACCCGGGGCAGCCGCTCCGCCCGCACGACCTCGGCGAGGTTCCTGCCCGCCTCATTGCGCCGGGCAGTGGCGAACCCGGCGGCCGGGGATACCCGTACCGACGCGAGATGAGCGGCGAACACAGCGACGGGCCCTTTCGGAGTGTGAACCGTGGCCCGCACCGCACGCGTCCACGGCATGATCGGCACCGGTTCCGCTTCGCGCAGCGGATACGTACTCCACAGCCCGACACCCTGGTGCACCGAGTGATACGGGAAGTTCGCGGCCAGCTCACGCTCGTACACAGGTGTCGTCTTCGACGACAGCTCTTCCAGAGCAAGCACGTGCGCCCCGGACCTGGCCAGCGCACGCGCAGTCTGCCCAGGCTCACGGTTCGCCTCGCCCACGTTGTGAGTGACCACGACCAGGTCTCCGCCGGCGGCGGTCTTGTCGACGACCACACCGCCGAAGAGAGACACCCACATGACCGCGGGCGCGACCACGGCAACCGCCGCGAACCGGGAACGCCGTACCACCGCCCACGCGAGCAGCACGGGGACACACAAGCCGGCCCACGGCAGAAACGTCTCAAACAAACTGCCCATGCCGAACCCGTTCGGGACCTGAGCGTGCAGCAGCATCAGCAACGCACCGCACAACGCCGACACGGCGATCAACCGGTCGCTACGACCTGCGGGGATCCAGCCTGCACGACGCGACCGTGCACCGCCCCCAGGCGGGTCTGCCGGGTCGGACGGCCCCGCCTTCGGGTCGACAGGGCCCGCCAGGACGGCGGATCCCGTCCGGGCAGCGGGTCCGGCGTGCCCGGTAGGTCCGGTGTGGACGGCCGACCCCGCCTGAGCGGCAGGCGCCGACTGGACGGCGGCATCGGGGCGGTGGGGAGTACTCGGCATGGCAACAACCTCCGGCATGGCGTACACCGGACATCGGGTACGGACACACGATCACGCGGCCACGCTTCCGGCCGACCCAGGCACCGCTTCCAGCGCCCCACAACCATGTTTCAAACGCGTATCGGCCCCAGCCCGCCCAACGAGGTCGGACCAGCCTCCGGCCCCGCACCGCCGGGCGGCGGCAACCGCGCCAGTCGGGCGGCACGCCTGCCTCATTGCAAAGCCCGGAGCAACGTGGCGAGCGCCGCTGCGATCTCCACTGGATCCGGGGGCAGGGTGATCACTGCGTCGGCATGGCTCCAGTCGGCCAGCCATGCGTCCTGTGGTCGTCCGATCAGAAGCAGGACCGGTGGGCACTGGAAGATCTCGTTCTTGATCTGTCGGCACACGCCCGTCCCACCGGCGGGAACCGCCTCACCATCCAGTACGCAGGCGTCGATGCGAACCGTTTCCAGCGTCAGCAGGACCGCGGAATGAGTCGCGCACTCGACGAACCTGACCGGCGGCACGTCGGGCGCGGGCCTGCGGCCGACAGCCACGCGAGCATGCGCCCGCACGCCGGCGTCACTGCTGTACAGAAGGACTGAGACGGTCGAAGACATGATTTCTCCGGCTGCGCGACCAACGAAGGCGGACCGGATCCATGGCCGCCCGCCGGCCGCCGGAAGTCTGGATGTTCATATCTGCGCATACAGGGTATTCCCAAATGTTCGGGACTAACCGGACGTCCGCCCTGTCCGTACGGGGCGGACACGCGATGTCACACGGCGGTGATCACCGATGACTCAATGCAAGATCCCCGACTACCGCACCGGCCATCGCGGTCGACACTGGACACATGCCCTGCGCTGCGCGCAGAGGAACGGAGCGGTCATCGTCACCGACGAGACCGGGGAGCCCGTGTGCTACGCCCACGAGGCGTCCGGGCCCGGTCGCTTCAGGCCCTGGACCACCGAGGCAGGATCCCGCTACGACAGCCACGACGTCCACCCCGAGTGGTGACGGGCGGGCATGCACGGGCACGGCCGTGAGCCCACCTTTCGGCAGGGAGTGGGCCCACGGCCGTGCGGAACGGGGACGAGTGGCGTGTTACGCCGCTCGCCCCACCTTTCTTCGGTCATGCATGCGGAATTCGCGGGGTTCCGTGGGTGGCTCATCGTCGGACCGGTCTGCACCGGCGTGGAAGGCGCGAAACCCGCGCGCCGCTCGACTGCCGGCGATAAGCCCGGGGTTTGAGTGCGGTGATCGGGAGCAGGCGTCGTTCAAGACCAATCCGGTTCCATACAGGAGGAGGTCCCGATGTCGGGCACGGAGAAGAGCAAGGCACACGTCGAGCAGGCCAAGGGCAAGGCCAAGGAAGCCGTGGGCCGCACGGTCGGCAACGAGCGGCTGACTGCCGAAGGTGTCACGGACCAGGCCAAGGGCAAGGCACGTGAGGCCAAGGAAGACGTCAAGGACGAGTTTCGGCGCTGACAGCCCGCCATCACGCCCGCTGGGCCCCGACCTGAGGGACAGGTCGGGGCCCAGCGGGCGTGATGGCGGGCGCACCGCCTGCGTTCGACGGCAGGCGCTTCCACGGCAGGCCGTCCGGCGCCCCGTTGTACGGGTCGCCGGAACAGACCTGCTCATGGGGTGGGTGAGGGTGTGCGGCCCGGCGCTTCGGCTGCGCCGGGCCGCACCCGGGGTTACAGGGCTCGGGTCAGGCGCTCGGTGAGGAGCCGGGTGAAGCGGGCCGGGTCGGGCAGGTCGCCTCCTTCGGCGAGCAGTGCGCCGCCGTAGACCAGTTCGGCGATCTCCGCGAGTGCCGGATCATCGGCGTCGGCGTCGTGCGCCGTGCGCAGGGCGGTGATCAGCGGGTGCGTCGGGTTGAGTTCCAGGATCCGCTTGACGGTGGGCATGTGCTGGCCCATCGCCCGGTACATCTTCTCCAGGGTCGGTGTCACGTCGTGGGCGTCGCCGACGATGCATGCCGCCGAGGTGGTGAGGCGGGACGACAGGCGGACCTGCTTGACCTGCTCCGACAGGGTGGTGGTCAGCCACGGCAGCAGGGCGGCGAAGTCCTGCTCGCGCTGCGCCTTCTCGGCGTCGGCCTCCTGGTCGCCGTCGGCGGAGGCGTCGAGGTCGACCTGACCCTTGGCGATGGACTGCAGGCGGTGGCCGTCGAATCCCGGCACCCGGTCCACCCACACCTCGTCGACGGGGTCGGTGAGGATCAGGACCTCGTACCCCTTGGCCGCGAAGGCCTCCATGTGCGGGGAGTTCTCCACCATCGCGCGGCTCTCGCCCGTCAGGTAGTAGACGGCCTCCTGCCCGTCCTTCATGCGCCCGACGTACTCGCGCAGGGTGGTGGTGCGCTCCGGGTCGTGCGTGGAGGCGGCCGACACCAGCTCGAGCAGGGCCTCGGTGCTGTCGGTGTCCTCGACCAGGCCCTCCTTCAACGCGCGGCCGAACTGCGCCCACACGTTCGCGTAGCGTTCGGCGTCCTTGGACTGCATGTTCTTGAGGGCGCCGAGAACCTTCTTGACGAGGCGCCGGCGTACGCCTCGGATCTGGCGGTCGTGCTGGAGGATCTCGCGGGAGACGTTCAACGACAGGTCATGGGCGTCCACGACTCCCTTGACGAAGCGCAGGTAGTCGGGCATGAGCGCTTCGCAGTCGTCCATGATGAACACCCGCTTGACGTACAGCTGTACGCCGCGCCTCGTCTCACGCGAGAACAGGTCGAAGGGTGCCTGCGAGGGGATGAACAGCAGCGCCTCGTACTCGAAGGTGCCTTCGGCGCGCATGTGGATGGTCTCGGCCGGGGCCAGCCAGTCATGGCTGATCTGCTGGTAGAACTCGTTGTACTCGTCCTCGGTCACTTCCGTGCGCGGCCGGGCCCACAGCGCCTTCATCGAGTTGAGCGTGTCGACATCGCGGGTTGGCTCGCCCTCGGCATCGGTGCGCTCGGTGGCCATCCGGATGGGCCAGCGGATGAAGTCCGAGTACTGCTTGACGATCTGACGGATCTTCGACTCGGACAGGTAGTCGGCGAGCCCGTCCTCACTGTCGGCGGGCTTGAGGTGCAGGGTGACCGAGGTGCCCACCGGCAGGCCCTCGACGGCTTGGATGGTGTAGGCGCCCTCACCGTCGGACTCCCACTCGGTACCGAAGTCGGTGCCGGCCCGCCGGGTGCGCAGGGTGACCTTGTCGGCGACCATGAACGCGGAGTAGAAGCCGACGCCGAACTGCCCGATCAGGTTCTCGGCGGTGGCGGCGTCCTTGGATTCCTTGATCTTCTCCAACAGGCTCGCGGTGCCGGACTTGGCGATCGTGCCGATCAGGTCCACGAGATCGTCCCGGCTCATGCCGATTCCGTTGTCACGGACGGTCAAGGTACGGGCGTCCTGATCGACCTCCAACGAGATGTGCAGGTCGGCGGTGTCGATCTCGGCGATGCCCGAGTCGGTCAGCGATTCCAGCCGCAGCTTGTCCAGTGCGTCGGAGGCGTTCGAGATCAGCTCGCGCAGGAAGATGTCCTTGTTCGAGTAGATCGAGTGAATGACCAGCCGAAGCAACTGGCGCGTCTCTGCCTGGAATTCCAGCGTCTCGACACTGCTAGCCATGGGGTCTCTTTCTGTGGAAGGTGATGAACGGAGAGGTCCTCAACGGACAGGTCTCGGGCGAGTGCGCATCGTTGCCCGCCGAAGGCGTGGTTCGGTCGGGCCGGCCGCCTCGACATTCTGTGACTCTCCGAGGAGGGAGTCATTCATCGTCGGTCGCCGGCGTCATGAGCTGGCCGTCGAGGGCGTCCAGGTAGGCGACGAGGTCGGTGTGGCGGGAATCGAGGTAGCGGCGCATGTCGGCCAGGGGGGTGAGGAGCTCGGCGGCGTCGGCAGCACCGAGGGCGGCGTGCAGGGCGGCCTGAGCCGAGCCCGCTTCGGGCCCGAGGTTGTCGAGCGCGGTGATCCGCCCGGCGAGGCGGCGCAGATCGGCGGCGTTGGCGCGGGCCCAGGTGACTGCGGCGCGTTCGGCGGCCCTGGCCCGGCGGGTGGCCGTCACACGCTGCTCACCGGTGGCGCCGACCGCTCCGGGGCGGCCTCGCAGGTAGCGGCGTTCGGCGGCCTGGCGACTGGCGACGCCGAGGGGACGGGCGAGATCGGCCCAGCTGGCGCCCGCCTCGCGCGCGGTCTCGATCAGGCCGGTCTCCCAGCCGGCGAGCTGTTCGCGTACCAGCCGCAGCAGCACCAGGCAAGCCAGCGCCTGGTCCGGGCCGGGCCCGGCGGCGTCGGGAGCCTCCTGCTGGGCATCGCGCATGGCGTCCTCGATGGCGGCCAGTGCCGCCACCGCGGCAAGGAAGGACGCCGGACTGTGGGCATCGGCGCGGGTCGTGAACGGCTGATCAGCTGCGGTCACGGGCACCCCCCTCGGCCAGTCATCACATCGACGACACCATGCCTGTCATCCATTGGATGACATGTTACAACGGTTTCGGTGAAGCGCATTGGCAGCAACTGCCCAACCTGCTGGAGGTGTTCTCACGATGTTGATGCGCACCGACCCCTTCCGTGAGCTGGACCGTCTGGCGCTGGACCGTCTGGCGCCGCGGCCTATGGGACCGGCCACCTCGAAGCCGTTTATGGGACCGGCCACCTCGAAGCCGTCGGCGATGCCGTTGGACGCCTACCGCGAGGGCGACGGATCTGTGGTCGCCTTCGACATCCCCGGCGTCACCGCAGACGCGATCGACATCGGCGTCGAGCGGACCATGCTCACCGTCAGGGCCGAGCGACGGCCGGTGGCGAGAGCCGACGACGTACAGACGGACGGAAGGTCCGAACGGCCGCCGGGCGCCTTCTCCCGCCCGACCGTGCTCGCCGACGCCCTCGGCTGACTCCTCTTTCCCCGGCCCGCGCTCCTACGCAAGCAAAGGCTGGGGGGGGAGGGACGCCGCGCTCCGGCAAGGCGCGCTGCCAGGACAGCGGGCGTGCCATGAGGCCACGGGCCGTGTCCTGGCCACGGACCGTGTCCTGGCCACCGAGCGGTGGCCGGCATGCGGACTTCTGCGTGGACACTGATCTCGGCCCGGACCATGCCTGTCGCGTCCTTGCAGACGGGGTGGCCTCCCGGTCCAGTACGGCTGGTGGAGGTCACCTCCACGAGGTCGTGGCCCCCGCCGGGTACGCCGGGGAACGCCGGTTCATGGCTCTTCGGGGGCCGCGTGGGCTCGACCGGGCGCGTCGGCATCCGTGCCGGCGGGCTGGACCGGGTTGGCCGTGCGACGTTCTCCCGGTGCGTCGGCCTCCGGGGCCGCGTCGCCATCGCTCAGTGGCGCCTCCGGCATCGCATCGCCATCGACCAGTGGCGCCTTCGACCCCGTACCGTCCCGAGCGTGGCCTGCGGGAGGGTGGCCGTGGTGGTCGGCGGTGCCCCCTTGGGGCTGCCGCAGTGGAGGAGCCGCCGCTGGCGGTCGGAGGGGGCTGCCGCGAACACGGCGCGGGCATGCCCGGCCTGCCTGTCGCCGACTCCGCGGCAGTGCGCGCCGCTGGAGCCGCCCCCGATCCACCGGGGCGATCCGGGCCCTGCTCCGTACCTCGGCGTCGGCAACGACGAAATCCGCTGCGGCAGCGGCAGCGGCTGAAGCAGATCAGCCGGCACAGGGGGTCGGCCTCGGAAGGCCTGTACGGCCCTCAACGTCAGGGAGCACCCGGGGGTGCCCGGCGCGGGCGAAGCCGTGCGCCCGGTTCCGCTCCTCGGGTGCTCCCACGCCATACCCTCCGCGTCGGGTCGCGTGGCGCCGTCGTTCTGCCAAGCTGGGGCACGTGACGGCTGACGCGCGGCAACCCGAGAGGACCGCTGACGGACGGTACGTGATCGTCAACGGCAGACGCTGGCGGGCCACGGATCCCGAGGTGCCGGAGGACGTCGCCGCACGCCTGCGCTCTCACCTCATGGCAGCCCGCCGGGCGGTGGCAACCGCCCGGCGCGCCGAAGACGCGGAAGCCGAACACGCCGCTCGGGCCCGGGTGCACACCGCGAAGGTCGCCCTCGGTGAGCGCGGCACACCATGGTGGGATCAGCCTCAGCCGGAACGCCGCACCCGCTGGAACGAGGGGCTGTCGGCTCTCGACCGAACCGACAGCCAGGAAAGCAACGAAGAAGGATGAGCCGACGCGTTCGGGGCCTTGACGACTCCGGCCCCCATGCCCCGTCGCGTCCCCTTCCGTGCTGTCGTCGGCGGCCTCGCACCCGTACGCCATCGGCGACGGGCCGCTCGTCCGGGAACGGCGGACGGACGACGTTGCCGACCGAACCACGGAGCTCATCGCACAGAGCACGCGACGGCAGGGGCCCTGCCTGCCGTGACGCCGTCCCGCCTCGTCCTGGGCGGACCATCACGGCCGCCATGCCCGCGACCGGTGCACGCGACGATCGGTGATCCTCGGCGCATCACCGTACCGAGGTTGGCCGTGAGCTCGCCCTCGACGTCGGCAAGGAGGTCAGCGCCCACGGCGCACAGGTACTTCTCCCAGGGATGACAGGACATGCCGTGCGCAGATCGCGCTCGCGCGTCGGGGGCGGGGCCGGCCAGGGCGTCGCGTTCCTCGCACGCCGCAACGCGTTCCCGGACAGCGGCGGCCGGATCCGCGTGGAGCTCCGCGCCCCGGGGCCGGAGTCCTGTGATCAGGGCCCGCACGGCCCCTGCGGCCGGGCCTGCCCATGGACACGGCAGCCGTCGCCGGCATCGGCCGACTCAGATGTTTGGAACCCCCGGCACGGTGAAGACGAATGCTGACACCGGTTTTGTCCATCGAGATAGGAGAAGCGCATGGGCATCATTGCCTGGATCCTGATCGGACTGCTCGCGGGCTTCATCGCCAAGGCCCTGATGCCGGGCAAGGACCCCGGCGGAATCATCATCACGATGCTCATCGGCATCGCGGGCGGACTGCTCGGCGGATGGCTCGGCAAGGTCATCTTCGGCGTCGACTCCATAGACGGCTTCTTCGACCTCTCCACCTGGATCGCCGCCATCGTCGGCTCCGTCATCCTCCTGGCCGTCTACCGACTGGTCACCGGCAACAAGCACCGTCACCGCCACGCCTGACCGGCCCCACCCACCCATAGGCCAACGGCTCCCCCCTCCCGAGGGCGGAGCCGTTCCGCTGCCGTCGACGACGCCGCCTTCGAGCGCGGCAGGCCAGTCGGAAGACAGTCGTCGAGGACAACCCTGTGCTCCTCGCGCGGATGCGCCGGGACCGTGGCGCCCTGGCACCACCGCCTCAGATCGCTTCCAGTCATCGACCGGGGCGGCCGGGACCACGCACGGCCGCGGCCGTGCGCTTCGCACGCGATCCGGCAGGTCTCACCGAGGTCACCGGTGAGGAACGGGAGAGCTCGCTGTCCTCGTCGTCACCAGGTCTGATCCCGAACGGCCGCCCGGCCTGCCTCACGGCGGGCGGTTCGCGCCGGTAGTCAGCCGCCAGCACGGACCCTGCCGCCCCTGACGTCCGGGCCGGGACCAGCCGCACCGTCCGACTCGGCACCGGCACCGGCACCGGCACCGGCAGACGTGCGCCCCGGACCGCCGCCTCACCGAGAAGCCCCTGCGTCAGGCCGTCCGGATCCGGTCCCGTACTTCCGGCCGCACCTCGAACCCGGCCGCCTTGTACGTGGCGACGCCGCCGACGTGGGAACTCGGCGTGCCCACACGCACGCTCGACGAGCCCATCTCCCGCAGCGCGGCCGTGCCGGCCACGGTGATCGCCCGGCCAATAGCCGCGACCACGGTGGTCCTCGTGGACGCCCATCGGCTCGACCAGCCCATCGTCCTGCAGAGGCCGGCGCCGGGCAGGCTCGTCCCCCTGTTGTTCGGCCGCCACGGTCCTGCTCGTGCTGACCGCGTACGCCGCGTCCCGCGCCCGCCGCGGGGCCCCGAGGTACCCGTCTACGGATGGTGAACCGCATCGGCCCGGTGGACTGACGGGGCAACCTCCATGGCCGGAAGCGGATCCCCCTGCCACACCCGTGGAGGAACGGCTCGGCGCGGCACGCTGGAGGGGCGTCGCTCGCAGGCCGCGGCATCATCCGGCCGCGACGGGCAAGGCGGTCTGGCATGACGACTCAGACGGACGCGGCCACGAGGCCCTCCCGGCTTCTGGTGTTGGTGCCCGCACAGGTGAGCCTCATGGTGGGGCTGGGGCTACTGTTGACCCGGGGCTCCGTGGCCGGCCTACTCGCCCCCGTGGAGGACCGGGTCACCCATGCGTTCGCCGCCGGCCGGACAACCGTGGCCGACACTCTCACGGGCGGGCTGTCGATGGTGGCCGGGACCGAGGCGATCATCGCGGTGGCGCTGCTCTGCGTCGCCGCGCTGCTCCTGCTGCCGTCGTCGCCCCGTTGGGCGGAGGCGGTGTTCCTCGGCGCCTCGGTCGCCGTGCAGTCGGCGATCTTCCTGGTCGTGACCGTCTGCGTGCAGCGGGCCCGCCCCGCCGTGCCCCACCTCGACGCGGCTCCGCCGACGTCGAGCTTCCCGTCCGGTCATGTCGGGGCCTCGGTCGCCCTGTTCGGAGGGCTGGCCGTGCTGGCACTGAGGCGTCTGCGGGGCCCGTGGCGGTACGTCGCCGTGACAGCGCTGCTGCTCGTACCACCGCTGGTGGGCCTGTCGCGGCTGTACCGGGGCATGCACCATCCCACCGACGTCGTGGGCGGCCTGGTCAACGGCACGCTGGCTCTTCTCGTGGTCGGGTCGGTGTTCCTCGCCGGACGCGAACCGCACACCGCCGGCGACGGCCGCCACCGTCGGCCCTTCCCCGCCGCGGCCCCGTCAGGGACCTCGGGCGGACTCCCGGCAGGCCGAGTGGTCGTCGTCCGACATCCGCACGCCTGCGACGACCCGCTCGCCGACCGTGTACGAACCGTCCTGGAGGCCCGCGGCTACCGGCATCAGCAGTGGACGAGGACCACGGCTCAGCGGCCGAGCGGCGACCTCGACGCGATCTGTGCCGCCCCGGCGCCGGACGGGACCGCGCGGACCCGCGTCGACCTGGTCGTCGCCTGCGGAGGGGACGGCACCGTCCGGGCCTGCGCCGACGTGGTGACCGGCACCGGGATCGCACTCGCCGTCGTGCCCTGCGGCACCGGCAACCTGCTCGCCCGCAACCTGGGGCTCCCCCTGGACCCGGCGACGGCCCTGGACGAGGCACTGGGCGGGGACTGCTTCGGCATCGACGTGGGGCGCGTGCGGGGCGACCGCCTCGCGCCCGCCCGGTTCACCGTCATGGCGGGGGCGGGATTCGACGCCGCCATGGTCCGCGACGCGTCGCCTCGGCTCAAGGCACGGCTGGGCTGGGCCGCCTACCTCCTGGCAGCGGCCCGGCACCTCCGGGATCCCCGCAGCCAGGTGTCGATCCGGGTGGACGGCGGACCACGCCGCCGCCACCGGGCCCTCATGGTCGTCGTCGGCAACGTCGGCACGCTGCAGGGCGGAATCGAACTCCTGCCGGGGGCCCGCGCCGACAGCGGACAGTTGGACGTCGTGCTGTTCGACCCGGAGGGCGCGGCCGGGTGGCTCACCGCGACCGGGCACCTCGTGTCACGCGCCCTGCGCCCACGCTCCCCCGAGTCGCGGCAGAAGACAGGAACGCCGCGAACAGGGAGCGACCCCGCCTCATCCGGCCGACGGTCCGTCGCCGGTGGCGCCCTGACGTACTACAGCGGCCGACGCATCGACATCCGGTTCGCCGGGACGCAGCCCCGCGAGATCGACGGGGACACCGTCGCCGACGGACGCCGACTGGTCGTGGAGACGGAACCGGGCGCGCTGCGTGTACGGCTGCCGCGCGCTGCGGGGTCCACCGTGCTGCGCCCCGAAGCCTCCGCCCCGCGCCGTAACCGCGGCAGCGGCGCCGTACCCCGGGCCGCCGGGACCCCGGACCGTCCCCTCCCAGCCGACGTCCTCGCGCCGCTCGCGCCGAGGCGCACACAGTCAGGATCATGATGGGCACCGCCACACGTGTACCGCAGAGACGCGACGTCCGGGGCGAGGAACTGTCCGGCGACGAGGCGTGGGCCGCGCTGCGCCGCTACGGGGGCTGGCGACTGGCCCGGGACTCCTTCGTACGGTTCCGCTACGCCGACGGCTTCAGTCACTCCCGCGCCCTGGCCCTGCAGACCGTGCTGTCCATCGTGCCGCTGGCCATCGCCGCCATCGGCCTGTCGAGCGTGCTGCACACCGAGGACATCGGCCGTGTCGCGGAACTGACGATACGCCGGATCACCAGCGGGCCGAGCCAGCAGTTGGTCGACGAGGCACTGCGCGAGAGCCGGCGGCACGCCGACGACGGCGGCCAGGCGGCCCTCTGGCTGGGTCTGCTGTTCTCCCTGGTGAACGTGACGACCAGTCTGTGCCAGGTGGAGCGCGGTGCCAATCGCATCTACGGGAACGAGCGCGACCGGCCGTTCCTCCACAAGTACGTCCGGGGGTTGGTGATGGCCGCGCTCGCCGGGCTCCCTCTGGGCCTCAGCTTCGTCGTCACGGTCCTCGGCAGCGATCTCACGCACTCGTTCGCAGAGGTCTACCGACTCGGATCCGGCACCGTGCGGGCCTGGGAGGTTTTGCGCTGGCCGATCGGGGTCCTCTTGGCCGTCCTGGCGACCAGCGCCATCTTCCGCCTCTCACCGCGCCGCGCCCAACCGGGCTACACCTGGCTCGCCTTCGGCGCCGTCGTCTATCTGCTCCTGTGGATCACGGCGACCTGGGCCCTGAGCCTGTACGTCGGTGCAAGCGGCTCGTTCACCACCGTCTACGGACCCCTGAGCGCGATCGTCTCCCTGCTCCTGTGGTCCTACCTGACCTCGCTGGCCCTCTTCCTCGGCCTCGCGTTCGCCGCACAGCTGGAGGCCGCGCGCGCGGGCGTGAAGGAGCCGGTGGGCCAGGACCCCGGAGTCTGACCGCATCCCACACGAGCCGGATCCGGCTCATCCACGCGACACGTAAGGAAGTCTGCTTCACCATGGCACAGCGCACCACGCGAGCCCCGAGGCCCGGCGTCCGGGCCTTGAACCCCCGTCACCGCAGTGCCGACGCGACCTTCGGGACGCGGCTCGTCCTGGCGGCGATCGCCACCGCCGTGGTGGCCGTCCCCTTCGCGCTCGCCCTGGTGCTGGTCGAGTCCCAGTGGCCGCCGCTGCACCGGCTCGACCGGACTACGGCCGACCGACTGCACCAGACCGCCCTCGAGCACCCGAGCTGGGTGAGCGTCCTGGAGTTCCTCACCAGCTATGTGTGGGATCCGGTCACGATGCGCCTTCTGGTCGCCGTGGTGGTGGTGTGGCTGCTGACGCGCCGCGCGTGGCGCCTGGCCGCGTGGGCCTCCGTCACGACGGTGGCCGGCGGCCTGATCGGCCTGCTGACGAAGCACATGGTCGAACGCGCCCGCCCTCACCTGCCGGATCCGGTGTCCCATGCTCCCGGCTTCTCCTTCCCCTCCGGGCACGCGATGACCGCGACCACCTCCTGTGCGGTGCTCCTGCTGGTCCTGATGCCCCTGGTGCCGCGCGCCTGGCGCCCGCTGCCCTGGCTTCTGGCCGTCACCGCGGCCCTGGGGGTGGGGTACACCAGGGTCGCACTCGGAGTGCACTGGGTGAGCGACGTCGTCGGCGGGTGGTTGCTCGGCGTCACCGTCGTCACGGCGACGACCCTGGTCTTCGAAGCCTGGCGGCTCGACACCGGGCGTCGACGCACGACGCCCGCACAGGGCCTGGAACCGGAGCTCGCGTCAGCCGCACCGGAACCGCCCCTGGACCTGCGCCACGCACCGGCCCCGTCGGACGAGCCTCACGACCCGTCCCGTACACATCGCTCCGGATGACGGGCGGGGCCGCCTGCTGCAGGAGCTCGGGGTGGGTGAGGTCGTCCGGTGCGTCTGTCACGACGGTGGGGCTACGCCGTGCTCACCAGGAAGGACCTCCTCCTCTTCCGGAACCTCCTGGCGCCGAAGGCGACCCGCGTGCCGGGGCCGCCGGTGATCCTGCGGGGCTCGTACGGCATGCTCGACTCCGCGGACGTCCTGGTGAACGGGAAACCACACAAGCTGCACGGCTCGAAGCCCGACCCGAAGGGCGAGCTCCTCGAAGCGGCAGGAAAGCTCCTGCCGCCGGATTCGCCCCTGCGACCCGGCGGCGGGAAGCGGACGTCCACGTGGATACGGCGGCACCCGGTGTCGGTGGCCGTCGGGGTCGCTGCGGTGCTGGTCGCGGGGCTGAGCGGGCCCGGGCAGCCGGATGCCGTGGCGCAGGGCGGTTCGGAACACGCGCGGACCGTACCCGACTTCCGCGGTGCCGCCCTAGCCTCGGCCGCTGCGACGGCACGCCGCGGGTCGTGGTGGGTGACGGCTGCCGACGCCTCGTCCGCGTACCGGCCGGTGGCCGCCTCACGGGCCGACTGGCGCGTCTGCTTCCAGAGGCCCTCCCCCGGTGAGCCGATCCGCCCGAGCATCAGGACGCTGGCGTTGTACGCGTTTCCGGAGGCGGAGCCGTGCCCTTCGGAACTGGACGGGGCCCGGCGCGTCGTGATGCCGGACCTCGTCGGCGCGCGGTTCGACGCCGCGTCGCGGGTGCTCGCGGCGCTCGACCTCGACCGTGTGACGCGCTTCCACGCGTACACCGGTCAGCGACTGGACGGCCGGCGCCGGAACCTGGCGGACTGGCAGGTGTGCCGGCAGCAGCCGGAGGCGGACATCGAGGTGCCCGTGACAACGCAGGTCGACGTGTGGCTCCTTGGTACGGGAGTCTCCTGCACCGCGCCGAGCCCGACCCCCAAGCCGAAGCCCGAGCCGATACCCGATTCCTCGTCGGGGGCGCGGGCAATGCGACTCCCCCACCTCGTGCACAGCCGACTCGCGACTCCGGCTCCCACGGTGGTACGTCGGCAGGCAGCGGTGACGGGACACAGGGCGGCGCATCTTCCGGGGTCTCCGGTTCCTCCGGTTCCTCCGGTTCCTCTAGGTGTATTGATCACGAGCGTTGTTAACGCCGGCCAGGTCTTGATCATGGCGAAGACCTCCGGTGTGGTGGAGGTGTCTAGGACTACACCGCA
>NZ_JBVHZJ010000054.1:0-58834 GCF_055574655.1 Streptomyces sp. NPDC029956 | reverse complement strand
AACCTCGTCGACATCATCCTCTCCAACAACGGCTACAACGTCGTCAACATCGGCATCAAGCAGCCCGTCTCCGCCATCCTCGAAGCCGCCGAGGAACACAGCGCCGACGTGATCGGCATGTCCGGCCTCCTCGTGAAGTCCACCGTGATCATGAAGGAGAACCTGGAGGAGCTGAACCAGCGCGAGCTGGCCGCCAAGTACCCCGTGATCCTCGGCGGCGCGGCCCTCACCCGGGCCTACGTCGAACAGGACCTCCACGAGATCTACCAGGGCGAGGTCCGCTACGCCCGTGACGCCTTCGAGGGCCTGCGCCTCATGGACGCCCTCGTCGCCGTCAAGCGCGGCGTCCCCGGCGCCAAGCTCCCCGAGCTCAAGCAGCGCCGGGTCCCCAAGCGGGACACGCCGGTCCTCCAGGTGGAGGAGGCGGACGAGCCGGGCGGCCGGTCCGACGTCGCCGTCGACAACCCCGTCCCCACCCCGCCGTTCTGGGGCACCCGCGTCGTCAAGGGCATCCCGCTCAAGGACTACGCCTCCTGGCTCGACGAGGGCGCCCTCTTCAAGGGCCAGTGGGGCCTCAAGCAGGCCCGCGTCGGCGGCGCCACGTACGAGGAGCTCGTCGAGAGCGAGGGCCGGCCGCGGCTGCGTGGCCTGCTCGACAAGCTGCACACCGAGAACCTGCTGGAGGCGGCCGTCGTCTACGGCTACTTCCCCTGCGTCTCCAAGGGCGAGGACCTGATCATCCTCGACGACGACGGCAACGAGCGGACCCGCTTCACCTTCCCGCGCCAGCGCCGTGGCCGCCGCCTCTGCCTCGCGGACTTCTTCCGTCCTGAGGAGTCCGGCGAGACCGACGTGGTGGGCCTCCAGGTCGTCACCGTCGGCTCGAAGATCGGCGAGGCCACCGCCAAGCTGTTCGAGTCCGACTCCTACCGCGAGTACCTGGAGCTGCACGGCCTCTCCGTCCAGCTGGCCGAGGCCATGGCCGAGTACTGGCACGCCCGTGTCCGCGCCGAGCTCGGCTTCGGCGGCGAGGACCCGGACGCGGTCGAGGACATGTTCGACCTCAAGTACCGCGGCGCGCGCTTCTCCCTCGGCTACGGCGCCTGCCCCGACCTGGAGGACCGCGCGAAGATCGCGGAGCTGCTGCGTCCGGAGCGGATCGGCGTGCACCTCTCCGAGGAGTTCCAGCTCCACCCCGAGCAGTCCACCGACGCCATCGTGATCCACCACCCCGAGGCGAAGTACTTCAACGCCCGGTGACGGGGCGGTGCACCCCGCCGGACCCGTCGCGGTGCACCCCGCCGGACCCGTCGCGGGGCACCCCTGGGGCTCCGGTCGCGGGGCACCCTTCCCGGGTGCGTCCAGGGACACCCGGGGCTCCGTCGAGGGCCCCGGACGCCGTCCGGAGGGACCCCCCGGGTAAATCCGCGCCCTTTCGGTGATCCGGACGTACACTTGTCGGTCCAGTGCAGGCCGGTCTTCCTCCCCGTACCGGGGAGGGGGGCCGGCCTTCTCGTCCCTCCATGGAGGTGTGCCGGATGACCAGTACGGTCCCTGCGTCCCTGATCCGTACCAACGGAAGCTCCGCCCTGCAGGCGGTCTTCCTCGACATGGACGGGACCCTCGTCGACACGGAGGGCTTCTGGTGGGACGCGGAGGTCGAGGTCTTCGCCGACCTCGGACACCGGCTGGACGAGGCCTGGCGGGACATCGTCGTGGGCGGCCCGATGACGCGCAGCGCGGGCTACCTCATCGAGTCCACCGGCGCCGACATCACCCTCGCCGAGCTGACCGTCCTGCTCAACGAGAAGTTCGAGCGGCGCATCGAGCGCGGTGTGCCCCTCATGCCCGGTGCCGAGCGGCTCCTCGCCGAACTGGCCCGGCACTCCATCCCGACCGCGCTGGTCTCCGCCTCGCACCGGCGGATCATCGACAAGGTCCTCCACTCGCTCGGCCGCGACCGCTTCGCGCTCACCGTCGCCGGTGACGAGGTCGTACGGACCAAGCCGCACCCGGAGCCGTATCTGACGGCCGCCCAGGGGGTCGGGGCCGACCCCGTGCTCTGCGCCGTCATCGAGGACACCGCGACCGGTGTGGCGGCCGCGGAGGCGGCCGGCTGCCGGGTCGTCGCGGTGCCCTCGGTCGCCCCGATCGCAGCCTCCCCGGGCCGGGTCGTCGTGCGCTCCCTCGAAGAGGTCGACGTGCCCTTCCTCCGCACATTGATCACCGGTATCTGAGCTTTATCTGAGCTTCCCCCCGGGCGGAATGTGATTTCGCCCGGGAGGAGCCCCGGGGAGACACCCGTGGTGCACCCGGGGAACGCCCGGAGAAAACGATCAGGCCATTCGCCGAAAAGGCCTCTGCGTGACCTTGGTCACGCAGAGTGCCGGACGGTGGGTGGCCTTCCTGTGTTCCCTGCCCGATTAGGGCGTGTTTCGGCGCCCCCATGTGTCCCGATTCGATCGCGACCGTCCGCATCATCCGGCGCATGACTATCGAGCCGCTCGTATTCATGATCACTGTGCGATTACCCCCACCGGCGCCCGTGGTCAGGCAATAGCGGCGCCGCCCACTAATCTTTCGCGAGTACTTCGCCGCATAACCCGCGTGCACCGGCGCACACCCAAGTCGCCGTGAACACAGGACCGATCGCAACACCCGGCCCGATCGCTCCCGCCCAGACCGGGCGGCCGGCGGCGGAGTTCCACTGACCGCTGTATCCCAGTGCCGGATGAGGAGATCGTCCCTGATGAACCGCAAGACCCTGGTGCTGCCGGCCGTGGCCGGACTGCTCGCCCCCCTGCTCGCCGCCTGCGGCGGTGCGGAGGAAGGCGGAGCGATCGTCGTCGGCACCACGGACCAGTTCATCGCCACCGCAGACGCCCCCGCGCCTCTCGACCCGGCCTTCGCCTACGACACCGGCGCGTGGAACATCCTCCGGCAGACCGTGCAGACCCTGATGCACGTGCCCCGCGACAGCGGCGAGCCCGTCCCCGAGGCCGCCGAGAACTGCGGATTCTCCGACAAGGCCAGCGAGAGCTACCGCTGCAAGCTGCGCGCCGGCCTCACCTTCGCCGACGGCACCGCGATCACCGCCGAGGACGTCAAGTTCTCCATCGAGCGCGTGCTGAAGATCAAGTCGGACAACGGCACCGCCGCCCTCCTCTCGAACATCGACACCATCGAGACCAAGGGCACCGACGAGGTCGTCTTCCACCTGAAGACCCCCGACGCGACCTTCCCGTACAAGCTCTCCACCCCGGTCGCCGGCATCCTCAGCAAGGACAAGTACGAGGCCGGAAAGCTCCGCGACGGCTTCGACGTCGACGGCTCGGGCCCGTACACCATGAAGGTCGAGCGCGAGGGCGACAAGGCCACCCGCTTCGTCTTCACCAGGAACGCGGCCTACAAGGGCGACATCACCCTGCGCAACGAGAAGGTCGAGCTGCGCCCCTACGCCGACGCCGGCACCATGGGCCGGGCCCTCGAGAGCGACGACATCGACATGATGGCCCGCTCCCTGTCCCGGAAGCAGATCAAGGACCTCACCGAGACGCCCAAGGAGGGCATCGAGGTCATCGAGGTCCCCGGCCTCGAGATCCGCTACCTCGGCTTCAACACCAAGGCCCCTGCCGTCCAGGAGAAGGCCGTCCGCCAGGCCATGGCCGCCGTCGTCGACCGCGGCGCGCTCGTCAACCGGGTCTACGGGACCACCGCCGAGCCGCTGTACTCGCTGATCCCCTCCAGCATCACCGGCCACACCACCCCCTTCTTCGACGCGTACGGCGAGCCCGACCAGGCCCGCGCCGCCAAGCTCCTCAAGGACGCAGGCGTCAAGACCCCGGTCAAGCTGACGCTGAACTACACCACCGACCACTACGGCGCCGAGACCGCCGAGGAGTTCGACGCGCTCAAGAAGCAGCTCGTCTCCAGCGAGCTCTTCGACGTCACCGTCCAGGGCGCCGAGTGGTCGACGTTCCGCACCGCCCAGAAGCGCGGCGACTACGCCGTCTACGGACTCGGCTGGTTCCCGGACTACCCGGACCCGGACAACTACATCGCGCCGTTCCTCGACAGCGACAACTTCCTCAACACCCCGTACGTGAACAAGGTCGTCCGCGACCAGCTCATCCCGCGCTCGCGCCGCCAGGCCGACCGCACCGCCGCGAGCCCCGTCTTCAACCAGATCCAGAAGATCGTCGCCGAGGACGTACCCGTCCTGCCCCTGTGGCAGGGCAAGCAGTACGTCGCCGCGCGCGACGACCTCAACGGAGTCGAGTACGCCCTCAACACGTCCTCCGACCTCCTGCTCTGGGAACTGGGCCGCGGTACCGCATAACCCCCGTCGACTGGATCGGTTACACCGGCCGCGCACCCGCGCGCGGCCGGCCTGACAAGAGATCACGAGGCACGTTCTGTGAAGACGCACAACAAGTGGCTGACGGCCCCCCTCGCCGCCGGTCTGTCCGCCGCCCTCCTCAGCGGCTGCGGCACCGAGCAGGGCGGCTCGGGCGGCTCCGGCGACGGCATACGCGTCGGCATGTCCGACGAGATCGTCGCCACCGACCCGGCGGCCGGCTACGACCCCGGCTCGTGGCTGCTGTTCAACAACGTCTTCCAGTCCCTGCTGGCCTTCCCCAAGGGCGGCTCCGAGCCCGAGCCCGAGGCCGCCGACAAGTGCGGCTTCGCCACCGGCAGCACCGTGTACAGCTGCACCCTGCGCGACGGCCTCACCTTCTCCAACGGCAACAAGCTCACCTCGGAGGACGTCAAGTTCTCCTTCGAGCGCGCCCTCAAGATCGCCGACCCCTCGGGCCCCGCGCCGCTGCTGGCCACGATCAAGAGCATCGAGACCCCGGACGAGAAGACCGTCGTCTTCCACCTCAAGGTCCCCGACGCCACCTTCCCCAGCAAGATCGCCTCCGGCGCCGGCTCCATCGTCGACCACCGCGAGTACCCCGCCGACGCCCTGCGCACCGACGGCAAGGCCACCGGCTCCGGCCCCTACAAGCTGGACTCCTTCGGCGAGACCGAGGCCACCTTCTCCGCCAACCCCGGCTACAAGGGCACCGCGCAGCTCAAGAGCGACGCCATCACCCTCAAGCTCTACGGCGGCGACCGCTCCGCCCTCGCCAAGGCCCTCACCGACGGAGACGTCGACGTCGCCTACCGTGGCCTCTCCGCCGAGGACATCGCGACCCTCGAGACCTCCGACACCACGGACGACAAGGGCATCGAGGTCGTCCAGGGCAGCAGCGCCGAGGTCCAGCACCTCGTCTTCAACATGAAGGACCCGGTCGCCGGCAAGCTCGGCGTCCGCCAGGCCATCGCCCACCTCGTCGACCGCGAGGCCCTCGTCGAAGGCGTCTACAAGTCGACGGCCACGCCGCTGTACTCGATCGTCCCGGCCGGCATCGCCGGACACAACACCGCCTTCTACGACACCTACGGCACCCCCGACAAGGCCAAGGCGAAGAAGGCCCTGCGTGCCGCCGGCATCACCGACAAGGTGAAGCTCACCCTCTGGTCCACGCCCAGCCGCTACGGCCCGTCCACCGACCAGGAGCTCAAGGCCATCGCCGAGCAGCTCAACGCCAGCGGACTCTTCGACGCCGACGTCCAGTCCGTCGCCTACGAGCAGTACGAGAAGGACATCGCGGCCGGCAAGTACGGCGTCTACGTCAAGGGCTGGGTCCCCGACTACCCCGACGCCGACAACTTCACCACCCCGTTCTTCGGCGAGGGCAACGTCCTCGGCAACCACTACGAGAACGCCACCATCACCGGCAGCCTCCTCCCGAAGACCGCCGCCGCCCCGGACCGCGCCGCCACCGCCGACGAGTACGGCAAGCTCCAGGACATCGTCGCCGAGCAGCTGCCCCTCCTGCCGCTCTGGCAGGGCAAGCAGTACGCCGTCGCCCGCCAGGACGTCACGGGCCTCGAATGGACCCTCGACGCCTCGACGGTCTTCCGCTTCTGGGAGATCCGCAAGGGCTGACCCGCCCCCGGACACGACAGGAGGGGCCCGGCGCGCATCACGCGCACCGGGCCCCTCCCGTCGTCACCGCTCCGTCGTACCCCGCCGGGGCCGACTGCCCGCCGCGGCCGCCGAGGACTACTGGCCGTTGGCCCCCGGCCGCACCAGACCGCTCTCGTACGCGTACACCGCGGCCTGCACCCGGTCCCGGAGGCCCAGCTTCGTCAGCACATGACCCACATGCGTCTTCACCGTCGTCTCGCTGACGAACAGGTCCGCCGCGATCTCCGCGTTCGACAGGCCCCGCGCCACCAGCTTCAGCACCTCGACCTCACGGTCCGTCAAGGTGCTCAGCGTGTCCGGCATCTGCTCCTCGCCCGTCGGCAGATGCGCCGAGTACTTGTCGAGCAGCCGGCGCGTGATCGACGGCGCCAGCATCGCCTCACCGGCCGCCACCACCCGGATCGCCTGCACCAGCTCGTTCGCCGGGGCGTCCTTCAGGAGGAAACCGCTCGCCCCCGCCCGCAGCGCCTCCACCACGTACTCGTCGAGATCGAAGGTCGTCAGCACCAGCACCTTCGCCGGGCCGTCCCGCCCGGGACCCGTGATCTGCCGGGTCGCCTCCACCCCGTCCATCCGCGGCATCCGGATGTCCATCAGCACCACGTCCGGCTGCAGCGCCCGCACCTGGTCCTGAGCCTGGAGACCGTCCCCGGCCTCACCCACCACCGCGATGTCCTGCTCCGCCTCCAGAATCATCCGGAAGCCGGTGCGCAGCAGCGGCTGATCGTCGACCAAGAGGACGCGGATCGTCACAAGGGCTCCTTCACGGGGCTGAGCTCACGAGGTACACCGGCACTACGGCGCCGGCGGGGCCAGCCCCATTCTGCCCTGCGCCGAATCGCCCGACTCCGGCGGGCGCGCGGGAACGATCTTCAGCGGATAGACCGGGGGAGTCCCCCCGAACTCCGGACACACCGCCTGGTGATCGCACCAGCCGCACAGCTTCGTCGGCCGCGGCCGCCAGTCGCCCGTCTCCGTCGCCAGCCGGATCGCGTCCCACAGCGCCAGCAGCTTCCGCTCCACCCGCAGCAGATCCGCCTCCACCGGGTCGTACGTCAGCACCTCCCCGCTGCCCAGATACACCAGCTGCAGCCGCCGCGGGATCACCTGCCTCAGCCGCCACACCACCAGCGCGTAGAACGTCATCTGGAACAGCGCGCCGTCCCGGTACTCCGGCCGCGGCGCCTTGCCCGTCTTGTAGTCGACGATCCGCACGTCACCCGACGGAGCCACATCGATCCGGTCGATCACACCGCGCAACCGCAGCCCCGAATCCAGCTCCGTCTCCACGAACAGCTCCCGCTCGGCGGGCTCGAGACGCGTCGGATCCTCCAGCGTGAACCACCGCTCGACCAGCCGCTCCGCCTCACCCAGCCAGCCCGCGAGCCGCTCGCCCTCCGGATCCTCGGCGAACAGCTCACCCAGCTCCGGCTTCGACTCCAGGAGCCGGTCCCACTGCCCCGGAACCATCGCCCGCGCCCGCGGAACCGTCCGCTCCACCGCCGGATCGTCGAAGAGCCGCTCGAGCACCGCGTGCACCAGCGTCCCCCGCGTCGCCGCCTCGCTCGGCTTCTCCGGCAGCCGGTCGATCACCCGGAACCGGTACAGCAGCGGACACTGCATGAAATCGCTCGCCCGCGAAGGCGACAACGACATGGGCGCCCGGGGCTCCGCCGGCACCTGCTCGCTCGTACTCATGACGAAGACCCTACGACCCGCCACCGACAGCGAGCGGAATACCATCGACCTGGGACCCCGTCGCACTGCATGATCGAACCGTGACACACCGACGTGGGTCACCCTCCGCGACGAAAGGAACCCGTGAACCAGGACGAGCCCAAGCCGCAGCGGACCGAGGAGCCCGGCGGCGGCATCCTCATGGGCCGCCCCTTCGGCGTGCCCGTCTACGTCGCCCCCAGCTGGTTCCTCGTCGCCGCCCTCATCACCTGGGTCTTCGGCGACCAGATCGAGCGCGTCCTGCCCGAACTCGGCGCCGCCCGCTACCTCGTCTCCCTCTTCTTCGCCGTCGCCTTCTACGCCTCCGTGCTCGTCCACGAACTGGCCCACACCATCGCCGCGCTCCGCTTCAAACTCCCGGTGCGCCGCATCCAGCTCCAGTTCTTCGGCGGCGTCTCCGAGATCGAGAAGGAGACCGAGACCCCCGGCCGCGAATTCGTCCTCGCCTTCGTCGGCCCCCTCCTCTCCCTCGTCCTCGCAGGCGTGTTCTATCTCTCGATGTACGCCGTCGAGCCCGGCACCGTCCCCGGCGTCCTCCTCGCCGGCCTGATGATCTCCAACCTCATCGTCGCGATCTTCAACCTGCTCCCCGGACTCCCCCTCGACGGCGGCCGCATGCTCCGCGCCGTCGTCTGGAAGATCACCGGCAAGCCCATGAGCGGCACCATCGCCGCCGCCTGGGTCGGCCGCGCCCTCGCCGTCCTCGTCCTCGTCGGGCTGCCCCTGCTCACCCGCACCGGCCTCCTCGGCAACTCCACCGAGAACATCAGCGGCCTCAACACCGTCACCGACGCCCTGCTCGCCGCGATCCTCGCCGCCATCATCTGGACCGGCGCCGGCAACAGCCTCCGCATGGCCCGCCTCCGCGAACACCTCCCCGAGCTCCGCGCCCGCAGCCTCACCCGCCGCGCCATCCCCGTCGAGCCCGTCACCCCCCTCTCCGAGGCCCTCCGCCGCGCCAACGAGGCGGGCGCCCGCGCCCTCGTCGTCGTCGACGGCGGCGGCGACCCCACCGGCATCGTCCGCGAGGCCGCGATCGCCGCCGTCCCCGAACACCGCCGCCCCTGGGTCGCCGTCAGCACCCTCTCCCAGGACCTCACCGACGGCATGCGCGTCCCCGCCGAACTCACCGGCCAGCCCCTCCTCGACCACCTCCGCGCCAGCCCGGCCACCGAGTACCTCGTCGTCGAGGACACCGGCGAGATCTACGGGGTCCTCTCCACCACCGACGTCGAGCGCGCCTTCGTCCAGGCCATGGCACGACCCTCCTCCTAGTCCTTGTACTCTGGTCACATGTCCGAACCGACCGGTGCCGCCCGCCGACGCGGGCCCTTCAAGGTCGGGGACCAGGTTCAGCTGACCGACCCCAAGGGCCGTCACTACACGTTCACGCTCGAAGAGGGAAAGAACTTCCACACCCACAAGGGTTCTTTCCCGCACGACGAACTGATCGGCGCCCCCGAGGGCAGCGTTGTCCGCACCACCGGAAACGTCGCCTACCTCGCGCTGCGCCCCCTGCTCCCCGACTACGTCCTGTCCATGCCCCGCGGCGCCGCCGTGGTCTACCCCAAGGACGCGGGGCAGATCCTGGCCTTCGCCGACATCTTCCCCGGCGCCCGCGTCGTGGAAGCGGGAGTGGGCTCGGGCTCGCTGAGCAGCTTCCTCCTGCGCGCCATCGGAGACAGCGGCATGCTGCACTCCTACGAGCGCCGCGAGGACTTCGCCGAGATCGCGAAGGGCAACGTCGAACGCTACTTCGGCGGCCCCCACCCCGCGTGGCAGCTGACCGTCGGCGACCTCCAGGACAACCTGTCCGACACCGACGTCGACCGCGTCATCCTGGACATGCTCGCCCCCTGGGAGTGCCTGGAGGCCGTCTCCAAGGCACTCGTCCCCGGCGGCATCCTCTGCTGCTACGTGGCGACCACCACCCAGCTCGCCCGCACCGTGGAGTCCATCCGCGAGTTCGGCTGCTACGCCGAGCCGCAGCCCTGGGAATCCATGATCCGCAACTGGCACGTCGAGGGCCTCGCCGTCCGACCCGATCACCGCATGATCGGCCACACCGGCTTCCTCGTCACCGCCCGCCGCCTCGCGGACGGCGTCGAGCCCCCGATGCGCCGCCGCCGCCCCGCCAAGGGCGCCTACGGCGAGGACTACGAAGGCCCCAACAAGGGCTGACGTCCCGACACCCACGGCGCGCCGCCGTCGAGTTCCCCGCCCACCGCAGGGAACTCGACGGCGGCGTCCTCATGTTCGGCGGGCACCGGGACCCCACGAGGCCGACCCCGACGGTTCCGTCCCCCTGTGACGTGTGGCACGATGCCGGAAACCCGCCGCACCACCCCCACAGGAGACGTCTCGCGTGCAGCCCTCCGCCGCCCCGGACCTCGCGGACCTCGCACACACCCACGCCCGGCCGGCCCACTGGCTCGCCACCGCCACCGCCACCGCCGCGGTCGTCGCCCTGGCCGGCCTGCTCCAGCCCGGCCCCGCCGGAGCCACCGCGACCCGGGCCACGGCACCGAGCCCCGCACCGGCCCCCGAGGCCGCCGGCGTCGCCTACCCCCTGGACTGCGGGGGAGCGCCCCACAAGGTCGCGAAGCGGGCGTCCGGAGACCTCGACGGGGACGGGAACCCCGAGACCGTTGCGGTCGTGCACTGCGAAGCCGGCTCCGGCACACCGCCGAGCGGCGTCTACGTCCTCACCCGCGGCAAGGAGGCCGGCGCACCCGCGCGCGTGGTCGCCACCCTCGTCGCGCCCGAGGACCTCAAGAGCGTCACCGACTTCTCCGTACGCGACGGAGCGGTGCACGCCACCCTGCTCGGCTACTCGTCCCCCGAGGTCCCCAGCTGCTGCCCCGACGAGAAGGAGCAGGTCAGCTGGGGCTGGAAGAGCGGCGCCTTCGTGCGCACCGGACAGGCCGAAGCACGCAGCGTCTGAGCCGTCAGTCGGCGTCGGGGCCGTACACCTCGACCTTGTCCGTGACCCGGCGCACATGGATGCAGTCGCCCGGGCACTCCTTCGCCGAGTCCACCACGTCCTGGAGCAGCGTCAGCGGGACCGGCGTCGTGGCGCCGGCGTCCTGGAGGAGCTCGTCGTCGGCGCTCTTCACATAAGCGAGCCCGTCGATGTCCAGCTCGAAGACCTCGGGAGCGTACTGCGCGCAGATCCCGTCCCCGGTGCACAGGTCCTGGTCGATCCAGACCTCCAGCGCCTCTGCGGCGCCCGTGGACGGAGCCTCGTGCTGCACGGTCATATCTCCTGCCGTTTCTGCTTCTCGTGTCGCTTCTCGCGGGTAAGTCGGGCCACCTCTGACGGGTGTTGGCCCAAGACGACGATACAACCGCCCGCTTTCAACCAGCGCAGGGTGGGTATTCCCCTGTCGACAGGGGAAGCGCAAGGGTGAAGATCGGACACACCTCGGAGTCTTTTTGATCTAGGGGTTTCAATCACCACCCACGCAGGTAGGGTCAGGAAGCGTCCAGCTCCCCTTGGAGGAGGTGAGGACCGTGGCAGCCCACGACGACGACATCAACCGCGGCATCCGGCCGGGGCGGGGGTCTGAAGACCCCGCCGGCCAGGTTGCCTATCTCGAGCAGGAAATCGCCGTCCTGCGCCGCAAGCTCGCCGACTCTCCGCGACACACGAGGATTCTCGAAGAGCGGATCGTCGAGCTGCAGACCAGCCTGGCCGGCGTGTCCGCGCAGAACGAACGACTGGCGAACACACTCCGTGAGGCCCGCGACCAGATCGTGGCCCTCAAGGAGGAAGTCGACCGGCTCGCGCAGCCGCCGGCCGGCTTCGGTGTCTTCCTGCAGGCCAATGAGGACGGCACGTGCGACATCTTCACCGGGGGCCGCAAGCTCCGGGTGAACGTCAGCCCGAGCATCGAGCTCGAAGAGCTCAAGCGCGGCCAGGAAGTCATGCTCAACGAAGCGCTCAACGTGGTCGAGGCCATGGAGTTCGAGCGTGCCGGGGACATCGTCACCCTCAAGGAGATCCTCGAGGACGGCGAGCGCGCCCTGGTGGTCGGGCACACCGACGAGGAGCGGGTGGTGAGGCTCGCCGAGCCTCTGCTGGACGTCACCATCCGCCCCGGCGACGCCCTGCTGCTCGACTCCAGGTCCGGCTACGTGTACGAGGTGGTCCCCAAGAGCGAGGTCGAAGAGCTCGTTCTGGAAGAGGTCCCGGACGTCGACTACACCAAGATCGGCGGCCTGGGCAACCAGATCGAGCTGATCAGGGACGCGGTCGAGCTCCCCTACCTCTACCCGGACCTCTTCAAGGAGCACGAACTGCGGCCGCCCAAGGGCATCCTGCTCTACGGCCCGCCCGGCTGCGGCAAGACGCTGATCGCGAAGGCCGTGGCCAACTCCCTGGCCAAGAAGGTCGCCGAGGTGACCGGCCAGCCCGCGGGGAAGTCCTACTTCCTCAACATCAAGGGCCCCGAGCTCCTCAACAAGTACGTCGGTGAGACCGAGCGGCACATCCGCCTCGTCTTCCAGCGTGCCCGGGAGAAGGCGAGCGAGGGCACCCCCGTCATCGTCTTCTTCGACGAGATGGAATCCCTCTTCCGCACCCGCGGATCCGGTGTCAGCTCGGACGTGGAGAACACCATCGTCCCCCAGCTGCTCGCCGAGATCGACGGTGTGGAGGGCCTGGAGAACGTCATCGTCATCGGCGCCTCCAACCGCGAGGACATGATCGACCCCGCGATCCTGCGACCCGGCCGGCTCGACGTCAAGATCAAGATCGAGCGTCCGGACGCCGAGGCCGCGAAGGACATCTTCGCGAAGTACCTCACCGCCACCCTGCCGCTCCACTCGGACGACATCTCCGAGCACAGCGGCTCCAAGGCGGCGGCCGCCCACGGAATGATCCAGTCCGTCGTCGAGCAGATGTACGCCGAATCCGAGGAGAACCGCTTCCTCGAAGTCACGTACGCCAACGGCGACAAGGAAGTCCTCTACTTCAAGGACTTCAACTCCGGCGCGATGATCCAGAACATCGTCGACCGGGCCAAGAAGATGGCCATCAAGGCCTTCCTCGACCACAACCAGAAGGGCATCCGGGTCTCCCACCTCCTCCAGGCGTGCGTGGACGAGTTCAAGGAGAACGAGGACCTGCCCAACACCACCAACCCCGACGACTGGGCCCGGATCTCCGGAAAGAAGGGCGAGCGGATCGTGTTCATCCGCACCCTCGTCACCGGAAAGCAGGGCGCGGACACCGGGCGCTCCATCGACACGGTGGCCAATACCGGTCAGTACCTGTAAAACGCCCACCGGCTGCGGATGTCCGGAAACCGGGCATCCGCAGCCGTCGCATTCCATCCAGCATTTCCCCCGGCATCACAGGGAAATACGCAACTGATCTCCCCACCAGCGCGGAGCCGCTCTAGGCTCATCGGTACCCGCCGAGTCGCGCACAGTGAGCGCCGCCGGGCAAGGAGGGCCGCATGACCGTACGGCGAGTAATGGGCATCGAGACGGAGTACGGGATCTCCGTCCCGGGACACCCGAACGCCAATGCCATGCTCACCTCGTCCCAGATCGTCAACGCCTACGCGGCGGCGATGCACCGGGCGCGCCGCGCCCGCTGGGACTTCGAGGAGGAGAATCCGCTGCGGGACGCCCGCGGCTTCGACCTCGCCCGCGAGGTGGCCGACTCCAGCCAGCTCACCGACGAGGACATCGGTCTGGCCAACGTGATCCTCACCAACGGCGCACGCCTCTACGTGGACCACGCCCACCCCGAGTACAGCTCGCCCGAGGTCACCAACCCGCTCGACGCCGTCCTCTGGGACAAGGCCGGCGAGCGGATCATGGCGGAGGCCGCCGAACGGGCCGCCCAGCTCCCCGGAGCCCAGCCGATCCACCTCTACAAGAACAACACCGACAACAAGGGCGCCTCCTACGGCACGCACGAGAACTACCTGATGAAGCGGGAGACCCCCTTCTCGGACATCGTGCGCCACCTGACCCCCTTCTTCGTCTCCCGTCAGGTCGTGACCGGCGCGGGACGGGTCGGCATCGGCCAGGACGGCCGGGAGGACGGCTTCCAGATCAGCCAGCGCGCCGACTACTTCGAGGTCGAGGTCGGCCTGGAGACCACGCTCAAGCGGCCGATCATCAACACCCGTGACGAGCCGCACGCCGACGCCGAGAGGTACCGCCGGCTGCACGTGATCATCGGCGACGCGAACCTCTCGGAGATCTCGACCTACCTCAAGCTGGGCACCACCGCCCTCGTCCTGTCGATGATCGAGGACGGCTTCATCACCGTCGACCTCGCCGTCGACCAGCCGGTACGGACCCTCCACCAGGTCTCGCACGATCCGACCCTCCAGTACCTGATCACGCTGCGCAGCGGCCGGACACTCACCGCGGTGCAGCTCCAGATGGAGTACTTCGAGCTGGCCAGGAAGTACGTGGAGGAGCGGTACGGGGTCGACGCCGACGAACAGACCAAGGACGTCCTGATCCGCTGGGAGGACACCCTCAACCGGCTCGAGAACGACCCCATGAGCCTGGCCGGCGAGCTCGACTGGGTCGCCAAGCGGGAGCTCATGGAGGGCTACCGGCGCCGGGACAACCTGGACTGGGACGCCGCCCGGCTGCACCTGGTGGACCTCCAGTACGCGGACGTGCGCCCCGAGAAGGGCCTCTACAACCGGCTGGTGGCCCGCGGGCGCATGAAGCGGCTCCTGGACGAGACCGCGGTGGAGCGGGCCGAGACGGCCCCTCCGGAGGACACCCGGGCCTACTTCCGGGGCCGGTGCCTGGAGCAGTACGCCGACGACGTCGCGGCGGCCTCCTGGGACTCGGTGATCTTCGACCTGCCCGGCAGGGACTCGCTCCAGCGCGTCCCCACCCTGGAGCCGCTGCGGGGCACCAAAGCCCACGTGAAGTCGCTCCTGGACCGCTGCAGGACGGCGGAGGAACTGGTGCGGGTCCTGTCCGGCGGCTGATCGGGGGCCCCGCGGGGGCCTGAAATACCCCGGCACTGGGAATCATGGAATCAGTGCCCGGGCGTTGTCGAAACTGCGGGGCCGAAGTCGGACCCGCCCTATAGGGTCTGATCTTGTACGGACTCAACCGAGCGGGCCGATTCGAGCGGGGTGAGGGATATGGCGACCAAGGACACCGGCGGCGGACAGCAGAAGGCGACGCGTTCCACGGAGGAGGTCGAGGAGACCACCACGGAGGCGAGCTCCGACCTCCAGGAGCGCCAGGAGAAGCTGAGCGACGACGTGGACTCCGTCCTGGACGAGATCGACGACGTCCTCGAGGAGAACGCCGAGGACTTCGTTCGGTCGTTTGTGCAGAAGGGCGGCGAGTAGCCGCACGGCGCGTCTGTCGTCCCCGTCCCCGGAGCCCCGGCGAAAGCCGTGGGCCCGGGGACGGATGACAAGCGGTGGCACGGGTAAGGTCCGTGCACAGCAACCAAGATCGGCCGGCGCTTCCCACGGCGGGCCGAATCTCCCACCCGGAAGGAATCGCGTGGAAGCCAACCCTCGTAGCACCGGGCGTCTGCCGGCGGCCTTCCTGACGCCGGGCTCGTCCTCGTTCATCGACTTCCTGGCGGACCACTCGCCGGAGACGTTGCCGGGCGGGCGGAAGCTGCCCCAGGGGGCCGTCGAGGCCCCGCACGGGACGACCATCGTGGCGGCCACGTTCCCCGGCGGGGTCGTGCTCGCCGGTGACCGGCGGGCCACCATGGGAAACATGATCGCGCAGCGGGACATCGAGAAGGTCTTCCCTGCCGACGAGTACTCCGCCGTGGGCATCGCCGGCACCGCCGGCCTCGCCGTGGAGATGGTCAAGCTGTTCCAGCTGGAGCTGGAGCACTTCGAGAAGGTGGAGGGCGTCACGCTCTCCCTGGAGGGCAAGGCGAACCGCCTCTCCACCATGATCCGGGGCAACCTCGGCATGGCCATGCAGGGGCTCGCCGTCGTCCCGCTCTTCGCGGGCTGGGACGAGGGCAAGGAGAAGGGCCGGATCTTCTCCTACGACGTGACCGGCGGCCGCTCCGAGGAGCACGGGTACGCCGCCACCGGCTCCGGCTCGATCTTCGCGCGCGGCTCGATGAAGAAGCTGTACCGCGCCGACCTGACCGAGCAGGAGGCCACCACGCTGGTCGTGCAGGCGCTCTACGACGCGGCGGACGACGACTCGGCGACCGGCGGTCCGGACATGGCACGCCGGATCTTCCCGATCGTCACGGTCATCACGGACGAGGGCTACCGCAGGCTCACGGAGGACGAGTCCTCCGCGCTGGCCCGGTCGGTCACCGAGCGGCGTCTCGAGGAGCCCGACGGGCCCCGCGCCGCCCTGCTCTGACCACTCGTCGCCCGACTGAAGCCCAGAAGAAAGGGACGGACCGCCGGTGTCCACTCCGTTCTACGTCTCACCCCAGCAGGCCATGGCCGACCGGGCGGAGTACGCCCGCAAGGGCATCGCCCGAGGCCGCAGCCTTGTCGTCCTCCAGTACACCGACGGAATCGTCTTCGTCGGTGAGAACCCGTCCCGCGCGCTGCACAAGTTCAGCGAGATCTACGACCGGATCGGCTTCGCGGCCGCCGGCAAGTACAACGAGTACGAGAACCTCCGCATCGGCGGCGTGCGCTACGCCGACCTGCGGGGCTACACCTACGACCGGGACGACGTGACCGCGCGCGGCCTGGCCAACGTCTACGCCCAGACGCTGGGCACGATCTTCTCCAGCGCGGGGGAGAAGCCGTACGAGGTGGAGCTGGTCGTCGCCGAGGTCGGCACGGAGCCGTCGGGCGACCAGATCTACCGGCTGCCGCACGACGGCTCGATCGTGGACGAGCACGGCTCGGTCGCGGTCGGCGGGAACGCCGAGCAGATCGGTTCCTTCCTGGACCAGCGGCACCGGGACGGCATGTCCCTGGCCGAGGCCCTGAGGCTGGCCGTGCAGGCGCTCTCGCGGGACACCAACGGCAGCGAGCGGGAGATCCCCGCGGAGCGCCTGGAGGTCGCGGTCCTGGACCGTACGCGGCCGCAGCAGCGCAAGTTCAAGCGGATCGTCGGCCGTCAGCTGTCGCGTCTCCTGGAGGCGGACAACGCGGCGGTGGCGAAGACGGACGAGCCCTCGGACGAGGCTCCCGAGGAGTAGTCGGCACCGCCCGGAGGGGCCCCGGTCCGCGTGCGCGCGGTTCGGGGCCCCTCCGGCATGTCCGTCGACCCTCCGGTCTGTCCGCGCCCCTCAGGCGGCCGGTGCGGGCCCCGAGGAACCCCGGGGGACCAGGGAGACGGGAAGGGTGTCCGGCCGGGGCCGTTCGCCCGCGAGGACGGCGAGGAGGGCCTCCATGCCCCGCCGGCCGAACTCCTCGGCGGGCAGCCGCACGGTGGTGAGCTCCGGCTCGACCACCGTCGCCAGGGCCATGTCGTCGAAGCCGGTCACCGACAGGTCCTCGGGGATCCGCAGTCCGAGCCGGCGCGCGGCCTTGCAGACGCCGACCGCGAGGATGTCGTCGTCGCAGATCACCGCCGTGGGCAGGGGCCCGGGGGCGGCGAGGGCCCGGCCCGCGGCCTCCCACGCGTCCGCGACGTTCAGCGGCGACCGCACGGTGCGCACCTCCGTGCCGCGCAGGGCGTCGGCGAGGGTGGCGGCCCGCACGTCGAAGGTCCAGGACGGGGCCGACGAGGCCAGGTGCAGGAAGCGGCGGTGGCCGAGGCCGAGCAGGTGGTCGGTCACCCGGCGCATGCCGTCCGCGACGTCGAGGTTCACATGGGCGGCGGCCCCGGGGTCGGCCGGGTCGCTGTCGAGCATGACGAGCGGGAGATCGGTGCCCCGGAAGGCCTCGAGGGCGCCGGCCGCCATCGAGGAGGCGATCACCCCGTCGAGGGCGGCCTGCGCCGAGGCGAAGGGGTCCCGTGCGGGGCCCAGGCCGTCGGGGGAGGGGTAGAGGACCACGCCGAAGCCCTGCCGGGCCGCCGCGGCGGCCGCTCCCGTGTAGACGTGCGCGAAGAACTCGTTGGTGAGGGCCGGGACGACCAGCATGGCGGTACGGGTGCGGCCGAGCCGCAGGTTGCGGGCGGCGAGGTTGGGCCGGTAGCCGAGGGTCCTGGCCGCCTCGCGCACGGCCTCGGCCGTGGGCTCGGACACACGGCCGCGCCACTTGTCGCCGAGGACGAGAGAGACGGTGGCCTGGGACACGCCCGCGGTCCGGGCGACGTCCCGGCTGGTGGGGCGGGTGCCGCCGAGCGGCTCCGGGGTCTGCACACAAGCCTCCGCGTCGGGCGGTCCACGAACCGGTCACTGGACGCGGGGTGGACCCGCGCGCTGCCGACATGGTACGTATGACGACGGAAGTTATACGTAAAACCTCGGCGCGGTCCGAGGCGAGGGGAGACCACATGGCCACCGAGGCCCCGGCGCGAGGCGGCTATCTCGACATACTCCGGGCGCCGCACGCGGCCCGGCTGCTCGCCGGCACCCTCGTGGGGCGCCTGCCCAACGGCGTCGGCCCCATCGCCCTCACCCTCTTCGTCCGCGACCAGGGCGGCAGCTACACGCTCGCGGGCGGCCTCATCGCCGCCTACGGCGTCGCCACCGCCGTCGGCCAGCCCCTCCTCGGCCGCGCCGTCGACCTCAAGGGCCAGCCCCGGGTCCAGCTGCCCGCCGCGGTCCTCTCCGCCCTCGGCATGGCCCTGCTCGCCCTCACCGGCATCGGCCACCTCGGCCTCGCCTATGCGGCCGTCGTCCTCGCCGGACTCTTCACACCACCCCTGGAGGGCGGGCTGCGGGCCCTGTGGCCGAGCGTCCTCGGCCGTGAGGACCGGGTCCACCGCGCCTACGCCATGGACGCGGTCGCCCAGGAGGTCATGTTCACCGTCGGCCCGCTGCTCCTGACCCTCCTGGTCTCCCTCTGGTCGCCCGCCGCCGCCCTCCTGGTCATCAACCTCCTCGGCGTTCTCGGCGCCCTCGCCGTCGTCCTCTCCGAGCCCTCCCGCACCTGGCGCTCCGCGCCCCGGGAGGCCCACTGGCTGGGCGCCCTGCGCTCCCCGGGGCTCCTCGCCCTCCTCGGCTCGTTCTTCTTCGTCGGCCTCGCGCTCGGCTCCATCACCGTCGCCGCCGTCGCGTACGCCGACGACCGCGGCACCCCGTCCGTCTACGGCTGGCTCATGGCCGCGCTCGGCCTCGGCGCGCTCATCGGCGGTGTCACCTACGGCGCCCGGCAGTGGTCCGGAGCCCCCGAACGCCGACTCCGCGTCCTCGTGCTGCTCCTCGCCGTCTGCTACCTGCCCCTGGTGCTCACCCCCGGCCCCGTCGCCATGACCGGCCTCGCGGCCCTCGCCGGCGTCTTCCTGGCGCCCGTCCTCGCCTGCGCGTTCATCGTCGTGGACCGGCACGCCCCGCGCGGCACGGTCACCGAGGCCTTCTCCTGGCTCGTCACCACCTTCGGTGTCGGCTCGGCCCTCGGCTCCGCCGTGGCGGGCCCCGCGATCGAACTCTCCGGGACGGTCGCCGGATTCGCCGTCGCCGGGGCGGGCGGGCTGATCGCCCTCCTCGTCCTGCTCGCCACCGGCCGCGTCCTCCACGTGCCCGCGACCCCCGAAACCCCCGGGGCGGAGCCGCGACACGCCGTCGGTGCGGGACTCCCCACCTCCGTACACACGGAAAAGAACACGCACTGATCGGAAAATGATCGAAACGGGAACGCCCAACCCGGTTTCAGCACAGGCCGTCAGGCGTAATGTTCAGACATGGACCGCCGCATTTTCGGGCTGGAGAACGAGTACGGCGTCACGTGCACGTTCAGGGGACAGCGCCGACTGTCTCCTGACGAAGTGGCGCGCTACCTCTTCCGCCGTGTCGTGTCATGGGGCCGCAGCAGCAATGTCTTCCTGCGGAACGGCGCCCGCCTGTACCTGGACGTGGGATCGCATCCGGAATACGCCACACCGGAATGCGACAACGTGACCGAACTGGTCACCCACGACAAGGCCGGTGAGCGCATTCTCGAGGGCCTGCTCGTCGACGCCGAACGCCGCCTGCACGAGGAGGGAATCGCGGGCGACGTCTACCTCTTCAAGAACAACACCGACTCGGCCGGAAACTCCTACGGCTGCCACGAGAACTATCTCGTCGCCCGCCACGGAGAGTTCTCCCGGCTCGCGGACATCCTCATTCCGTTCCTGGTCACCCGGCAGCTCATCTGCGGCGCGGGAAAGGTCCTCCAGACCCCGCGCGGCGCGGTGTTCTGCGTCTCCCAGCGCGCCGAGCACATCTGGGAGGGCGTCAGCTCCGCCACCACCCGCTCACGCCCCATCATCAACACCCGTGACGAGCCGCACGCGGACGCCGAGCGCTACCGACGGCTGCACGTCATCGTCGGCGACTCGAACATGTCCGAGACGACCATGCTGCTCAAGGTCGGCGCCACCGACCTGGTGCTCCGCATGATCGAGGCCGGCACGGTGATGCGCGACCTGACCCTGGAGAACCCGATCCGGGCCATCCGCGAGGTCAGCCACGACATCACCGGACAGCGCAAGGTCCGGCTCGCCAGCGGCCGCGAGGCCTCCGCCCTGGAGGTCCAGCGCGAGTACTACGAGAAGGCCGTCGACTTCGTCGACCGCCGCGGGATCCGGTCCGGCACCGTCGCCCAGGTCCTGGAGCTGTGGGGCCGCACGCTCGACGCGATCGAGGGCGAGCGGCTCGACAGGATCGAGACCGAGATCGACTGGGTCATGAAGCACCGGCTCATCGAGCGCTACCGGGCCAAGCACAACATGACCATGTCGAACCCGAGGGTCGCGCAGATAGACCTCGCCTACCACGACATCCACCGCCGTCGTGGGCTGTACTACCTGCTGCAGAAGAACGGCCAGGCGGCCCGGATCTGCAACGACATGAAGATCTTCGAGGGCAAGTCGGTGCCCCCGCAGACCACTCGGGCCAGGCTCCGCGGCGACTTCATCCGACGCGCCCAGGAGCAGCGACGGGACTTCACCGTCGACTGGGTCCACCTCAAGCTGAACGACCAGGCACAGCGCACGGTGTTGTGCAAGGACCCGTTCCGCTCCGTCGACGACCGCGTCGAAAAGCTGATCGCCGGAATGTAGGCCGGTCGCACCGGTGATGTGGGCCCCGCACGTTTGGCGTGCGGGGCCCTCGACGTGACAGGAGGGTCCCCTAGAGTGTCGGGACAACTACTGTGCCGTCTGAGATCTGAGGAACACGTGCGCCGACTTGCCGGCCTTCTCGTCGTCCCGCTGCTGCTGCTCTCCACAGCGGCGTGCGGCAGCGACGACAAGGGCTCCGATTCCGCTTCGATGACGAACGGGCTGCCCGCCATCACCGCGGGGGCCAAGTTCGGCGAGAAGCCGACCCTCGCCAAGGGCGAGGGCGACCCGCCCAAGGAACTCAAGGTCAACGTCATCAGCGAGGGCAAGGGCGCGGTGACCAAGAAGGGCGACGCGCTCTCGGTGAACTACCTGGGTCAGGCCTGGGACTCCACCACTCCCTTCGACAACAGCTTCGACCGCGGCGAGCCCTTCAGCGTGACGCTGGGCGAGGGCCAGGTCATCAAGGGCTGGGAGCAGGCCCTCGAAGGACAGAAGGTCGGCAGCCGCATCGAGGTCGGCATCCCGCCGGAGCTCGGCTACGGCGAGAAGGGTTCGCCGCCGAGCATCAAGCCGAACGCCACCCTCGTCTTCGTCGTGGACATCCTGAAGTCGATCACGATCCCCAAGTCCGCCACCGGCACCCCGGTCGCCCAGGACAACAAGGACCTGCCGAAGGTCGGCACGAACACCGACGGCAAGGCCCCCTCGCTGACGGTCCCCAAGGTCGACCCGCCGACCAAGCTCGTCTCGAACTACATCCTCGAGGCCAAGGGCGACGCCGTGACGGCCACCGACACGGTCGTCGTGAACTACGTCGCCTCCCTGTGGAAGGACGGCAAGGTCTTCGACTCGACGTACACCTCGGGCAAGCCCGCGAACTTCCCGCTCTCGCAGCTCACGCTGAAGGGCCTCAAGGACGGTCTGGTCGGCAAGACGGTCGGCAGCCGCGTCCTCATCGTCGCGCCGCCGTCCGAGGCGTTCGGCGACAAGGAGCAGCAGGGCATCCCGAAGAACTCCACGCTGGTGTTCGCCGTGGACATCCTGGCGAAGATGTAAGACTGTCCCGATCACGCAGTTCATCAGTATGAGGAGCAGTTCAGTGAGCATCGAGAAGCCCGAGATCGACTTCCCGGGTGGCGAGCCGCCGAAGGACCTGGAGATCAAGGACCTCTGGGAGGGTGACGGCGAGGTCGCCAAGGCCGGTCAGTTCGTGCAGGTCCACTACGTGGGTGTGGCCTTCTCCACCGGCGAGGAGTTCGACGCCTCCTGGAACCGCGGCAGCGCGCTCGAGTTCAAGCTCGGTGTCGGCCAGGTCATCGCCGGCTGGGACCAGGGCGTCCAGGGCATGAAGGTCGGCGGCCGCCGCCAGCTGGTCATCCCCGCGCACCTCGCCTACGGCGACCGCGGCGCCGGCAGCGCGATCGCTCCGGGCGAGACGCTGATCTTCGTCTGCGACCTCGTGGCCGTGAAGGGCTGACGTCCAGGTCGTTCCGAGGGCCCCCGCCATTCCCGGCGGGGGCCCTCGGTCGTACTCCCGTCCGTCCGGGCCCGGCCGGAGCCGGTTCCGGCCCCGTCCGGCTTCGGTCCCGGCATCGCTTCCGGCCTCGGCCCCGGCTCCTGTCCGGCCTTCGGCCCCGGTCACGGTCCGGGCCTCGGTCCCGGCTTTGGTCCCGACACCCCGGGGCGGTACGGTCGGACGTCCGAGAAGTGGAACCGGCGAAGGGGTGCGGGGCGTCGATGGCGATTGCCAAGTCCGAGCGGCTGATGAATCTCGCGCTGTGCCTGCTCGGGACACGCCGCCCCCTGAGCAAGCGGGAGCTCCGCGGCTCCATCGAGGCCTACCTCGAAGCGAGCGGCGACGACGCGTTCAACCGCATGTTCGAGCGCGACAAGGACGACCTCCGCGAGCTCGGCCTCGTCATCGAGACCGTCGAGAACCTGGAGGGCGAGACCGGCTACCTCGCCCGCCGCGACTCCAACCGGCTGCCGCCCATCACCCTGGACGCCGAGGAGGCCGCCGCGCTCGGCCTCGCCGCCAAGGTCTGGCAGCAGGCCCGCCTCGCCGGGGCCGCCAGCGGCGCCCTGCAGAAGCTCCGCGCCGCCGGCATGCCGGAGGCGGAGGACTCGTACGACACCCAGCCCAGCGCCCTCGAACCACGGATCCCCGTCCACGAGGCCGCCTTCGAACCCCTGATGCTGGCCTGCCGCGACCGCCGGCCCGTCACCTTCGACTACCGCAAGGCCAACGCCGCCCGCCCCGAGGCCCGCCAGGTCGAACCCTGGACCCTCGAATGCTGGCGCGGCCACTGGTACCTGGCCGGCTGGGACCGCGACCGCGGCGCCGAACGCGTCTTCCGGCTCTCCCGCATCACCGGCAAGGTCCGCTCCCGCGCCGGCGCCTTCACCGCGCCCGTGCCCGACGTCGTCACCGTCCGCGAGACCGTGGAGAGCTGGGCCGGCGAGACCGCCACCCGCTCCGCGCGGATCCGGCTCCGCGCCGGCTGCGGCTACCCGCTGCGCGCCCGCGCCCAGTCCGTCACCGAGGGCGCCGACGGCTGGGACGAGCTGGAGATCCCGTACGGGCACGGCCTCGACGCCTGGCTCGTCGAGTTCGGCCCCGATGTCGTCGTACTGGAACCGGCCGATCTGCGCGCCGACGTGATGGACCGGCTGCGCGCCGTGGCCAAGGGCTGAGGGGGAGACGTACCGCATGGCTGCCAACGCGATCGACCAGACGAGGCGGATGCTCTCGCTCGTCACCTATCTCCGTGAGCGCCCCGGCGCCCACGTCGCCGATGTCGCCCGCGCCTTCGGGATCACCGAGGACGAGCTGATCTCCGACCTGGACGTGCTGCCCATGTGCGGCACCAGCTTCCGCGGCGGAGACCTCCTCGACATCGACACCGACGGCGACCGGATCTGGTGGCACAACCCGGACGACGTCGCCGCGCCGCTGCGGCTCGCCGCCGACGAGGCGACCGCGCTCCTGGTCGCCGCCCGTGCCGTCGCCACCCTTCCCGGGCTCCGGGAGAGCGACCGCGAGGCGCTGCTCCGCGCCACCGCCAAGCTGGAGGCCGCCGCCGGCGAGGCCGCCGGGGCCAGTTCCCGGCTCTCGGTGACCTTCGAGTCCGAGGGCGGGGTCTTCGCCGAGGTCGACCGGGCGATCTCCGAGCGCCGCCGGCTCTGGGTGCGCTACTACTCGCCCGCCCGCGACGAGCTCACCGAGCGCGAGGTCGACCCGATCCGGCTCTTCGCCGTCGGCCACACCTACATGGAGGCCTGGTGCCGCCTCTCCGAGGCGCGCCGCACCTTCCGGCTCGACCGCGTGGCCGAGATCCGCATCCTCGACGAGCACGCGGCGCCGCCCGAGCTGGAGCTGCGTGACCTCTCCGCCGGTCTGGTCCAGCCTTCCGCCGACGATCCCGAGGTCGTCGTCGAGGTCGGTCCCGGCGGGCGCTGGGTCGCCGAGTACTACCCGCACGACCGGGCCGAGGAACTGCCCGACGGCGGGCTGCGGATCACGCTGCGGACGCCGGACCCGGCCTCGCTGCGCCGACTCGGGCTGCGGCTGGGCAGCGACGGGCGGATCGTCGCGCCGCAGGAGCTCGCCGACAACGCCAGGACGGCGGCGGCCGCCGCGCTCGCCGCGTACGAGGGCGAGTGACGTTCCCCGCCCGGGGGACGCGGTCACCGACGTGGTGGCATCGCTGACGTGGCGAGCGGTGCGGTGACGGACACGGCGCGCCGAGGCAGGTGCGGACCTACGTGCCGTGCGTCACGCGGTGCGTGGAGCGCGGAAGTCGAGAGATGAGGGAAATGTCCGTGATGCAGGGTTTTACGGCGGCGGTGGCCCCGGTCCTCTTCAAGGCCGCCTGCCCCGACTGCCGCTCCCGCTTCGAACTCTCCGCGAGCGCCCTGCGCCTCGCGATCGGGGCCAGCCGCCGCACCACCTTCTACTCCTTCATCTGCCCCGAGTGCGGCAGCTCCGTCCGCAAGCCCGCCGGTGAGCGCATCATCGAGCTCCTCACCGGCGGCGGAGTCCGGACCCTGCGGCTCCACACGACGGTCTGAGCACCGGGGCCACGGGCTCGGAGCGCCGGGTTCCGGGCCCCAGGTCCCAGGTCCCGAGTTGCGGCCCGGTCGCCGGGTCCTCCGCGCCCAACGTCTAGGCTCAGTACATGTTCTGGCCCATGCTCGCCATCGCCCTCGGCTTCCTCGGCATCGCCGTCCTCGGCGTCCTCGCCGTCCGGGTCTTCATCGAGGTCCAGCGCCTCGGCCGTCAAGTGGCCCAGACCACAGAGCGGATCAGCCAGGCCGCCGAAGACCTCGAAACGGCCGCCGTCGGACTGGCCCGAACCGGCGAGTCCCTGCGCTGAGTCCGTGCCGTACGCTGCGTGAAGCGGCCCTGAACCGGGTGCGCGGGACGCAATCGGGAGTATGCAAGGGCATTGCCCTGCGTTTACTCCTGCGGGTTACGATCGCAGACAGCGCGGTGGCCGGACACCTGTCCGACCTGCCGGGCACCGCACTCCATGTCGCCTCGGTGAAGAAGGTAAACAGCTATGGGTAGGCTCGGCCCCACCGAGATCATTCTCATCCTCGTCGTCATCATCCTGCTGTTCGGCGCCAAGAAGCTCCCGGACATGGCCCGCTCGCTCGGCAAGTCGGCCCGCATCCTCAAGAGCGAGGCCAAGGCGATGAAGTCGGACGACCAGCAGAGCGCCCCCGCCGACCCGCCGCACGCCGGCACCGGCACCGCCGCCGCCCAGGAGCCCGCCCCGCGCACCATCCAGGCCGCTCCCGGTGACGTGACCAGCGCGCGTCCCGTGACCGAGCCCACGGACACCACCAAGCGCTGACCCGGTCCGCCGCGGCCGCCGCACCGTGCGGCGGCCTGCCGCATGAGATGAGGACGTGGGTTGCCCAAGTCTGCCCGCAAGCAGGAGAAGGATCCCGAGGGCCGGATGCCCCTCGTGGAACACCTGCGTGAACTCCGCAACCGCATGGCGAAGGGTCTCCTCGCCATCGTCGCGGTGACGATCGTCGCCCTCGTGTACAGCGAGGAGCTGTTGCAGTTCCTGGCGAAGTCGGTGCCCAAGTGCCCGCCGGGCGTCACCAGCAGTGGCGGCAACTGCGCCGAGGTCACCTTCAACACGCTGACGGCTCCCTTCAGCACGACGATCCAGGTGTCCCTCACCGTGGGCCTCGTCGTCGCGAGCCCCGTGTGGCTCTACCAGCTGTGGGCCTTCGTCGCGCCCGGACTGCACAAGAGCGAGAAGAGGTACACGTACGCCTTCGTCGGTGCGGCCGTACCGCTCTTCGCGGCCGGTGCCTACCTCGCGTACAAGATCCTCCCCGTCAGCGTGAAGGTCCTCATCAGCCTCACGCCCGAGGGGGCCATGAACCTCCTCTCGCTCGGTGACGTCCTCGACTTCACCCTGCGCATGGTGCTCGTGTTCGGCCTCGCCTTCGAGCTGCCGCTCGTCCTGGTCATGCTCAACCTCACCGGCGTCCTCACCGGCCGCCGCATGGCCGGCTGGTGGCGCGGCGTGATCATGGGCGTCTTCGTCTTCGGCGCCGTCATCACGCCGACCACCGACCCCGTCGGCATGATCGCCCTCGCCGGACCCGTCACCGCCCTGTACTTCGGTGCCGTCGGCTTCTCCCTCCTCAACGACCGGCGGCGCAGGCGTGGCAACCCCGACGCCGAGCTCGACGACGACGAGGCCTCGGAGCTGGACCTGACCCCGCAGGCCGTCGGCGCCATCGAGCCGGTCGGCGCCTCCCGCGCCCTGCCCGAGCAGGCCACCGGCGAACCCGGCGGTGCCGGCGTACAGCGCGCGAACGGTTACGACGACATCACCTGACCTCATGGGGTCCCCCCGGACTCCGTCCGGGGGGACCCCATGACCAGCGAACTCACCCTCTTCGTCAACCCCACCGCGGGCCGCGGCCACGGCGCCCACGCCGCCCGGCCCGCCGCCCGTGCCCTGCGGGACGCCGGATTCTCCGTACGCACGGTCCTCGGGAGCGACGCCGACGACGCCCTGCGACGCGCCCGAGAGGCGGTCGCGGCGGGCACCGGCGCCCTGGTCGCCGTCGGCGGCGACGGAATGGTCTCCCTCGCGCTCCGGGCGGTCGCCGGGACCCGCACCCCGCTCGGGATCATCCCCGCCGGAACCGGCAACGACTTCGCCCGCGCACTCGGCCTGCCCCTCCGCGACCCGGCCGCCGCGGCGCGTGCCGCCGCGCGGACCCTCGGGACGACGGGCGGCCGGAGCATCGACCTGGGACGGATCGGGACCGGCGGGGACCCGACGGGGGTCGGGAACCCGACCGGCGAGGACCCGACAGGGGTCGGGAACCTGGCCGACGACGCGACCGAGGCCCCCACCGGCGACCCCGTCGGAGACACGGCCGGAGACCTCACCGGAGACTCCGCCGGGGGTGCGGCCGAGGGTTCGGCCGGGGACCTCACCGGAGACCCCGCCGGGGCGCCCCCGGCCGGCCGCTGGTTCGCCACCGTCCTCGCCTCCGGCTTCGACTCCCGCGTCAACGACCGGGGCAACCGCATGCGCGTCCCCGCCGGACGCTTCAGATACGACCTCGCGATCCTCGCCGAACTCGCCGGCCTCCGGCCCGTCCCGTACCGCCTCACCCTCGACGACGGGCAGGTCGTCGAGACCGACGCCACCCTCGTCGCCGTCGGCAACGGCAGCTCGTACGGCGGCGGCATGCGGATCTGCGCCGACGCCCGCCTCGACGACGGACTCCTCGACGTCACCGTCGTCGGCGACTGCGACCGCAGGACCCTGCTCAGGGTCTTCCCGCGCGTCTACAAGGGCACCCACCTCAGCCACCCGAAGGTCACCACGTACCGGGTCCGCTCCCTCACCCTCGAAGCCCCCGACACCACCGGGTACGCCGACGGCGAGCCCCTCGGCAGGCTTCCCCTCACCGTGCGCTGCGTCCCTGGAGCCCTGCGCGTCCTCGCCCCGGCACCCGGCGAGGAGCCCGCACCGAAGCCGCGATGAGGCCGCGGCGAACCCCGTGACGCAGCCCGCCGAGAGGCCCGGAGCGGCCCCCTCCACATCCCCTCGATAAAGATCGCGTCACCGTCACAGGTGGCGGGTAGGCTCGAGAACAAGATGACAGAGGACCTCACACCAGCCCAGGCGTACGCGGCCGCACTCGCCCGCAACGCCGAAGCGGCCACCGCGCTGGCCCCCTTCCGCGAGATGTACGAGTTCGGTCTGGACCCCTTCCAGATCGAGGCATGCCGAGCCCTCGAAGCGGGCAAGGGCGTACTCGTCGCCGCGCCCACGGGATCCGGCAAGACCATCGTCGGCGAGTTCGCCGTCCACCTCGCCCTCAGCCAGGGCCGCAAGTGCTTCTACACGACCCCGATCAAGGCGCTGTCGAACCAGAAGTACGCCGACCTCGTCAGGCGCTACGGCAACGACAAGGTCGGCCTGCTCACCGGCGACAACAGCGTCAACGGCGATGCACCGATCGTGGTCATGACCACCGAGGTCCTCCGCAACATGCTGTACGCGGGATCCCAGGCCCTCTCCGGCCTCGGCTACGTGGTCATGGACGAGGTCCACTACCTCTCCGACCGCTTCCGCGGCGCCGTCTGGGAGGAAGTGATCATCCACCTCCCCGAATCGGTCACCCTCGTCTCACTCTCCGCGACCGTCTCCAACGCCGAGGAGTTCGGCGACTGGCTCGACACCGTCCGCGGCGACACCGAGGTCATCGTCTCGGAGAGCCGTCCCGTCCCCCTCTGGCAGCACGTCCTCGCCGGACGCCGGATGTACGACCTCTTCGAGGAGGAGACCGACCACGGCGGCCGCGGCGCCTCCCGCCGCGAGGTCAACCCCGACCTCCAGCGACTCGCCCGCACCGAGAACACGCGCACGTACAACCCGCGCGACCGGCGGCGCGGCAAGATGGTCCGCGAGGCCGACCGCGAGCGGGAGCGCCGACAGCGCTCCCGCATCTGGACCCCCGGCCGCCCCGAGGTCATCGAGCGCCTCGACGCCGAAGGCCTCCTGCCCGCCATCACCTTCATCTTCAGCCGCGCCGGCTGCGAGGCCGCCGTCCAGCAGTGCCTCTACGCCGGACTCCGGCTCAACGACGACGAGGGGCGCCGCCGCGTCCGCGAGATCGTCGAGGAGCGCACCGCCGCCATCCCCACCGAGGACCTTCACGTCCTCGGCTACTACGAATGGCTCGAAGCGCTGGAGCGCGGCATCGCCGCCCACCACGCCGGCATGCTCCCGACCTTCAAGGAGGTCGTCGAGGACCTCTTCGTGAAGGGCCTCGTCAAGGCCGTCTTCGCCACCGAGACGCTCGCCCTGGGCATCAACATGCCCGCGCGCACCGTCATCCTGGAGAAGCTCGTCAAGTGGAACGGCGAGCAGCACGCCGACATCACCCCCGGCGAGTACACCCAGCTCACCGGCCGTGCCGGCCGCCGCGGCATCGACGTCGAGGGCCACGCCGTCGTCCTCTGGCAGCGCGGCCTCGACCCGGACCACCTCGCCGGACTCGCCGGCACCCGCACGTACCCGCTGCGCTCCAGCTTCAAGCCCTCGTACAACATGGCCGTCAACCTCGTCGAAGGCTTCGGACGGCACCGCTCCCGCGAGCTCCTCGAAACGTCCTTCGCCCAGTTCCAGGCGGACCGCTCCGTCGTCGGCATCTCCCGGCAGGTGCAGAAGAACGAGGAGGGCCTCGACGGCTACCGCGAGGGCATGACCTGCCACCTCGGTGACTTCGAGGAGTACGCGCGGCTCCGCCGCGACCTCAAGGACCGCGAGACCGAACTGGCCCGCCAGGGCGCCGCCCAGCGCCGCGCCCAGGCCGCCGGCTCCCTGGAGAAGCTCAAGCCCGGCGACGTCATCCACGTCCCCACCGGCAAGTTCGCCGGACTCGCCCTCGTCCTCGACCCGGGCATCCCCGCCGGCCGCACCAACGGCCACCGCGGCTTCGAGCACCACGACGGGCCCCGCCCCCTCGTCCTCACCGCCGAGCGACAGGTCAAGAGGCTCGCCTCCATCGACTTCCCCGTCCCGGTCGAGGCCCTGGAGCGGATGAGGATCCCCAAGTCCTTCAACCCGCGTTCCCCGCAGTCCCGTCGCGACCTCGCCTCCGCCCTGCGGAGCAAGGCCGGACACATCAACCCCGAGCGCCACCACAAGCAGCGCGCGGCCGCCGCCGACGACCGCGAGATCGCCCGGCTGCGCACCGAGATCCGCGCCCATCCCTGCCACGGCTGCGACGAGCGCGAGGACCACGCCCGCTGGGCCGAGCGCTACCACCGTCTCCAGCGCGACACCCAGCAGTTGGAGCGGCGCATCGAGGGCCGCACCAACACCATCGCGCGCACCTTCGACCGCATCGTCGCGCTCCTCACCGAGCTCGACTACCTGCGCGGCAACGAGGTCACGGAGAACGGCAAGCGGCTCGCCCGGCTCTACGGCGAACTCGACCTGCTGGCCAGCGAATGCCTCCGCGACGGCGTCTGGGAGGGCCTGACCCCGGCTGAACTGGCCGCCTGCGTATCGGCGTTGGTGTTCGAGGCGCGTCAGTCCGACGACGCCGTCGCACCCAAGCTGCCCGCCGGCAACGCCAAGGCGGCGCTCGGTGAGATGGTCAGGATCTGGGGCCGGCTCGACGCCCTCGAAGAGGAATTCAAGATCAACCAGGCGGAGGGGGTCGGCCAGCGCGAACCCGACCTCGGATTCGCCTGGGCCGCCTACCAGTGGGCCTCCGACAAGAGCCTCGACGAGGTGCTGCGCGAGGCCGAGATGCCCGCCGGCGACTTCGTCCGCTGGTGCAAGCAGGTCATCGACGTCCTCGGACAGATCGCGGCGGCGGCGCCCAAGGAGAACAGCACCGTCGCCAAGAACGCCCGCAAGGCCGTGGACGCGCTGCTGCGAGGTGTCGTCGCCTACAGCTCGGTGGGCTGACGATCCCTCGTCCTTTCCTGCGTAGGGCCGAGTGCCCGTGGCGATCACGCCACGGGCACTCGGCCTTTTTCGGACGTCCGATTGTCGTACCCGGGTCGTCGACGCGGCCGTTGTCCACAGGCCGTCGTCCACAGGGGTGGCGCGGGCGGAGTCGTTCCGATTGCATGGACTCACAAGCAGGAAAGGCCAGTTGGGGAGGGGACGTACATGACCACGCAAGCCGGTCATTCGCACGCGGGGTCTGCCCCGGGCGACAGGGGGGAGCGGGACGAGGGGCACGGCGAGGGGCAGTCCCATGCCGGGCAGCAAGGCAAGGGGCAGTCCCGAGCCGGCGAGGGGCGGCACGGCGAGGGGCAGGGCCACGCCGGGCAGCACGGCGCTGGGCAACCGGCGGGGACGTCGTCGGACACGCCCTCGGACACTCCGTCAGAGGTCCGGACCGCGATTCCGGTTGTCGTCGACGGGCCACGAGGCGTGCCCCTCCTCGGCAGCCTGCCCGCCTTCGGGAAGAACCCGCTGGCCTTCTTCGAACAGCTCCGGGACCGCGGCGACATCGTCCGCTGGCGCTTCGGCCGCAAGCCCTCCCTCTTCATCGCCCACCCCGACACCGTCGGCGAACTCCTCACCGAGGTCGAGCGCACCTTCGACCAGCCCGACCTCGGCATCGCCTTCCGCACCCTCCTCGGCAACGGCGTCATCGTCTCCAAGGGAGCCGACTGGAGGCGCAAGCGCTCCCTCGTGCAGCCCTCCGTCCGGCCGAAACAGGTCCGCTCGTACGCGGCGACCATGTCCGCATGCGCCGTCGACCTCGCCGACCGATGGGCCGACGGGCAGCACATCGACATCAAGAAGGAGATGGCGGCCCTCACCCAACTCGTCGCCGTACGCACCATCTTCGGCGTCGACACGGCAGCCGACGCCGAAGCCATCGGACAGGCGATGGACGTCGCACAGAAGGAGATCGGCGCCGAGTTCAGCGGCATCGGAGCGGTGCTGCCCGACTGGGTGCCGACCCCCGGCCGCGTCCGCATCAAGCGAGCCACCGCCGTCATCGACGCCGAGGTCTCCCGCGTCGTCTCACGCCACCGCGACGGCGACACCGAACGCCCCGACCTCCTCAGCCGCCTCCTCGCCGCCCGCGACGAGACCGGCGCGCCCCTCTCCGACCAGGAGATACGCGACGAGACCGTCACCCTCTACATCGGCGGCCACGAGACCACCAGCTCCACGCTCGTCTGGGCCTGGTACCTGCTCTCCCGCAACCCGCGGGTCCGCGACGCCCTCGCCGAGGAACTCGACCGCGTCCTCGCCGACCACGAACCCGGCTACGACGACTACGCCTCCCTCACCTACACCCAGGCCGTCATCAAGGAGACCCTCCGCCTCTACCCCACGATCTGGCTGATCACCGGCCTCGCGAAGGAGGGCGCCACGCTCGGCGGCGTGCCCGTTACGGCCGGCACCCGCGTCTGGTCGAGCCAGTGGGCCACCCACCGCGACCCCCGCTGGTACGGCGACGCGGAAGCCTTCCGCCCCGAGCGCTGGATCGAACGGGACGGCGAACCCGCCGAGGAGATACCCGAGTACGCCTGGTTCCCCTTCGGCGGCGGCCCCCGCGTGTGCCTCGGCACCCGTTTCGCCCTCGTGGAGGCGGTCCTGATCCTGGCGGTCCTGGCCCGCCGCTACCACCTGGACGTCACCACGGAGGAGGTCCTCCCGGTCCCGAGCCTCACGCTCCAGCCGGACCGCGACGTCCTGGCGACGGTACGGGCACGGGGCTGAGACCGGACCACCGGAGGGATGGCTGAGGCGGCTGAGGTGGCTGAGGTGGCTGGGGCGGCTGAGGTGGCCTAGGTGGCCGAGGTGAGGCTGAGGCCGCCACCACCGGTCAGGCGGGCGGACCTCCGGCCGGGGGTCTACCGGTCAGGTGGCGGGCGGACGTCCGGACGCCAGGGCCGTCGCCAGCTCCCGGAGGTCATCGGCGGACAGGACCCGGTCGCCGAAGCCGGGCAGGGGGACATGGAGGGTGGCCGTCCAGCGGGCGGGGACCGCGCCGGCGCCGTGCACGGCGCCGGCGAGCATCCCGGTCACGGCCGCGACCGTGTCGGTGTCCCCGCCCAGGTCGACCGCCGCCGCCACGGCCTCCTCGAAGGACCCGGTCGTACGGAGCGCCCACACGGCCGAACCGAGACAGGGCCACACCGCGCCGTTGAACTCGGTGGCGTCGTCCGGATGCCAGCCGGGTGCCAGGACCGCGGCCCAGCGATCCCGGTGCGGCGGGGCGACCTCTGCGAGGGTTGCGGGCAGGGCGGCGAGCGGGTCCTCGCCGAGGAGGGCGACACGGATCAGCTCGTGGAGGATCGCCGTACCCTCCCAGGCCGCGCCGTCGCCATGGGTGAGGGCGCTGATCCGACGGGCGGCGTCCATCGTCTCCGCCCGCCCGCTCGCCGCGAAGTACACGGCGGAGGTCGAGGCCCGCATCAGCGAACCGTTTCCCGCTGCCCGCGCGTTGATCTGGAAGTGCATCGCGGCGGCCAGGTCCCAGGGGTCCCCGCCGAGCAGGACCTGCTCGGTCTGGAGGCCGATGTCCTTGGGGTCGGCGGCGGCCCAGCGGCGGAACCGGTCGAAGATGTCCGGGAGGTCGAGGCAGCCCCGTTCGAGGAGCGACTCGCCCACGAGGACGGCCATCTGCGTGTCGTCCGTCGCCTCGCCGGGGTCCCAGCCGCCGCCCCCGCTCAACGTCCCGACCCCGTCGGGGAAGTGTTCCCGGAAGACCCCCGGGAGCTTGAACTCGAAGGGGGCGCCGAGAGCGTCGCCGACGGCGGAGCCGAGGACGGCGCCCACGGAACGTTCGATGGCTCGCACCCGGTCAGGCTAGTACGGACTCGGCCCTTCGCTGCGCGGCCCTGGTCGTCCACACCGCCCGGGCCACCAGGAACAGGGGAAGCCCGAGAGGGGAGAGGAGGATCGTCAGGATCAGGAGAGGACCCATCAGGAGGGGCGGTACGGCGAGGCGACGGGCCTCCCGGTACATCCACTGACCGAGCAGCAGGTCCCAGGCGATGATCTGGGCCCAGATGGCACCGGCGCCGTTCGCCAGCGCCGCGAGGTCGCGGAAGGTGTCGATGTCGGGGCTGCTGACCGCCGCCCACAGCTCCGGTGCGACCGGGGCGGCGAGGACCGCCCAGACCACCAGGAGCGGCAGCACGGTCAGGGGCGAGGCCGCGACGCGTTCGGTGACCCGCCACGTCGGCGCGAAGATCATCAGAAGCCACACCGGCGCGGCGAGAAGGAACGTCAGCTCGAAGAGGAAGCCTGTCATGAGGTGACCTTTTTCTCGGGGTGGGCGGGGGTGGGCGCGGACGGGGACGGGGAGGGGGAGGGGGTGGGGGTGGGGGAGGCCCCCCGGAGGGAGAGTGCCGCGGCTGCCCCGCCCAGCAGGACGATCGCCCCCGCGCCCGCCAGCGTCGCGCCGTCCGGTGCGAACAGGGCCTGGCCGCGCAGGGCCTGCCAGGTCAGCAGAACGAAGGTCGCCGTGTACGCGGCCGAGGCCGTGAGGGTGAGCCGGAGCCGTACCCGTTCGTCCGCGAGGCGTGCGAAGCGCGGTGCGAGTGCGGCCAGGAGGAGGAGAAGCAGCGGGAGCAACTGCAGGGCGTGCATGCCGAAGAAGTGCGGTATGCGCAGGTCGCCGCCGTTGCTCGCCCAGCCGGTCAGAGGCATCGAAGGGCCGCCGTCCGGTACGCCGACGGCGTGAGCGCCGAAGATCGGTGATTCGTCGACCTCCAGCTGCTCCGGGGTCGGACGGACCATCAGGAAGCCCAACGCTGCGCCCGCGAGGGCGATCAGCGAGGACAGCCGGACGGTCCAGGCCATGGCCCGGTCGAGGATCTTGGCGCGCAGCAGGAGGATCGCGATGACGAGCGCGCCCAGCCAGAGCACCAGGACGGTGGCGCCCATGATCTGGAAGACGGCGTTGTCGAACGGCGTGGCCTGGTTGAAGTGACTCTGCTTGCCGCGGATCACCTGGAGGGTGATGAGGACCATCTCGCCGGCGCCGGCGACGGCGACCACGGTTCCGGCCCACCAGCCGACCCGGCGGCCCCGGGGCAGCAGCGAGAGCATCCAGGCGAGCGAGAGGGCGTACGCGACGAACGAGACCGAGAACTTGAACGGTTTGGTCCAGATCGGCACGCCGACCAGGACGCGGTCGTCGACGAAGATGCCGACGGCGGCGACCAGGGCGAGGACGCCCATGGAGACGGCGAACCAGACCAGCGGCCGATGGAGCCGCGGGAATGGGTTCTTGTGCGGTGAAGACATACGGATCCCCCCGTGGGAAAGTATGGATAGTGGCGCTAGCCGCTATCTGATAGCGCCACTATCTATGATGGGGGTGTCGGTCGGCAAGGCCGAAGCAAGACCAGGAAGGTGAACGCGCCGTGCGCATCGGAGAGTTGAGTCGCAGGACCGGGGTGTCCATCCCGACGATCAAGTTCTACGTACGGGAGGGACTACTGCCGGCGGGGGAACTGACGAGCCCGAATCAGGCCTCGTACGGGGAGACGCATGTCCAGCGCCTCCGCCTGATCCGGGCGCTCCTCGACGTGGGCGGCCTGTCGGTGGCGGCGATCCGTGAGGTGATCCTCGCGATCGACGACCCCGAACGGTCGGTGCACAAGCTGCTCGGCACGGTGGCCTCCGGGCTGGTGCCGCGCTACGACCGTGAGTCGCACGCCGGGATGGAGGACGCGCGGAAGCAGGTCGCGGCGCTGATCGCCGCCCGCGGCTGGCGGGTGCAGCCGGGCAACCCGGCGGCGGAGGCGCTCGCCGTGGCCCTCGCGGCGGTCGACGAGGCCGGCCACGGGGGGTTCTCGCAGGTAATGGACGCGTACGCGGACGCGGCGGAGCGGGTGGCGCGGGCCGATCTGGATTACGTGGCGGGGAACGTGGCGCGCGAGGAGCTGGTGGAGAGCGTGGTCGTCGGCACGGTCATCGGCGACGCGATCTTCTCGGCGCTGCGGCGGATGGCCCAGACGGACACCTCGGACCGCCTGTACGGGCAGACGACCTAACTCAGGGTCGGCGGCGTGGTGGCCCGGGCGTGGTCATGAACGGCGCGGTGGCCCGGGCTCGGTCATCGGCGGCGCGCACGTCCGGGCTCGGTCATCGGCGGGGCGGTGGCCCGGGCGTGGTCATGAACGGCGCGAAGGTCCGGGCGCGGTCATCAGCGGCGCGAGGGCCCCGGAGGGCGCCCTCCCCGGGCCTGTCGGCTCGCGAGCGGCGCGAGGGCCCGGAGGTCACCCGCCCCGGGCCGGCGTCGGGCGTGCGAACGGCGCGGGGCCCGGAGGTGATCCCCCGGGCCCCGCGCCGTGAGCCGACCGGGCGGCTCCGTTCCTCAGTTCTCCTGCTCGCGCTTCTCCTGCTCGCGCTCCACCTGGTCGTTCCACTCGCGCTTGATCGCGCGCCACGCCTCGTCCGACTTGCCCTGGCGCCAGTAGCCCGAGATCGACAGCCGCTCGCGCGGGATCCCGCGGTCAAGCCGCAGGTGGCGGCGGAGGTCCTTCACGAAGCCCGCCTCGCCGTGGACGAAGGCGTGCACGTCGCCCGCCGGGAAGTCCAGGGTCTGTACGGCCTCGACGAGCGCCTCGCCCGCCGGGCGGTCGCCCCGGTGCAGCCAGGTGACGTGGATGCCGTGCTCCGTCGCGAACTTCTGCTCCTCGTCGGCGTCCGAGATCTCCACGAACGCATGCACCCGCGACCCCGCGGGCAGCCGCTCCAGGGCCACCGCGATCGCCGGCAGCGCGCTCTCGTCGCCCGCCAGCAGGTGCCAGTCCGCTGCCAGGTCCGGCGCGTAGCCGCCGCCGGGCCCGAGGAAGCGCACCGTGTCGCCCGCCTGCGCCCGCCCCGCCCACGGACCCGCGAGGCCCTCGTCGCCGTGGACCACGAAGTCGATCGTCAGCTCACGGTGGACCGGGTCCCAGGCCCGCACGGTGTACGTCCGGGTGGTCGGCCACTGCTCCCGGGGGAACTCCGCCCGGATCCGCTCCATGTCGAACGGCTCCGGATAGGCGACGCCCTCGGGGGCGAAGAGCAGCTTCACGTAGTGATCGGTGTAGGTGTCGACCTCGAAGGCGTCGAGACCGGGGCCGCCCAGGACGACCCGCACCATGTGCGGGGTGATGCGCTCGGTGCGCACCACACGCGCTTCGGTGGCCTTCGGTGCCTTGCGGGGCTGCTCCGCCACGAGGGGCTCTCCTGACTCGACGTAACTCGACGTGCTGCGGACTTAGGTATGCCTAAGTTAGCACCCCGGGGCGCGGTCGGCCCAGTGTGGCCCGATTCCGTCAGCGTTCCAGGACCGGCAGCAGGCGGCCGACGGCTCCGCCGAGGCCCCAGCGCTTCACCAGGGCGTCGAGGGCCGCCGGGTCGCGGGGAGCCTTCGGCAGGGTCGCGTCGAACTCCGGCAGTGGTACGTCCCCGGCGACGCGCACCACCGTCGGCGCGACGTCCAGGTACGCCGCCGCCTCCACGATGCCGCGCCGCTTGGCCGGCGTCAGCTTCGACGTCCGGTCCTCGGCCGCCGCCCGTACGCCCGCCAGGTCCCCGTACTCCGTGATCAGCTGCGCGGCCGTCTTCTCGCCGATGCCCTTCACCCCGGGGAGACCGTCGCTGGCGTCACCGCGGAGCGCCGCGAAGTCCGCGTACTGGTCGGGGCGCACGCCGTACCTGGTGCGGATCAGCTCCGCGTCCACCAGGTCGCAGTCGCCGACGCCCTTGCGCGGGTAGAGCACGCGGACCCCCCGCGCGTCGTCGACCAGCTGGAAGAGGTCCCGGTCGCCCGTGACGATGTCCACCGGCCCCGAGGCGTGCCCCGCGAGTGTCCCGATCACGTCGTCCGCCTCATAGCCCGCCGCTCCGATCCGGGCGATGCCGAGTGCCGCCAGGACCTCCTCGATCACCGGCACCTGCGGGGACAGGGTGTCCGGGATCTCCTCCTCGTCCGGGCCGGTCTCGGTCTCCACGGCCACTCGGTGCGCCTTGTACGAGGGGATCAGGTCGACCCGCCACTGCGGCCGCCAGTCGTTGTCCCAGCAGGCCACGAGGTCGTCCGGGTGGTGGTCCTGGACGAGTCGGGTGATGAAGTCGAGCAGTCCGCGCACGGCGTTCACCGGCGAACCGTCGGGGGCCCGGACGGAGTCCGGCACGCCGAAGTAGGCGCGGAAGTAGAGGCTGGCGGTGTCGAGGAGCATGAGGCGTCGAGTCACCCGCTTGATTTTAGGGCTCGGGGGGTCCCCGGGGCCGGGGGACGCGTCTCGTCGAACGACCGCGGCGTCCGGGGACGCGCTCGCGGTTCCCGCGGTTCCGGCCCCTCGCACGTGACGCCCGTCACCTTTGCGTTTGCAGCCTGTGAAGCCGGGCAGGCGCGAGCCCGGAGCGGAACCCGGTACGGGATTCAACAAATGGATCCCCGTACGCGACGGGCCCGCGGGCCGATCCCGCCCGCTCCACGGCCCGACCACGCGGGGGTGGCAGGGGCCGTTCTCGTCGCTACCCGTGAGGTTCATGTGTCCAGGCTCCAGGCAGACCACCTGTTCAAGGTGTTCGGCAGACGACCCGACGAAGCCGTCCGCAGGCTCGCCGCCGGCGCCGACCGCGAGGAGCTGCGCGCCGAGGGGACGACAGCAGCCGTCGTGGACGCCGGTTTCGTCGTCGAGCCCGGCCAGATCTTCGTCGTGATGGGGCTCTCCGGGTCCGGCAAGTCGACCCTTCTCCGCATGCTCAACGGCCTGCTCGAACCCACTGCCGGCCGGGTCCTCTTCGACGGACGCGACCTGACCGCGCTGTCCCCCCGCGAGCTGCGCACGGTCCGTTCCACCAAGATCAGCATGGTCTTCCAGCACTTCGCGCTGTTCCCGCACCGAAACGTTCTGGAGAACGCCGCCTACGGCCTGGAGGTCCAGGGCGTCCCGCGTGCCGAGCGTGAGGCCCGGGCCACCGAGGCCCTCGAACTGTGCGGGCTCGCGGGCTGGGAGAAGTCCTGGCCCGACGAGCTCTCCGGTGGCATGCAGCAGCGTGTCGGCCTGGCCCGCGCGCTCGCGACCGACGCCGACCTGCTCCTCATGGACGAGTCCTTCAGCGCGCTCGACCCGCTGATCCGCCGCGACATGCAGGACCAGCTTCTCGTCCTCCAGCAGCGGCTGAAGAAGACCATCGTCTTCATCACCCACGACCTCAACGAGGCCATGCGCCTCGGTGACCGGATCGCCGTCATGCGTGACGGCAGGATCGTGCAGCTCGGCACCGCCGAGGACATCCTGGTCCGCCCCGCCGACGACTACGTCGCCTCCTTCATCCAGGACGTCGACCGTTCCCGGGTGCTCACCGCCTCCGCCGTCATGGCGGACGGTGCCACCCCTGCGGACTGCCCCGACGGCTGCCCCTGCCGGCCGGTCGGGCCGGACACGCTCGTCGCCGACCTGTGCGCCGTCGCCGCCCGTGCCCCGCACCCCGTGACCGTCCAGGACTCCGACGGCGCCGTCCTCGGAGTCGTACCGACGGAGCGCCTGCTCGCCGTCATGGGCGGACTCGGCGCGCGGGACGCCGGTGACCCGGCCGACCCGATGACCGGCGGCAAGCCCGGCACCCCGACCGGTCGCAAGCCCGGCGGCAAGCCCGGCATCGAGACCGGCGGCAGGCCCCGCTCCGAGGCCGCCGCCGGCAGGTCGACCGCGGAGCCCGCCGGTAAGCCCACCGAGGACCCCGGCAGCAAGTCCACCAAGGAGCCCGGCACCCAAGCCGGCACCCAAGCCGGCACCCAGTCGGGGAAGGAGCTGACCGCCCGTGCCTAGGCTTCCCCTCGGTGAGTGGGTCGACAGTTCCGTCGACTGGCTCCAGGCCCAGTTCTCCTGGCTCTTCGACGCCGTCAGCACCGGCGTCACCGGCCTCTACGACGGCATCGACGCCGTCCTGTCCGCGCCCCACCCGCTGCTCTTCGCCGGCATTCTCGCCGTCGTCGCCTGGTGGCTGCGCGGGCTCGCCGCCGGCGTGCTCGCCTTCGCCGGGTTCGCGCTCGTCGACTCGGTCCAGCTGTGGGACGAGGCCATGGCGACCCTGTCGCTGGTTCTCGTCGCCACCCTCGTGACCCTGGTGATCGCCGTACCGCTCGGCATCTGGGCGGCCCGCTCGAAGACCGTCAGTGCCGTGCTCCGGCCGGTCCTCGACTTCATGCAGACCATGCCGGCGATGGTCTACCTCATCCCCGGCATCATCTTCTTCGGCGTCGGTGTCGTCCCCGGCATCATCGCCACCATCGTCTTCGCGCTGCCCCCGGGCGTCCGCATGACCGAACTGGGCATCCGGCAGGTCGACGGTGAACTCGTCGAGGCCGCCGAGGCGTTCGGCACCACCCCGCGCAACACGCTGCTGCGCGTGCAGCTCCCGCTGGCCCTGCCGACGATCATGGCCGGCGTCAACCAGGTCATCATGCTCGGCCTGTCCATGGTCGTCATCGCCGGCATGGTCGGCGGCGGCGGACTCGGCGGCGCCGTCTACCGCGCCATCGGCAACGTCGACATCGGCCTCGGCTTCGAGGCCGGCGTCTCCATCGTCGTCCTCGCCATGTACCTGGACCGGATGACCGGCGCGCTCGGCCGCCAGGTCTCCCCGCTCGGCCGCCGCGCCGCCGCCAAGGCCCGCGCCGCGCTGAGCGCCAGGCGTCCCGGGGCGAAGCTGTGGGCCCACCGCCCGCAGCCCGTCACCGCGCTCGTCGGTGTCGTCGTGCTCGCCCTCGTCGCGGGCGGCACGGGCCTCTTCGGCGGCTCCGGCGCGAGCTCCACCGCCTCGGGCTCCAAGGGCGGCAACGGCAAGAAGATCAGCATCGGCTACATCCCCTGGGACGAGGGCATCGCCTCCACGTACCTGTGGAAGGAGCTCCTGGAGCGCCGGGGGTACGAGGTCGACACCAAGCAGCTGGAGGCCGGCGCGCTCTACACCGGTCTGGCCGGCGGCCAGCTCGACTTCCAGACCGACTCCTGGCTGCCCGTCACCCACGCCCAGTACTGGGAGAAGTACAGGAACAAGCTGGAGGACCTCGGCTCCTGGTACGGCCCCACCTCCCTGGAGCTCTCGGTTCCCTCGTACGTGAAGGGCGTCGACTCGCTCGCCGACCTCAAGGGCAAGGCCGGACAGTTCAAGGGCCGGATCGTCGGCATCGAGCCGAGCGCCGGAATGATGGGCATCCTCAAGGACAAGGTCCTCAAGGAGTACGGCCTGGAGGGCGAGTACGAGGTCGTCGACGGCTCCACGCCCGGCATGCTCGCCGAGCTGAAGCGCGCCTACGAGCGCAAGGAACCGGTCGTCGTCACCCTCTGGTCGCCGCACTGGGCGTACTCCGCGCACGACCTGAAGAAGCTCGACGACCCCAAGGGCTCCTGGGGCAAGGGCGACGGCGTCCACACCCTGGCCCGTAAGGGGTTCGCCGCCGACAACCCCGAGGTCGGCGCCTGGCTGAAGAACTTCGAGCTGACCGAGAAGCAGCTGACGGACCTCGAAGCGGTCATCCAGGAGACCGGCAAGGGCAAGGAGCAGCAGGCCGTCCGCACCTGGCTGGACGGCAACCCGGGCCTCGCGGAGAAGCTCGCACCGCAGGAGCAGCCGCAGAAGCAGTCGCAGGAGTAGCCGCAGCAGCCCGGCAGTGGCCCCCGGGCCACCGACAGCGACCGATGAACGGTTCCTGTCCGAAAAGGGGTGGTCGCCGAACGTGTTCGGCGACCACCCCTTTTCGTCACGACGCGAAACCCCGCCCCAAAGCTGCGTAAGGTTCAGGTAACCGCCCGGTACGGGTACGCACGAGGAACGAGGGAGGGGGCCGACATGGACGAGAAGGAATCACCCCGCGTGGGCGCGGCCGTCAAGAGGCGACGCAGAGCGCTCCAGCTCACCCTGGCCGTCGTCTCCTCGCGCAGCGGTCTGTCCGTGCCGTTCCTCAGCCAGGTCGAGAACGACCGCGCGCGCCCCAGTCACCGCTCGCTCGAACTGGTCGCCGACGCCCTGGAGACCACGGCCGCCGACCTCCTGGCGGCCGCCGAGGCCTCCCGTACCGTCGATGTCGTACGCGCCGCCGAGGTCTCCCCGGCCCTGCCCCCTGGTGTCCGGGCGATCGTCCGCGGCCGTCACCAGCTGCACGCCCTGGAGTTCACCGGCGAGCAGGACGCGGGACGCGAGTTCCAGCACCGGAACGACGAGCTGCTGTACGTGGCCGACGGGGCCGCCGAGGTCGAGGCCGAGGGCCGCGCGTACCGGCTGGGCCGCGGCGACACGCTGTATCTCTCCGGCGGGGTGCGCCACCGCTGGCGCGCCACCGAGGCGGGCACCCGGCTGCTCGTCGTCGCGGTCGCCGAGCACGTCGAGGCCGAGGAGGAATGAGCGCGAGGCGTGGCACGGTCAGCAGGATCGTCTCCCTCGTGCCGTCCCTGACGGAGGCCGTCGCCGTCACCGCGCCGGGCCTGCTCGTCGGGGCCACGGACTGGTGTGCCCACCCGGCCGACCTCGACGTCGCGCGGATCGGCGGCACCAAGAACCCCGACGTCCGGGCGGTCACCGCGCTCCGCCCCGACCTCGTCCTCGCCAACGAGGAGGAGAACCGCGCCGCCGACCTCGCCGAGCTGCGGGCCGCCGGGCTCGACGTCCTCGTCACCGAGATCCGCACCCTCGACCAGGGCCTGCGCGAGCTGGAGCGGGTCCTCGCCGCGTGCGGTGCGCCCCGGCGGCCCCGCTGGCTCGACGAGGCCGAGGCGGCGTGGGAGGCGGTCACCCCGGAGGGGGAGTACGCGGCCGTCGTGCCGATCTGGCGGCGCCCCTGGATGGTCCTGGGCCGTGAGACCTTCGCGGGTGATCTGCTGGCCCGCCTCGGGGTCCGCAACCTCTACGCCGAGCACCCGGAGCGCTATCCGCGGCTGCCGCTCGACGAGCTCCGCGCCGCGGCGCCCGACCTCGTCGTCCTGCCCGACGAGCCGTACCGCTTCACGCGCGAGGACGGCCCCGAGGCGTTCCCCGGGACCGCCGCCGCCCTCGTCGACGGGCGTCACCTCACCTGGTACGGGCCGTCTCTCGTCGAGGCGCCGCGGGCGCTGACGCGGGCCCTGCGAGCAGCGCACCGCTGAAGAGGCCGCGGACGGTGTGGGACCCGGCGACCAGCCAGGCCGCGACGAGGACCGCGTACAGGCCGATCGCGAGCCACCGGAAGGCCGCGAGGCCGGTGTGCTGGGCGAGCCCCTCGGCGCCGGTCACACAGGTCCCGACGGGGAAGGTGAACGCCCAGAACGTCATCGCGAAGCCCATGCCCTGCCGGTGTGCCCGCAGCACCATCGCTCCGGCGAGGGCCAGCCACAGCAGGGCGAAGCCCATGACGGGCACGCCGTAGAGGACGGCGAAGGAGGCGAAGCCGTGGGCGTACGGGGCGGGGAGCACCCCCGGGGCGACGTCGGCGAACTTGTTCGCGGCGGTCGTCGACTGGCCGAGGGGGCCGAGGACGAGGAAGAGGGTGGGGGTGAGCGCGAGGGGCAGCGGGCCGCCGGTCACGAGCCGGCCGAAGACCAGCGGCAGCATGACCAGGGTCGCGAGGAGGCTGACGCCGAACATCGCCCAGCAGGCGAGGAGCAGGGTCTCCTGGGCCTGCCCGGCGGGCAGATGGGGCACGAGCAGCGGGCCGACGGCGGCGGAGACCATGGGGGCGACGACCGGCAGCAGCCAGACCGGGGAGGCGTTCTCGATCCTGTGGTGCACGACCATGAGGTACGGGATGCCGACGGCGGCCGCCAGGCCGACGACCGTGCCGGCGGTGAACAGGACCGTGTCGAGCGCGACGGCGGCGGGGAGTCCGATCCAGTCCCGGCCCACGATCACGGCGCCGGCGCCGACCGCGAGCAGCGCCATGGACAGACAGCCGTAGAACGGTGCCATGGCGGGGTCCAGGAGGTGGGCGCGGGCCTGGTCGCGGTGGTGGATCCAGTGCACGGTGCGGGCGGCGACCAGGACGAGCAGCATCGCGAGGGACAGCGCCCAGACCGCGGCGCAGGCGGTGCGGAGGCCGGGGAGGGCGAGCGGGAGTCCGGCGCCGGCGTTGGCCACGATGGCGGTGCCCATCACGGAGGCGTACCAGTTGGGTCCGAGGTGACGGACGGAGCGGGCCGGTGAGGCGGCCGGCCGGGCGCCGGGGGTGGTGGCGCGGACGGCCGGAAGGTGAGGTGCGAGGCTTGCCATGGCTCCACCGTCGTCCGATTGCCCGGCCCCCACCAGGGATCTTGCGGCTATGACGTCATAAGCTGGCTTTATGGGCAGCAACGGGGAGCATCGCGGGGAGCGCCACGAGGAGCAGCACACGGGTGGGCGCCGGACCGAGGAGTACGGCTCCGACGTCAGGGCCCAGCTCCATCACCGGGTCCCCGATCTCGGGGCGCTCGAACTGCTCCTCGCCGTCGCCCGGCACGGGAGCCTCGGCGCCGCCGCCCGCGAGGTCGGCATCACCCAGCCCGCCGCCAGCAGTCGGATCCGTTCGATGGAGCGGCAGCTCGGCGTGGCCCTGGTGGACCGTTCGCCACGCGGTTCACGGCTGACCGACGCGGGTGCCCTCGTCACCGACTGGGCGCGGCGGATCGTCGAGGCGGCCGAGGCCTTCGACGCGGGTGCCCAGGCGCTGCGCGGGCGGCGGGACTCCCGGCTGCGGGTGGCCGCGTCGATGACGATCGCCGAGTACCTGCTGCCCGGCTGGCTGATCGCCTTGCGCGCCGAGCGTCCCGACACGGCGGTGTCGCTTCAGGCCGGGAACTCGGCGGTCGTCGCGGAGCGGCTCCTCGCGAACGAGGCGGACATCGGCTTCGTGGAGGGGCTCGCGGTGCCGGACGGGCTCGACGGGGTGGTCGTCGCGCACGACCGGCTCGTGATCGTCGCGGCACCCTCGCACCCGTGGGCCCGCCGCCGTGGCCGGCTGGACCCGGCGGAGCTGGCGGCGGCCCCGCTGGTCCTGCGGGAACGGGGATCGGGCACCCGGCAGGTCCTGGACGCCGCGCTCTCGGGCCACGGCGGGCTCGCGCGGCCGCTCCTCGAACTCGCCTCCACGACGGCGGTGAAGGCCGCCGCGGTCAGCGGGGCGGGGCCGGCCGTCCTCAGTGAACTGGCGATCGCCGAGGAACTGGCCTCGCGGCGACTGGTGGCCATCCCCGTCGAGGGGGTCGAGCTGCGCCGTGACCTCCGCGCGGTCTGGCCGACCGGTCACCGCCCGACCGGGCCGGCCCGTGACCTGCTGTCCCTGACCCGCGCCCGCCCGACGGGTTGAACGGCGGGGTTGAACGGCGGGGCCGTCCGACGGGCCGGAGGCCGGGGCCCTGGCCGGGCCGAAGGGCGGGCCGAACGGCGGGGTTGAACGGGGGCGCCGCTCGTCTGGCTGGACGGGGCGCCGCCCGACGGGCTGAACAGGGCCGCCGCTCGTCGGCTGAACGGCGGGCCGCTCGTCAGGTCGATCGGGGCCCTTCGTCGAGCCGGCGGCAGGGGTGGCTCAGACCCCCGCCGCCCGGTGCGTGATCCGTCCGTCCAGGACCGTCAGCAGGACCGGCAGGTCGGGCAGGTCCGTCGCGGGTGTGGTGAGCGGGTTGTCCGCGAAGACCGTCAGGTCGGCGCGGAACCCCGGCGCGACACGGCCGGCCTCGTGCTCCTCACCCGCCGCGTACGCCGCGGCCGTCGTCATGCCCCGCAGTGCCTCCAGCGCCGTCAGCGCCTGCTCGGGGCCGTGCGGCGCCTGCCCGAGGTCGCGGCTAGGCCGGCGGTGCCGCGCGCCGGCCATCACACCGAGCGGCGGGAACGGCGCGATCGGCCAGTCGGAGCCGAGGACCACGGTGGCCCCGGAGTCCGCCAGGTCGCGGCAGCGCCACGCGCGCGAGGCGCGCTCCTCGCCGAGACGGCGCGACCAGTTGTCGGTGTGGTCGGCCCGGGTGAAGTCGCAGCAGTGCGTGGGTTGCATGGAGGCGAGCACGCCCAGCTCCGAGAAGCGGCGCAGCGTGTCGTCGGGGACCGTCTCGATGTGCTCGACCCGGTGCCGGACCCCGCTTCCGCCGCCCGCGCGCGCCTTCTCGACGGCGTCGAGCACGTGCCGCACGGCCGCGTCGCCGATCGCGTGCGTCGCGGTCGCGACCCCGGCCCGGTGCAGCTCACCGACGATGCGGGTGTACGCGTCCGGGTCCGGCCAGAACGCGTGCGTGGACTCGCCGTGGCAGTCGGGCCGCTCCAGCCACGCGGTGCCGTTGTCGATGGTCCCGTCCATGAAGAGCTTCACGCCCGCGACCTGCCACAGCGCGCCGCCCGTGCCCTGCTGCGCGATGAGGGCCCGGACGCCGTCCGCGTCCGTGCCGGGCTGGCACCAGGGCGCCACCCGGAGCCGCAGCGCCAGTTCACCGGCCTTGTCGAGCTCCCCGTACAGGGCCAGGCTCTCGCCGTTCGCGTCCATGGCGTGACCGCCGGTGAGTCCGGCCGCCGCCATGGACCGCAGCGCCGCGGCCAGCCGTTCCCGGCTCTCCTCGGCCGTCGGGCGCGGGGCGACCCCTTCGACGAGCTCGCAGGCGGCGTCCTCCTGGAGCAGTCCGGTCGGGCGTCCGCCGGCGTCGCAGACGACCTCGGCGGAGGCCTGGCCGAAGGTGCGGGGTCCGTCGACCCCGGCGAGTTCGAGCGCCCGCCGGCTGGCGAGCGCCGAGTGGGCGTCGAAGAGCAGCAGGAACGCCGGGATCCCGTCGAGGACCGTGTCGAAGGGGGCGATGCCGACGGGGTGGTCGCCGAAGACGTTCGGGTCGAGGCCCCAGCCGAACAGCCAGTCGCCCCGGCCGAGGTCGCGGATCGCGCGGGCGAGGGCCTCGCGCACGTCGTCGAGGTCCGTGCAGTACGACAGGTCGAGGCCGTGGGTGAGCTCGGCGCCGGTCACCGGGTGCACGTGCCCGTCGACGAGGCCGGGGGTGACGACGGCGCCCTTCAGGTCCACGACGGTGGTGGCGGGCCCCGTGAGCGCGCGGATCCCGTGATCGTCGCCCAGGGCGGCGATCCGGCCGTCGTCGGAGACGGCGAGGGCCGTCTCGGGCAGGAACGCCCCCGTGCCGGGATCGAGCAGACGGGCGGAGAGCAGGACGAGTCGGGTGCGCACGGGTGGCTCCAGGGCTCCAGGAGGGGGACGGGGGCAGAGGCCGGGGGAGGCCTCGGTGAAGGGTCGGTCAGGCGGGCTCGGCCGGCGGCGGTACGTCGGTCAGCGCACCGTGCGGCAGGCCGAGTTCGCGTTCCGCCGTGGTCAGGGCCATTCGGGTCACGGCCTCCGGCCGGTCGGTCCGGTCGGAGTTGGCGTGGGCGCCGAGGCCGTCGAGCACCACCAGGATCTGGATGGCGGTGGCACGCGGGTCGTCCGTGCGGAACTCGCCGTGTGCGACGCCCTCGCGGATGAGCTGCTCCAGGCGGTCGTCGGAGGCGAGTTCCTGTTCGGTGACCCGGTCGCGGAGGACGGGCCGGTAGCGGCTGAGGTGCCGGGCGTTGATCCAGAGACGGCTGATGTCGTCGTACGCCTCGCCCGCCGAGAGGGCGAAGTAGCGCGCGAGCCATTGCGTGGGGGTCCCGTGGGGGCGGTCGGCCGGGAGCAGACCGTCGAGCTCGCCGGTGGCGGCCACGCTGAAGGCCTCGCCCACCAGATCCTCCGCCGAGGGGAAGTAGTGGCTGATCAGACCGGGTCTTACGGCGAGCTCCTCGGCGATCCGCCGCAGGGTGACGCACTCGAGCCCCTCGGTCAGGGCGACCCGGGCGGCGGTCTCCACGATCTCCGCCCGCCGGGCTTCGGGCGATTTCCGAACTCTCTTGCGCTGGACGCTTGACGACATAACCGCGATGCTATTGAGTGTGCGACCAATAAGCAACCAGGTGGGCACCACCCGCATCCGGAGGGCCGCATGGCTTCCACGATCCCCGACCCGCTCCCAGGCCCCGAGGGCGCGCAGGTCGCCCTGCAGGACACCGATCGGCCCGGCCGCATCGAGGCCCACGGCATCGATCACATCCCCGAGTCCGAGCGCCACGGCCACCCCCGCGAGCTCTTCTCCGTGTGGGCGGCGGCGAACGTCAACTACCTCAGCCTGGTCATCGGCGGCGCCCTCGTCCTGATGGGCCTGACCCTCTGGCAGGCCGTCGCCGTGATCGTCGCGGGCAACCTGTTCTGGCTGCTCCCCGGTCTCCTCGCCACCTCGGGCCCGGCCGCCGGCGCACCCAGCGAGGTGATCACCCGGGCCGTGTACGGCGTCCTCGGCAACCGCGTGAACAACGCGGTCGGCGGCTGGCTGGTCTCCGTCTGCTACTTCGCGCTCAACCTGGCCGCCGCGGCCACCGCCGCCTTCGCGCTCGTCGAGAAGGCGGGCATCACGGCCGACACCCCCGTCAAGGTGGCCGTGATCGTGGTCATCGCCGCACTCACGCTGATCATCAGCGTCTACGGGCACGGCCTGATCATCAAGCTGTACCTGCCGATCACCCTGGTCCTCGCCGCGGCCTTCGCCGTCGTCGCGTTCGCCGTCCTGCGGCACGCCGACTTCTCGTACGCCCCCGCCGAGCAGCACGGCGGAGTCGCGCTCTGGGCCCTGCTCCTCGCCGGCCTCACGATGATCGCCTCGGGCCCCCTCTCGTACACCACGAGCGCCGACTTCTCCCGCTACCTGCCCCGCACCGCCTCGAAGAAGGCGATCATCGGCTGGAACGCGCTCGGCGCCTTCCTGCCCAGCGTCGTCGTCTGCTCGCTCGGCGCCTTCGCCGCCACCGCCGTCGACATGACCGACCCGCAGACCGCGCTCCAGGAGATCCTGCCCGGCTGGTTCGTCCCGCTCTTCCTGCTCGCGCTGGTCCTCGGCACCATCTCCATCAACGCCCTGACCGCGTACAGCGCCGGACTCGCGCTCCAGGCCGTCGGCCTCCGCATCCGACGCTCCGTCAGCGTCCTCTTCGACGGGGCCGTCGCCGTCGCCCTCACCCTCTACGGGCTGCTCGTCTCGAACTTCCTCGACACCATCAGCAACGCCCTCCAGGTGATCACGGTCCTCATCGGCCCCCTCATGGCGGTCTACGCCACCGACGTCCTGCTGCGCCGCTGCCGCTACGACGGCCCCGCGCTCTCGGACGAGACCCCCGGCAGCCCGTTCTGGTACACCGCCGGCGTCAACCCGGCCGGTGCCCTCGCGATCGGCGTCGCCGTCACCGCGGCGGCCCTCTGCGTCAACACCCTCTACACGGGCCCGATCGCCGCGGCCCTCGGCGGCATCGACCTCTCCCTCCCCGTCGGCATGGTCGTCGCCGCCACCCTCTACGCCCTCCTCATGCGCAAGGACCGCACCCTGCTCGCCGCCCGGGCGGAGGCGTGAACAGCCCTCGCCGTCCGGCCCTCCGGATCACCGGGGACACCCCCCGCCGACGCGGAGAGGACCGCGGCCGCCAGGCCCGCGCCGGCATCACGCGCGCGTGGCAGGTGTACGAGGAGCTCTTCGCGACCGTCGCCGCAGGGAACGCCCGGACGCTGGACGTGTCCGCCCTCGCCCTCCGCACCGTCCGGGCGGCCCGGGCCTGGGCGCCGGAGCTCGTCGAGGAGATGGAGGGAGTCGCCGAGGGCGCCGGAATGCCGTTCTGGACGATCGCCGCGCTCAACGCCCGCACCGAGATCCTCGCCGAGGCGGGCGCGCCCCGCACGGGCGAGTGCTCCACCCTCGTCCGCCACGGCCCCCGGACCACCGGCGGCCAGTGCTGGGACTGGCACCGGGAACTCGCCGACGCCTGGCATCTCCAGACCGTGACCGGGGACGCCCAGGGCTTCGCCGGGATCACCGAGCACGGCATCCTCGCGAAGATCGGCGTCAACGAGGCCGGCGTGGGCGTGCTCTTCAACATCCTCGGCCACGCGGACGACGCCGCGACCGGCGTGCCCGTCCATCTGGTCGCCCGTCAGGTGCTCGGCTCGGCAGGATCGTTCGCCGAGGCCGTCGCCCTCCTGACCGGCGCCCCCGTCTCGGCCTCCACGGTCATCACCGTGGTGACGGCGGACCGGGCGGCGTCCGTGGAACTCGCCCCGGCCGGCTCGGCCGTGGTCTTCCCGGACGACCGGGGCCGGCTGGTCCGCACCAACCACTTCCTCGCCCCGGCCCTGGCCGCCGGGGAACTGCGCGGCCGCCGGGACCCGGAGACGTACGACCGCCACCGACTGCTCACGGAACGCGTGCGCACGCACGACGGCGGGCTCGGCCCCGACGCGCTCGCCGGCCTGCTCACCGCCCATCGGGACGACGGCGCCGAGATCTGCTGCCACGCCCCGGCCGAAGGCCGCCTCGGCAGCCGGTGGGCGACCCTCGCCACCGTGGCCGTCGACCCGGCCGAGCGGTGCCTGAGGGTGCACGACGGAGGCCCCTGCTCAGCGGGCCCGGAGACCTGGACCCCGCTCGCCGCGCCCCGGCGCTGAGACGGAGCGCGCCGTCCACGCCGCGCCCTCCACCCCGTGCCCGCCACCCCGCACCCTCCACCGCGCACCCGCTACTACGCACCCGCCACTACGCCCCCGCCACTACGCCCCGGTGCCGCGCCCGCCGGAGCACACAGGTGCCGAGCGCGTGCCGTGCGGGGCCTTCAGCCCCGGCGTGCTCCCGCCGCCTCGACCAGGCCCCGCATCACCCGCAGGTCGTCGCCCATCTCCGGATGCCACTGGACGCCCAGGGCCCAGGCCGGATCGGCCAGCTCGACCGCCTCCACCGTGCCGTCCTCCGCGTGGGCGGAGACCGCGAGCCCCGCGCCCAGCCGGTCCACGGCCTGGTGGTGGTAGGTCGGGACCTCGGTGAGCTCGGGCACCAGGGAGGCGTACCGGCTCCCCGGCACCGGCTTCACCGCGTGCCGGCCGATCACCCCGACCGCCTCGACGTGCCCGTCCAGGTGCTGGACCAGCGTCCCGCCCCGGGCCACGTTCAGGAGCTGCATGCCCCGGCAGATGCCGAGCAGCGGGGTCCCCGAGACGAGGGCCGCGTCGATCAGGGCCAGCTCCCATGCGTCCCGCTCCCGGGCCGGCGGGCCGGTACGGGCGTCGGGCTCGGCCCCGTACCGTACGGGCTCCACGTCCGCCCCGCCCGCGATCACCAGTCCGTCGAGCCGGGCCACGACCGCCGCGGCGGCCTCCGGCGCGTCCGGCGGCAGCATCACCGCGATCCCCCCGCTCTCCTGGACGAGCCGCGGGTACGGCGCGGGGAGCAGCGCGGCCCGCATGTCCCACACGCCCCAGCGGGCCTGGTCCAGGTAGGTGGTCACGCCGATGAGCGGCTTGGACACGGAACGTCCTCCGGGAGAGCGGTGTACGGATCGGGTGGGGGAGACACGGGCGGGGGGTCGGGTGCGGACGGTCAGTCGCGGGCGAGTTCGGCCTCGGCGGCCGCGAGCGCGGCGAACTCCTCCTCGGGCGCCCTGGCCACCAGATGGTGTCGACTGTAGAACGCGAAGTAGGCGAGGGCGATCGCGTACACCCCGAGGGCCATGAACGCCGCCGTCCGGTCCACCAGGAAGGTCGCGACGAGGGCCGACAGGGCCAGGACGAACGCCACCGACGAGGTGACGACCCCGCCGGGTGTCCGGTACGGCCGGTTCAGGCCCGGCTCGCGGCGCCGCAGCACGATGTGGGAGAGCGCCATCAGGGCGTACGAGATGGTGGCGCCGAACACGGCGATGTTGAGCATCCGGGCCCCGTCCCCGGTCCCGGCGGCCAGCGCGAAGCCGATCGCGCCCGGGATGAGGAGTCCCAGGTACGGCGACTTGCGGCGGCTGGTGAGGGAGAGGAAGCGGGGCAGGTAGCCCGCCCGGGAGAGGGCGAACAGCTGGCGCGAGCCGGCGTAGATGAGGGAGAAGAAGGAGGCGACCAGTCCGGCGAGGCCCGCGTAGTTCACGAAACGGCTGAGCGCGGTCGGCTCCCCGTCGCCCTGGAGCGCCACGACCAGCGGGTTTCCCGCCTCCTGGACGGCGGCCGCGCCGCGCGCCCCGGTCGCGGCGAAGAAGGTCATCACGGCGAGCAGCACCAGGATGCCCATGGAGATCGCGAGCGCCTTCGGCATCGACCGCACCGGGTCCTTCGCCTCCTCGGCGGCGAGCGGCACGCCCTCCACGCCGAGGAAGAACCACATGCCGAAGGGGAACGCGGCCCAGATCCCGAGCAGACCGAACGGCAGCCAGGAGTTGGCCCCGAAGGCCTCCCCGTCGACCGGGATGTCGTTCAGCCCGTCGACGTGGAAGTCGGTGAGGGCGCCGAGTGCGAAGACGACGAGCGCGGCGACGGCGATGGCCGTCACGATCAGGCTGAAGCGCAGCGCCTCGCCCACGCCCCACAGATGGATCCCGATGAAGAGCGCGAAGCAGACCAGATAGACGGGCCAGCCGGACTCCAGGCCGAACAGGCCGAGGGATTCGACGTAGTCGCCGATGAAGATGGAGATCGCGGCGGGCGCGAGGATGTACTCGATGAGGATCGCGGTGCCGGTGAGGAACCCGCCCCAGGTGCCGAGCGCCCGGCGGGCGAAGCCGTAACCGCCGCCCGCGGTGGGCAGGATGGCGGAGAGTTCGGCGAGGGCGAAGACCAGACAGGCGTACATCGCGCCCATCAGGACGGTGGCGATGGCGAGTCCGCCGAAACCGCCCTTGGAGAGGCCGATGTTCCAGCCGGAGAAGTCCCCGGAGACGACGTAGGCGACGCCGAGCCCGGTGAGCAGCAGCCACCCGGCGCTGCCGCGGCGCAGGGCGCGGCGCTCCAGATAGTCGTCCTGCGGTGGGGTGGTGCCTCCGGAACTCCCGGTGGTTTCTTCGAGCGTCATGGCAGCGTCAGCTCCCCGCAACGGGCCCAATGGATTGGAGCCATACCTTTGCGGTGCCGACGGGAGAGCGCAACCCCCGTGCGTTACTTTCGGGTTACGTACCCGGAGACGCCCGTCTCATGTCAGGAACCCGCGCAGCAGCGCCGCCGTCCCCGAGCAGTGCTCCCGCATCACCTCGCGCGCCGCGTCCGCGTCCCCGTCCAGGACCGCCTCCACCAGGGCGGTGTGCTGGTGCTGGGAGTGCTCCAGGTTGCGAACGAGCAGCGGGATGCAGTCGAGGAGGTCGTTCACGGTCGCCCGGACGGCGGCGTACTGCGCGGTCAGCGTCGGTGAGCCGGACAGCTCGGCCAGGGTGAGGTGGAGCAGCGTGTCCTGACGGCGGTAGTCGGCCAGCGGGGCGTCATGGGTCGCCGCGACGGCGGTCCGCAGCCGCTCGGCGCCCGCCGCGTCGAGGCCGTGGGCCGCGCAGAGCCCGGCGGCCCCGACCTCCAGGACCTCCCGGAAGCGCAGGGTGTCCTCCATGTCGACCGTGGCGATCCGGCGGCGCAGCTCGTCCTCGTCGGCGGTCTGGACGCGGGGGAGCACGAACGTCCCGCCGTAGCGGCCGCGCCGGCTCTCCACGAGGCCCTGCTCCTGGAGGACCTTGAGGACCTCGCGCAGGGTCACCCGGCTGATCCCCATCCGGTCGGCCAGCTCCCGCTCGGCGGGCAGCCGCTCCCCGCCGGGCACGAGTCCGAGCCGCACCACCTGGAGGATCTGCTCCAGGGCCTCCTCGAAGCCGTTGCCCGCCCGGACCGGCCGCAGCACGGGCGTCAGCCGGTCCGCCGATTCACTCGTACTGGCCACGTTGTCGATTCCCTCTCGTCAGCACTTCCCAAGCAATGGTCTTCCGCAATACCTTATGGCTTCCGGCAGGCCGAAGGAGGAGTAATCCCGTGGCAGACCGCAAACCCCCGCTCGCCGTCGAGGAGCTCCGTGCCCTCGTCGCGAGCGGCGAGATCGACACCGTCGTCCTGGCCTTCCCCGACATGCAGGGGCGGCTCCAGGGCAAGCGGTTCGCCGCCCCGTTCTTCCTGGACGAGGTACTCCGCCACGGCACCGAGGGCTGCAACTATCTTCTGGCCGTCGACACCGAGATGAACACCGTCGACGGCTTCGAGATGTCCTCCTGGGACCGCGGCTACGGCGATTTCGCGATGCACCCCGACCTCACCACCCTCCGCCGACTCCCCTGGAACGAGGCCACCGCCATGGTGACGGCGGACCTCGCCTGGGGCGACGGCACCCCCGTCGTCGCGGCGCCCCGCCAGATCCTCCGGCGCCAGCTGGAGCGCCTCGCGGAACACGGTTTCACCGCCCACGTCGGCACCGAGCTCGAGTTCATCGTCTTCAAGGACAGCTACGAGCAGGCATGGGACGCGAACTACCGCGGCCTCACCCCCGCCAACCAGTACAACATCGACTACTCCGTCCTCGGCACCGGTCGCATCGAACCCCTCCTGCGCCGCATCCGCAACGAGATGACCGGCGCCGGACTCACCGTCGAGTCCGCCAAGGGCGAGTGCAACCCCGGCCAGCACGAGATCGCCTTCAAGTACGACGAGGCCCTCGTCACCTGCGACGGACACGCCGTCTACAAGACGGGCGCCAAGGAGATCGCCGCCCAGGAGGGCTACTCGCTCACCTTCATGGCGAAGTACGACGAGCGCGAGGGCAACTCCTGCCACATCCACCTCTCCCTCCAGGACGCCGAGGGGACGAACGTGATGGCCGGGGACGACCCGCACGGGATGTCCGCGACCATGCGGCACTTCCTCGCCGGACAGCTCGCCGCCCTCCGGGACTTCTCCCTGCTCTACGCCCCCAACATCAACTCCTACAAGCGGTTCCAGCCCGGCTCCTTCGCACCCACCGCCGTCGCCTGGGGCCACGACAACCGCACCTGCTCGCTCCGGGTCGTCGGCCACGGCCGCTCCACCCGCTTCGAGAACCGCCTCCCCGGCGGCGACGTCAACCCGTACCTCGCCGTCGCCGGACTGGTCGCCGCGGGCCTGCACGGCATCGAGCAGCAGCTCGAACTTCCGGAGCCCTGCACCGGGAACGCCTACACCGCCGAGTACGCGCACGTGCCGAGGACCCTGCGCGAGGCGGCCGAACTCTGGGAGACCAGCGAGATCGCCAAGGCCGCCTTCGGGGACGAGGTCGTCGCCCACTACCGCAACATGGCGCGCGTCGAGCTCGACGCCTTCGACGCTGCCGTGACGGACTGGGAACTGCGCCGCTCCTTCGAACGCCACTGACGCGAACCCTCTGGGACCGACGCCACCGACGCGAACCCCTCTGACACGCACACCGCCGAGAGGAACGAGTTGCTCCAGGTACTGAACCCGGCGACCGAGGAGACGGTCGCCACCGTCCCCGCAGCCACTGCGGGCGACGTGGACGCCGCCGTCGCACGGGCCGCCGCCGCCCAGCGCGGCTGGGCCGCCGCCGCCCCGGCCGACCGGGCCCGGCTGCTCCGCCGCTTCGCCGCCGTCGTCGACGACCACGTCGAGGAACTGGCCCGCCTCGAGGTCACCCAGGCGGGCCACACCATCGGCAACGCCCGCTGGGAGGCCGGCAACGTCCGCGACCTGCTCGACTTCTCCGCCGGGGGAGTGGAGCGCCTCAACGGACGCCAGATCCCGGTGGCCGGCGGCCTGGACATCACGATCCTCGAACCGCTCGGGGTCGTCGGCGTCATCGCCCCCTGGAACTTCCCCATGCCGATCGCCGCCTGGGCCACCGCACCCGCCCTCGCCGCCGGCAACGCCGTCCTCCTCAAGCCCGCCGAGACCACCCCGCTCACCGCGCTCCGGCTCGCCGAACTCGCCCTGGAGGCGGGCCTGCCCGAAGGCCTCTTCCAGGTCCTCCCCGGCACCGGCCCGGTCGCGGGCAACGCCCTGGTCGAACACCCCGGTGTCGCCAAGATCGTCTTCACCGGCTCCACCCGGGTCGGCAAGTCGATCATGGCGAAGTGCGCCGGCCAGGTGAAGCGGGTCACCCTCGAACTCGGCGGCAAGAGCCCCAACATCGTCTTCGCCGACGCGGACCTCGAAGCCGCCGCCGCTGCCGCGCCCATGTCGTTCCTCGACAACAGCGGCCAGGACTGCTGCGCCCGTACGCGCATCCTCGTCCAGCGGAGCGCGTACGACCGCTTCATGGAGCTGCTCACCCCCGCGATCGAGGAGATCGTCGTCGGCGACCCCGCCGACGAGCGCACCCAGATGGGCCCGCTCATCTCCCGCGCCCAGCTCGACCGCGTCCGCTCCTACGTGCCGGACGACCTCCCCGGAATCCGCGGCAAGGCCCCCGAGGGCCCCGGCTTCTGGTTCCCGCCGACCCTCCTGACCGGCGTCTCCGAGGACGCCCCCTGCGCCGTCGAGGAGGTCTTCGGACCCGTCGCCGTCGTCCTCCCCTTCGAGGACGAGGCCGACGCGATCCGCCTCGCGAACGCCACCGAGTACGGCCTGTCCGGCTCGATCTGGACCCGGGACGTCGGCCGCGCCCTGCGCGCCTCCCGCGCCGTCCGGGCCGGCAACCTCTCCGTCAACTCCCACTCCAGCGTCCGCTACTGGACCCCGTTCGGCGGCTACCAGCAGTCCGGCCTCGGCCGCGAACTCGGCCCCGACGCCCTGACCGCCTTCACCGAAACCAAGAACGTCTTCATCAGCACGGAGGCCTGAGTACACATGACCAGCACCAGCACCGAAGAGATCGTCTGCCGCCGGCTCGTGGGCCGCACCGCCGTCATCACCGGAGCAGGCAGCGGCATCGGCCTCGCCACCGCCCGGCGCCTCGCCTCCGAGGGGGCCGACGTCGTCTGCGGGGACATCGACGAGACCGCCGGCAAGGCCGCCGCCGAGGCCGTCGGGGGCATCTTCGTGAAGGTCGACGTCACCGACCCGGAGGAGGTCGAGGCGCTGTTCCGCACGGCCTTCGAGACCTACGGCTCCGTCGACATCGCCTTCAACAACGCGGGCATCTCGCCCCCGGAGGACGACTCCATCCTGGAGACCGGCCTGGAGGCCTGGAAGCGCGTCCAGGACGTCAACCTCACCTCGGTCTACCTGTGCTGCAAGGCCGCGCTGCCGTACATGCGCCGCCAGGGCAAGGGCTCCATCATCAACACCGCCTCCTTCGTCGCGATCATGGGCGCGGCCACCAGCCAGATCTCGTACACCGCCTCCAAGGGCGGCGTGCTCGCGATGTCCCGCGAGCTGGGCGTCCAGTTCGCCCGCGAGGGCATCCGCGTCAACGCCCTCTGCCCCGGGCCCGTCAACACCCCGCTCCTCCAGGAACTCTTCGCCAAGGACCCGGAGCGGGCCGCGCGCCGCCTCGTCCACATCCCCGTCGGCCGCTTCGCCGAGCCCGAGGAGATCGCGGCCGCGGTCGCCTTCCTCGCGAGCGACGACTCGTCCTTCGTCAACGCCAGTGACTTCCTGGTCGACGGAGGCATCGCGGGCGCGTACGTGACGCCCCTCTAGACCGCCGCCACACCCCCCACACCCCCCCACATCCCCACCCGGCAGCCGGGCGTCGCAAGGCGCCCGGCTGTTCGGCGTCCGCCGCAGCCCCGACAGGAGAGTGATCATGAACCAGCGTGCCCGGCTCCGTACGTCCGCCGTCACCGCCGCCCTCGCCCTCGCGACGACGAGCCTCGTCTCCGCCACCACCGCCGAGGCCGAGCCCGGGGACCACCGGACGCCGCCCCGGCCCTGCCCCACCCTGACGGTCTCCGAGGGCTGGTACGGCGACAACAGGGCTCGTATCGACGCCCTCGTGGCCGACCACTGCCGGGACAAGGGGAGGAAGCCCGTCGCGGTCTTCGACTGGGACAACACCGTCGTCAAGAACGACGTCGGCGACGCCACCTTCCACTGGCTCCTCCGCAACGACCGCATCCGCCCGCCCCGGCACGGCGACTGGTCCACCACCAGCCGCCACCTCACCCCGGAGGCGGCCACCGCCCTCGCCGCAGCCTGCCCCGCCGGCGTACGCGTCCTGCCCACGGCCACCGACACCCGCTGCGCCGACGAACTCCTCTCCGTCTACGCCTCGGGCACCACCACGGCCGGGAAGACCGCCTTCGCCGGACACGACCGCCGCCGGATGGAGCCCCAGTACGCCTGGCTCGCCCAGCTCCTGCACGGCTGGACCACCCGCCAGGTCGAGTCGTTCGCCGCCGCCGCCCGCGCCGAGAACCTCGCCGCGCCGCAGGGTGCCACCCAGCGCGTGGGCACCTCCCTGGTCACCGGCTGGGTCCGGTACTACCCGCAGCAGCGCGATCTGATCCGTACCCTCCGGGACGCCGGCTTCGACGTCTGGATCGTCTCCGCCTCGCCCGAACCCGTCGTCGACGTCTGGGCGAAGGGCGTCGGCGTCGCCCCCTCCCACGCCATCGGCATCCGCAACACCACCGACCGCGGCCGGCTCACCGCCCACCTCAAGGGCTGCGGGACGGTACGGGACGGCGCGGACACGATGATCACGTACATCGACGGCAAACGCTGCTGGATCAACCAGGAGATCTTCGGGGTCCGCGGCCCCGCCGCCGAACGGGTGCAGCCCGCCTCCCGGCGCCAGGTCTTCGCCGCGGGGGACTCCGACACCGACGTCTCCTTCCTGCGGGACGCCACCGGCCTGCGGCTGGTCCTCAACCGCAACAAGAACGAACTCATGTGCCGGGCGTACGAGAACGGCGACGGCCGCTGGATCGTCAACCCCATGTTCATCGAGCCGAAGCAGCGGAAGGCCACCCCGTACCCCTGCGCGAGCACCGGCTACACGGCGGGCGACGGCAGGGCGGAGCCGGTCCGCCGGTCCGACGGAAGCGTGATCCCGGACCAGCCGGACAGGGTCTTCTGACGGCTCCGGCGGCTTCCAGCAGCCTTCAGGAGCTGCTGGAAGCGCTGAAGGCCTAGTCTTCTGAGTCGGGAGTTCTGTTCAGATGTATAGGCTTGGTCTATGGCACGTACCGGGCGGCCGAAGGCCGCGTTGATCTTGTCGGATGAGGAGCGGGCCGCACTCGAGGGATGGGTGCGGCGCCG
>NZ_JBVHZJ010000053.1:27783-59745 GCF_055574655.1 Streptomyces sp. NPDC029956 | reverse complement strand
GCTACGAACGCAAGCCAGAACACTTCCTCGCCTTCACCGCCATCGCCACCAGCCTCATCAACTACCGGCGACTCACCAAGTGAAACGACGTCTAAACACGGCCGTCATCAGGCGCTTGCGGATGAGGCTGCGGTGCCGCAGGAGCGTCCTGGTGCCTGCGGCGGCTGTGAACGCCGGGCGTTCACTCCCTTCATGGGGCAGCTGTACGGTCGAACTTCGTGATTCGCAGTTCCGCATCAGCGGTCTCAAGGGTGGTGGGTGAGCCGCCGAAGGTCTTCTCTCCCGGCTGCACACCAATAGCGAGCTCAGTTCCTTTGGCGACACGGACACCATGCGCGTTGACGGCCTCCCACTCCCACATGTAGTCCGCCTTCTCCGAAGTGCTGTTGACGACCGTCCACACGACCCAGATGCGGTCGGCCCCGAACGCTCTTGAGTCATCGATCTCGAAGTTCTTGAGGTCCGCTCGCTCCTTGCCCGGCTTCAGCGACGGCGTTGCCGACCGCGTCTGCTCGGCGGGATGGGGAGTGGCTGGAGCCGATGCCTCAGCCTCCTGTGTCCGTACAGGATTGGCCCCGTCGGCTCCGGAATCACAGGCGATCCCGCCAAATGTGAACGTACCGATAGAGAAAGCAACAAGAAACCTATACCGACCATTCATATCCCAAAAGGTATGAGTGGTTGTCGGTATCGACGCCCCAACATGCCATACGTGCCTGAACAACCCAGAGACATCTGTCAGGCACGAGCCCTGAGTGCTCCTTGCCTACATGCCTGACGCCCAGTTCGTACCCGCGATAACTACCGGACGCTGGAGCCGAGGATCTTCAACGCGGGGGGCGGGTCTCCTCCTTCTCCTGGGTCCGGTTGAGGTGGAGTCTGCCGGTCGTCCTCGTCGCCCTCCAGGTCCTCGCCGTGCTCGGTGATGAAGACCTGGCGCCCAGATGTAGGTGAGGACTGCCTCCTGGACGGTGAGCTCGCGGGCGAGCCGGTCGAGATTCAGGGCGAGGATCCCGTTGATATGGCCGTCGGCGATCTCCAGCCCGGAGCCGGCGCAGCGAAGCCGATCCTCCGCGTAACTCTCTCTACCGCCACAACCCGGTCGGATCCTCCCCAAGGGCCGTCAGAGAACGGCCAGGGATTAGCTCGCTTTGCGGTAGGCGCTGGCTGGGCCGGCGAGGCGGCGGCCGTACCGGGTGTTGATTCGGTCGAGGACAGGTTCCAGGGAGAGTCGGTTCTCGCGTGCGGGGTCCAGGGAGATTTGTGTGCCGGGGCCTTCGCCCGCGGGGCGGAGGTCTTCGACGGTCACGAGGAGGCGGCGGATCCGTGCGCGTTGGAGCGCCATGGAGTCCAGGATCCGGAAGACGGTGACTCTGAGGTCGTCGGTGTGAGCGGAGGGCTGGGGGAGGGTGCGGGTGCGTTCGACGGTGGAGCCGTCGGCGAACCGTACGGCCAGGGCGAGCTTGCGGGCGGTCTGGTCGCGGCCGCGGATCCGCTGCCCGAGGGTGGTGACCAGGTCCAGCAGGGCTGCCCGGACGAGGACGGGGTCGTAGACGTCGCGGTCGAAGGCGTGGAAGGCGCTGGTGGACTCGGGCATGCGGCGGGCGGTGACCGTGCGGGGGTCGATTCTGCGGGCGCGTTCGCGCAGGGTACGTCCGGCCTTGCCGCCCAGGACGCGGCAGACGACGGTCTCGTCCATCGCGGCGAGCGCGCCGATGGTGTGCAGTCCGAACGCCTCCAGCCGGGCGGCCTGGGCCGGGCCGATGCCGTGCAGGGCACGGACGGGCAGGGGCGCGAGGAACTGTTCGACGGCGCGGTGGCCCGGCAGGTGCAGGATTCCGGAGGTTCCGGGGTGCGCGGAGGTGGTCGCGGCGGTGGCCCAGGTGTCGGCGATGCCGATGTGGGTGTCGACGCCGTCTTCGCGAGCGCCTGGATCCGGAACCGGGCCGCCAGCCGGCCGGGCGCGGCCTGGAACAGCCGGCCTGCGCCGCGCAGCTGCGCGAGCGCGGCCAGGGGCGGGAGAGGCTGGACGACGGGGGTGAAGTCGCCGAGGAGGTCCAGGACGCGGCGGTGGCCGTCCGCGGTGGTGTCGGGGCGGCACCGCACGTGCCAGATCACGTTGTCCTGGTCGGTGCTCATGCCGCTGTCTCCTCGCGGTCGGGCCGTCCCGCGCGGACACGGTGCAGGAGGTCGCCCCGGCTCGCGGACGGGTGTGCCTGCCGGGTCCAGAACGGGTGGAAGTAGACCTGGACGGAGAGCCGGATCAGGCGCCGCCGCAGGTCCGTGACGCCCGCGGGGCAGGGGAGGGCGAGCTCCTCGTAGGTGCGGGTCCAGGCCTCCTGGGCGGTGACGAGGTCGTCGGGGAAGGGGTCGTGCCTCATACTTTCAATTAGAGCACGTGTTCGAATAAGGGTGCCACGTGTGGCACACCGGTCCCGGCAGAACGCGAGTCCTACCCTGACCCCGGCGCCCGGCCCGACCTCGAGGAACCGCCATGACCACCCCCGCTGCACCGGTCAACCTCCCACCCCAGCAGTGCCCACCCCCGCTCCTGGGCCACTGCGCCCGCTGCCAGGCCCCATGTCACCGGTACGGGTTCGGCGGCAACCCCCTGTGCCAGCAACATCAGCGAGAGGTGGCCGAGCAGCAGAAGCGCCCGGGTGCCTGATGTCCGAGCTGCCGCCAGACCTTCCACGGCTCCGGACCCTGGAGCACTGGCTCGTGCTGTCCCTGGAACGGGTCCGGCACCGGATAGCCGAGGTCGAGACCCGCGAGGCCGCACTGCGCCCCGTACGGCAGCTCCCGGAAGGCCCCGGCTGGGTCCTGTCCTTCCTGCGTGAGGGCGGGCGGCCGGTCGCGGACAGCGTCCACATCGGCGACTGCCGGCTCGCCGCGCGCCACCGGAAACCGCTCAGCCGCGAAGAGGCCCGCCGGGCGCTGACCGACGGCGGGATCCGGGCGTGCGAAATCTGCCGGCCCGACTCCGAACTCGGCATCCTCGACTGACGTACCGACGCCGGCGCGGCGTCTATCCGTCCGTGGGGAGCCGTCGGGCCAGGTTCGCGGCGAGCTGTCCGGCGGCCTGCCCGCGGGGTGTGAGGTCGAGCGTCTCCAGCAGCCGCATGTACTCGACAGCGTCCCGGGCTTCCGCCGCGGTCAGCAGGGGCAGGCGGGGCTTGTCCGCGTCCGGGTAGTCGCCGAGCACCGGCTCTTCAGTCTCCACACGGCGATCAACCCCTGGCCGCGTCCCCAGGACACGACCCGAACGGGTCAGGCGGTCTTCCGGCGGGTCGTCTTCTTCGCCGTGGCCTTCTTCGCGGCCGTCTTCTTCTTCGGCTTCGCGGGCATTTCGTGCACGGTCGCCTCGCCCCCGCCGGCGGTATCGCCGCGGCGTTCGCGGGCGTCGGCGACGGACTTCTCCAGCGCGGCCATGAGGTCGACGACCGGCGCGGGGGCCTTCTCCTCGCCCTCGGCGGGCTTCGGGGCACGGTGCTCGGCCTTCGCCTCGATGACCTCGTGGAGCGCCTCCGTGTACTGGTCGGTGACGTCCAGGTCGGTGACGGAGGCGACGGTCATCGTCTCCATCAGCTCGAGCGCGCCTTCGAGCTCGTCGTCGGTCAGCTCGGTCTCGGGCGGGGCGATCTCCTCGGAGGAGCGGATCTCGTCTCCCCAGTGCAGGCCGGACAGGAGCAGAGCGTCGCCAAGGGGGCGGAGCAGGCCGAGCCGTTCGCGGCCGCGGAGGGCGAACTTGGCGACGGCGACCTTCTCGTTGCGCTCGAGCGCCTTGCGGAGCAGCACGTACGGCTTCGCGGCCACCTGTCCGTCGGCGGTCAGGTAGTACGAGCCGGCGCCGTACTGGACCGGATCAACGGAGGTCCGGTCGATGAACGCGACGATCTCGATCGCCTTCGCCGTGGGCAGCGGCATGTCCGCCAGGTCCTGGTCCGTGATCGGGATGACGTGGTCCTTGCTGATCTCGTAGCCCTTGCCGATCTCGTCCTCGGTGAGGACCTGGCCGTCGATCTCGCACGTCTTGCGGTACCGGATCCGGCCGCCGTCCTCCACGTGTACCTGCCGCAGGGACACGTCGTGCTTCTCGGTCGCGTTCTCGAGCTTGCAGGGCACGGTGACCAGACCAAACGAGATCGCTCCGGACCACAGGGAACGGGGCATGCACACACCTCCACGGCCCCCCTAGGGCGTGCCCACAGGCTAGGCAGACCCGGCCCGTGATCGCACGCCCCGGCAGCCTGACGCCCCTGGACGCCAGGCCCGCGCCCGTTCACCCAGCGGGAGGGAAGGCTCCGGCCCTCGTGCTCACGACGGTACGAGCCTGCACCGACATCGCCCCGCGCCGGGCGACCGCTGAACCGGCAGCAAAATCACGCGAGTGTACGAGGGAGGCGGGTCTGTGCGAAGAAAAGTGCAGGACGCCTGTTACCCGCCCGCGTCACGCGACTGGCGGAGTGCGCCGGGTGGTGCTGTGGGTGGTGCGCCGGAGCGTGGAAGGGCTTGCCCGTGATCACTGGGCGGGTGGGTGTAGCTGTCAGTGAATGTCAGGGCCACGTCTGCCGCATATGCGTGCCGAGTGCAGGCGACAGTTACGGAAATATCCGTACCCCGTAACGGGGTCTGGGTGGCGTTCCGACGGGGTCGGCGGGGCGGCAGAGTTCGGGTCCTCGGCCCAGCACCGGACCGGGACCCGCACCGCTTCCACCAGCTTCTTTCGGCTGGTGGGGCACCGTTCTTGAGGAGACATCACTTGTCTGCTTCTTCGACCGCCCGCCGTATCGCCGCGACCGTCCTCGCGGCCGGCGCCATGGTCTCGATCGTCGCCCTGCCGGCCTCCGCCCACGACGGCGACCGTCACCGGACGCCGAAGGTGGAGATCAGCGCCGTCCAGGCCGACAGCCCCGGACGCGACAACCGCACCGTGCGGTCGCTGAACGCCGAGTGGGTCGAGATCACCAACAACACCCGCCACGCGATCAACCTCGACGGCTGGACCCTGAAGGACGAGGACGGCCACCGCTACAAGTTCAACGACTACCGCCTCGCCGGCCGGGCCACCGTCCGCGTCCACACCGGTGAGGGCCGCGACACCCGCACCGACCTGTTCCAGGACCGCCGCAACTACGTGTGGGACAACAACTCCGACACCGCGACGCTGCGCGACGACCGCGGCCGCACCGTCGACACCGAGTCCTGGGGCCACCGCCACCACCGCCGCTGACCCCAGCCACCGGTGCCCCGTCTTCCGCGCGTCCACAGCGGAAGGCGGGGCACCGGCATGTGATCGTCGGACACCGCAGATGCCTGCGGGCACGGGCTGGTCACGATTGGGAAACCGCGGATCGCATCAGCACTCAGAGGCCATAACCGCGGTATACGCCGCGCGCTCCTTCAGAAGAAGTTCGGCGTTCGCCTGGGGCTCGGTGTGAACTCGTCCACGCGGTTGCCGCACTGCCACCAGGGGCCCCAGACCGCAGTGTCCGTCCCCGTCCCTGAGAACTGATGCTGCGCTAGCCTCGGTTTGTACCCGACCGGCGGAGGACCCGATGGCGCACCTGATCTTCGACGAGGACGAGGCGCGGCAGCTCCGCGAGTCCGCCCGCGAACGCGCGGCTGCCGGCGAGGGCCTGCTGGCCTACACACTGGAGCAGCTGGCGGCCGAAGGAATCGACCTGTCTAAGGCCACCCCGTACGCGGAGGTCCAGGCCCGCCACGGGCTCGGAGACGCGGACGCCGCCCGTACAGCCGGCGCTGCTTGATGGCACCGAAGCACGGCCCCTGGCGCGCCCACGTCGTTCTCCACGACGTCGCGGAACGGCAGATCGACGAGATGGCCGACGCCGACCGCGAGGTCCTGGACGCCGCGATTGTCCGGCTATCCCTGGACCACCGGATCGGTACCCGGGGCGACGGGAAGCTGGAGTGGGAGTACCGCGACGGCCGAGTCCGGGTCGTGTACATTCCCACCGTCGTCGGAACGATCATCCTCGTCGCGTACGTCGAAGTCGACTGAGCCGTCGCCGACTTCGTCAAGGTCGGAGCACGCGCTGTCGTTCGTCCGGGTCACCGGCGTCCGGGATCGGCGGATCGGCGGCTGATGCCCGCTACGGTGAGCGTGGGCGGCGAGCTGACTGGTTGTTGGAGCGCTCCCTGTGTGCCCCCGCACCTCGGTGCGGGGGCACAGTACGTTCCCGAGAAACGACGCTAAGGCCGCTTTTACGGGGAGTCGGCCTGCCCGCGCCTTCCGTCGGTCTGCACGACGGCCCGCTCCTTCTTCGCGTCCCCGGCGCGCTCGATCCCCTTGATGCCGCCCATGAGGTAGCCGCCGATCGCTATGGCCGCCGCCGCGGCGGTGACGGCGTACAGCAGTCGCTCGCCCTTCGTGGTCTGGTGCGCGGCGTTCGGCGTGGGGGCGGTCCAGCGGTAGACCAGCCAGCCGATGGCCAGTGCGCCCGCGACTACGAGACCGGTGGCCAGATCGATGGTTACGTTCAAGGCGGCCCCTTGGGTCCGGGGGCCCGCCGCCAGGACTGGACATCTTCGAGGCGGGCCCCTGCTCACCGGACCCACTGCGGATCCGGTTTCCTCTCCTTCGTGGGAGGAGCCGGGCCTCGAAAGCACGAAGGCCCAACTTCCCTTTGAAGAAGGGAATTGGGCCCAGGACCCGTATACACAAAATTTCGGCACGCTGCACTCGTGTCCCAGTAGGTGAAACGGCAAGGGGTGCTTGTGAATTTGTGAAATCGCTGGTGGCAAGATCGCCCGTCCGCTGAGGGTCCAAGCGGTCTAGCTGGCCATGAGCGTCTTGGTTGGCCAGTGTGAACACGGCGGGCAGGCTTGGCCGTGAGCCGAGGTGCGGGACCCGGACGGTGCGACACCTCCCCGGACCTGTGTCGGACCTCGCTCATATGCTCGCTCGATGACGTCTTACGAAGGTACCCATCCCACCGCTCTCGTCCGGGTGGGTGACCAGCACGCACAGATCGACGAGCAGCTCGCACCCACGATCCAGGAGATCTGGGAGTGCGGGTTCGACACGTTCACCTGCTGCCAGGACGTCGGCGAGAGCAACGCGGATTGGCCTCAGAAGCTTCCGCACATGCGGGAGTGGGTGGAGTCCAAGCGCGGCTGGATGCTCATCGACTTCCCGGTCGACAGCGGCCTCGAGTTCCTCTCGGCCGTGGCGAACGCCGGCTCGCGGGACGCGTTCTACGTCCGGATGACGCACTGGGCGGCTCCGGACGCATGGGACGTGACTGTCAAGCCGATGGACGCGGCAATGTTCCAGGAGAAGCTGGCATCGGGCTTTCGTCTCCAGCTTTTGCAGGTGAGTTTCCCGGCGTACGACCTGCCGGAACTGACTCGACGCCTCCGCGAGCACGCCGCAGGCCGCTCGGTACCGCCCGCCCCCACCGACTGGACCACCGTCGGCCGCTAGGGTGTCCCCTCCGGACCACCTCCGCGCTCAACTGGCCGACTAGAACGCTCAGCCACAACTGATCAGTGATCGGGGCGGGCCGTCGAACTGCACCAGCGATCTGCCGATGCTCAGGAACGAGCGAGGTTTGGGCTCGTTACCTAGGGCATGGTTACCCTCCAGCAGACGACCGGAGTCATGATCGCCTGGGTGCAGTGCACGTGCGGCGCCACCGGCCCCTTCCTCCTCGCCACCGACCCTCTCGCCCCCTTCATGGGCAGCGGCGCCCGGCATGTTGAGACGGCACACCCTGGCCAGAGCCCTCTCCGTCTCCTGGAGCTACACACCCACGACGCTGCCGTCACCCGCAACACTCGCGCGCTCGACCGCGACGACCCCCGCCCCTGGCTCACCAGCCTGAACGCGGCGCTGCCCGCCGACTTCTGACAGGCCCTCCTCAGCGGAACCCCCGCGCGTACCTGCGGCCGGCGTCGACCGCCCGGGGGCTTGTCTGGCCCGCGGCGAGCGGCGAGACGTGGGGCTACCCGCCTTGATGTGAGTCCTGTATCTTTATTTATCGTTGGCTGCGCCGTCCAACGTTGCCGCACGGGCGTGCTCTCGACGTCCCGTCACCCGGAGGAGCGCCCGCGATGATCCACCCAGATCGGAAGCACCTCGTCCAGACACGGGAGAGGCTGGCGCAGGCCATGGGCATGGCGATGGGCACCTTCCGGAACAAGAAGCCCTATACCCAGCCCGGGTTCCCCGCTCCGATCAGCTCGGCTGGCGCCCGCACGCTGCTATGGGACAGCGAGCAGACCGCCGCCTACATTGCCGGCGAGCCCGTCCCCAACCTGCCATCCGGCAGCGCCACCAACGTGCTTCTGGACCGCCAGGAGGCCGCCGCCGAACTCGGCGTGACGCCCCGGACCTGGGACGGCTACGCCACTGACACCCGGCTCACCTCACACCTGGCCGACGTCCACGGCGTCGACCACTGGCCGCGGAGCATCGTGCGCGCCTTCCGGGACAGCCGGCCCGGGAAGGCGGCCGCGCCGGGCCGGCCGAAGGGCAGCACTGACGCCGTTCCCCGCGGTGAAGTCCGCAACCGGGTCGCCCTCCTCCTCAATGCCGAGCCGGCGATCACGATCGCCGGCGTCCAGGAGGTCGTCGGCGCCGCCTATGCCACCGTTCAGCGGATCCTGGCAGACATCCGAAGCGAACGGATCGCGACCCTGATGACGATGCACCCAGCGCTCTCTTTCGATCAGGCCGCGGACCGCCTCGGCTATCCGCTGGCAGTCCGCCGAGGTATCCGTACAGCCATGGACCAGAAATCTATCTGAACTATCCAGGAATTTCTGAACCAAGCTGATTCGCGTCAGAATAGAGACGCAAAGCCCACGCTTTACCCAAAGGGCTTTGATGCAGGACGGAGCGCGGTCAAGGGCACGGTGTTGCCTCGTGGAGCCGCGTATCCGAGCGATGGCCGGACAGGGCCGCTATCCCTCATCTGCAGGCGGTCCCGGCAGACCGGCCATCGCTCAACCCCTGCGAGCCGGGGTCACGGTCACTGCGCAACGGTCAGGTCCGCGTCTCACGTGGCTGCGTAAGAGGGTCTTTGTCAGCTGTGTCGCGCACCGTGCTCCAGAAGCCCTCAAGGAGAGATGTTCTCTCCTCGTCGTTGACTTTAGTACTAGGATCAGTAAGAAATCCGAATTCCCGTCCGTAACCATAGAGTTCATTCAGGATCATGAGTGGCGGCTTCGGGTGGCCTCCCAGAAGGAACAAGAAGTCTTCGATTTCAGGGCGAAGGCGGCTGATCCATCGTTGGGCATAGAGCTTTCCGACATCTTCGGCGTCGATAGTTAGAAACGATTCGTCTTCTTCGTGGTCTAGCTGGATTTGTTGAGCGGTTGATAGGTCTCTGAGTGTGGGGTACGTATATCGGCGTGTTTGTCCAACCTTGTTGATGTCATTAGAGACCAGGGAGAGGTTGTCCCCCTGAACGATATGGGCATGCTGCTCATTCTGTTCGGCGACCTGAACTTTCGTAGGGGCATCCCCTTCTGCTTCTGCAGCGCTGTCCCAAAGACCATGAAATCGCTTTACTTCGGAGGCGACGGAGGTTGCGGAGGCATCAGGGAGGCGTGACGCCAGTTGTCTGACGATCAGTTCCACCAGAGCCCAGGCCGGCAGGCGGGGCTTGGTGAACGCGTCATGGATCCGGCTTGAGCTGGCTACTCCTTTGCCGAACTCTCGTGCCAGGTCGCGCACCGAGAGCCATCCCGCCTGGCGGTGCAGTGCGTGAAGTGCATCGCTCAGTTCCTTACGCGGCCCCGGGGTGAGCGGAGGAGCGGTGAGCTTAGCCATGAGCCATCCCCCGTGGAGTGTCCAAAAGTGTCCTATGACGTCCGACACACAAGGTACAGCGTCCTAACTCGTGGCTCCGCGTCATGAGTTGTGGCAGGACGTCTCCCCACGTCAGAACGGCGTCGGACGGATCGAACCTGGTGAGACCGCATCAACTCACCAAGGAGAAACGGATGCTCAACAAGGCGCTGAACCAGGTCGCAGAGGGTCTTCTGACCCAGCTCCCCGCCAGCCTGCTGACTGCAGTCATCACGGCCCTGGCCGTCTGGGGAGTCCGCAAGTGGCGCGAGCGGGAGAAGTAGCAGAACCCGCCAGCCGGCACCGAAACGATCGAGGGCCCCGTGGACACCACGAGGCCCTCGCCCAATTCGCCCCGGAGTCACCCCGCAGGGCATTACACGCCTCCGCGGGCGCACCTCGGCCTCGTGGGATGGGCATGCAGGCCGTCAACCCGGCTCGACACCTTTCTCCAGGTACGTGGTCCGCGCCCCTGCTTCCGCGCACGCACACGGGATCGGCCAGCAGTACCTTGCGAATGAGCCATGCCCTTACGACTCATGCCGGGGGGTCTCGGTCAGGTGTCGGTGTGTGCAGCTGCTGCGGTGAGGAGGCGTTCCCAGGTACGGGGCGTGCCTCCGTGTTGTTCGGCGAGCGCGGCGGCGATTCGCCCCTTGGGCGCGCCGCCGGCCGTGGTGAGGGCTTCGCGGGCGGTGATGAGGCGGGGGTCGCCTTCGTAGGCGTGCTGTTTGCGGGGGCCCTGGGGTTCGCCGGCGCGTCGGCCGCCGCCCTTGCCCTGGCCGGGTGCGTTGTCGCGGCGGTCGAGGACTTCGCGGCGGGGCCAGAGTCGGGATCCGTGAATGGTGATGCCGGGGGAGAGATATCCCTGGGCGGCGTAGGCGCGGAGGGTGGTGGGGGTGATGCCGAGGACGGCGGCGGCCTCTTCGGCGGTGAGGAGGTCGTCGGGGTGTTCGCCGGCGGGGAGGGCGGGGACCGGTTTGCCTGCGAGGTACGCCTCGGTCTGGGCGAGGTCGTACAGGAGGTGGCGGCTTCCGGGGAGGAGGCTGGGGACGCGTTCGCGGAAGGCGGGGGCGTCGCGGCGGCGCCAGGTGGGGAGGGGGACGCCGGCGCGGCGGGCGATGTCGGCTTCGTTGGTGACGGGGCGGCCGCGGGGGATCACGTCGTCTCCTCAAGGTCTGGGGCCGGGGTGCTCGTATGATGGCGGTACAGGGACGGTCCTTCGGGTCCGGACTTTGCGAGAAGCCGGCGGTGTGCCGGGTCGCTTCCGGGCGGCCCTCCGCCGGCTTCGCTCGTGTAAGGCTTCCGCCCCACGGGCGACATCTTCAACATCACATTACCTTGGATCGTCCGGGTGGTCACCCGCGCCCGAAAGCCTGTCCAGGCGGCTGCCGCTCTGGCCACTCGTCGCGAACGGCGCCGCCACCGAGCGCGTCAGGCGCGCAATCGGACCAGTTCGCTGCTGATCGCTTCCCGGAGCACGTCGTGCCGGGGGCCGAGGCTGAACCGCTCGTCGCTCCACCGGGCGCGCGGGTAGAGCCAGACCGGAGCGCCCACGGCATCGGCCGGCTCCCACTCGAACCGCGGCCACACATGGGCGTGCAGGAACGGGTCCTTGTTCCCCAGGATCTCCAGGTTGACCCGCCGGAAAGCCGGGTCCAGGCGCCGGCAGGCATTTTCGACCGCCTCACCGAGCTGATCCATGTCAGACAGGAACGACAACCGCTTCGCTCTCGGCAGGTCCGACAGCCGCTGCACACTCGGTTCGTCCACGAGGAGGACCGAGTATCCCGGCAGGAACTGCACGTCCCCGATCACCGCGAACCCTGCTGTCAGCCGCCGCAACACGGTCGGGTTCTCCCCCCTCAGCGCAGCCCCGACCCGGTCCATCCGCCAGTCATCAACCATGAGCCAAACCTACATAGTCCGGGCGCAGCGGCCGGGTCGATGAGCAGGCGCACCTGCCGGGGGCACAGCGCCACGGCGCCAGCGGAAAGCCCGGCCGGGCGCACCAGAAGGTCATGGGACCGTCAGGCGCGCGGCCCCTGGACCGACAGAACCAAGGACCAAGCCCACCGCCGTTTGCGGCTGGTGACACGGTCTTACCGGCACCCCATCTCGGCGGCGAAGGCCTCCGGACCGCCACCGCCTACGACGTTGGCCGGATCATTACCGTGAGGCAGGGGGACGCGGGCGACGGCTGGCTGTGGCCGAGGTCTTCGTATCCCCACGTCCGGTACAGGGCGTGCACTTTGCCGTCGCCGGCCGCCTGGTTGACCATCAGCGTTATGTACGGCTCGTCGCGGCCGGCGAGGAACGAGTCGTGGACGCGTCGCGCGACGCCGAGGCCGCGCCAGGCAGGCCGGACACCGATCTCCTTCAAGGCGACGGCCGCGTGCGCGGTGTACTTCTTGCTGGGCGTCGGGTCCGTGCGCTGCCAGTAGCGGTCTCCGTCCTCGATCCGGTTGCCGTAGGTGTAGCCCACCGGGTGCCCGTCCGTGTAGGCGAGGACGGCCTGGAAGCCTTCTTCGGCACCGTGCCGGTCCAGCCGCTCGCCGAAGCTGCTTACTGCGTAGTTCGCGAGGTGGAGGAGGGGTGCGCGGACTTCGGCGTAGACGTCGAGCAGGTCACCGCGGACGGCGTCCAGGTCGGTGTAGGAGCGGAGTTCGATGGCGGGTGCCGAGGTCATGCGGTGGCCCTCCAGGCGGCTGTGTGCTCGGTCCAGGTGCGTGCGTTGACGCTGCCGGGTGCCGTAGCGCGCAGGCCAGCGCCGAACTCTTGCAGCATCCTCGATACCCGGGGGTGTTGGGTAGCCGCTTCTGATTGCACTTTCATGGCGGTGTGGGTGGCGGTGTCGACGTCGCCTTGTGCGAGTTGCGCCTGCGCGAGGCGGCTGGTGGTGATGGCGCGTGAGCGCTGCATGTGCGGTCGGAGCGCGGCCAGGCACCGGTGTGCGTGATACTCGGCGGTCGGCCAGTCGCCGGCGGCCAGATGCGCGCTGAGGGCGAGGGAGTGGAGTTCTGCCTGGTCCCAGAAGGCCAGGAGCCAGACCGGGCGCGAGGCCTGCTGGTCGGCGCGGTACATGGCTTCCTGGGCTTGGTCGAAGGTGCGAGGCAGGCTTCGCAGCTCGTGAGAGACGCCCTGGATAGCCATCTGGCGGGCCATGCCCAGTGAGGCGAACATGGGGTCGCGCCGGGTGATGTGCAGGCTTCGGGCGACGTCGTTGGCGGCGCGGGCGTCGGCAGGGTGTCCCATATGCCGGTAGAGGGTGCCGGCGTGGGACCAGATCCGGAACTTGATCGCTTGGTCGCCGGAGAGTTCCGCGAGGGTCTGCGCTTCACGCATGTGGGCGACGGCGTCCTTGAAGCGGCGTCCGTCGATGGCTGCCCACATGGCCGATGAGCGGAAGCTGGCCGCGGTGGCGTAGAGATTGCGGCGGACGCGCTGGGTGGCGCTTCCGGAGTTCTGGAGGTTCAGGGCCGTGTTGGCGAGGTCTGAGGCCTGCTGCTCGATGTCGCGTTGGCCGCCGCGCTTGTGGTCGCTGGCGATGACTGCGGCGAACTTCTCCTGAAGGCGGCCGACGTCGCTCATGCCGATCTTGCGGGTCGAGGCGGTTCCTGGAGCAGCAGCAGCGACGGCGACCGAGATCGCTCCGGTGACGAGGGTGCGGCGGTACATGGGGTCCTCCTGCGGTGCGGCTGCCGGCGAGGTGCGGCTCCGTGGCACGAACCCTAAGTCGACGGCGGACTTCCCAGAGAGGTCGGCAAGGACTCGGCGGGCGGCTGCATTGGGCCAGCGGACCCGGCCGGAACGCCACTCGCGGATGTGACGACCGTCGTAGGTTCCAGGCTTTCCAGTGAGTGCTTCCAGCCCTGAATTCACGGCTTTGGACAGGCTGGTGGCGCTGTACTGGTGCTCTCTCATCCACGCTTCGAGAGCCCCGTTGCGTGCGGGTTCCATGAACGCAAGGTAGTCCGTTGCGCACGTACCGCAAGGTAAAGGCAAGGTCAAAACACCCTAGGGGGCTCGCCGAGATTCAAGGGCGGATCCCCTAACCAGCCCTCCAGCGACGGGAGTTATCTGGGGTCACGCGGCGCCGGAGAGACGGCACGCATGGAGGAAAGCCCGGTCCTGCCTCCCCCTGTCGGGACCGGGCAACCCACTCCGGAGGGAAGACCCCGTGAGCATGACGACACACCCTGCGGACCAGGAGCGCGCCTATCTGCACGCCGCCGCACCGCCGCTCATCAGCCTGTCCATCGAGCGGCGCCCGGCCCCTGCCTCTGGCGGGATGTCCGAGCAGGACGCTGCCTGGGTTCCGCGCCTCAGGCAGATTCTCCGGGCCCGTCTCAACCACTGGCGCCGCCACGACCTGGTGAGCAACGCGGAACTGCTGCTCACCGAGCTGGCGGTCAACGCGTTCCAGCACGCCTCCGCCCCGACCGTGGACGTCTGCGTTCACCGGCAGGACAACCGCCTCAGGATCGTCGTCGACGACCACTCCTCCGACGGCCCGCTGCCACGCCCCAAGGGGCTCTACGAAGAGCACGGGCGCGGGCTCCTCCTCGTCGATGCCCTGGCCGACGCATGGGGCATCAGCGACGGCCGCACGCAGACCTGGTGCACCCTCGTCCTGCCCGAAGGGCTTCCCCCGGTGAGCTCCGGCCCCGCGCCCGTCCGGCACGAGTCCGAGATCCGGGTCGCCGGGAACTCCCGCGGCCTGACACTGGCCGGCATCCAGGGCCGGATCACCCTGACCTTGCTGAACTGGCACGGCCCGCAGAACACCGCGCTCCACGTCCTGTACGTCCTGGTACACAACGCCGTCCAGCACGGCATCGCCCCGAGCCAGCCGGGGCAGGCCATCACCATCTGGCTCCGGGTCACCGAAGCCCACGAGCTCCTCATCGACGTCACGGACCCCACCCCCGAGTTCCCCCAGTTCGAGGCTGCCATCGCGGGCGAACTGGGGCGCGGCCTGGAAGGCGCGCAGCGCCTCGGTGCAGCCATCTCCTGGGCTCCGGACCTTGCCACGGGAGGCAAGACCGTGCGGGCCCTGATGCAGCCGGGGCGGGTGGACCTGTGACGACCACCGCGGCGCCTGACGCCGAAGCGATGATGCGGCGCCTGATCAATGCCCCCGGCGGGCCGCAGGAGCCGGCCGCCGACATGGCGGACCTGGCCGAGGCGCTCCACGCTCTCCTGGACATCGCCGCGCACCGCAACACACGGGTTCGTCTCGGCGGGAACCTCTTCGACGTCGTGGTGACCAGCTCGGGTGCGCAGGCCCGCGCGGCGGTTGCACTCATGGACGAGGTCCAGGGCGGATGCGGACCCGTCGTCGAGGACACCAGGGACGGACTCCTCTACTGGCTCGTCCCGCCCGGCACCGCGGACCGGTGGGAGCCGCACACGCACGCCGTCTGCCTCGGAGCTCCGCACGCGATCACGCTGCCTTCGCTCCACGCCAAGGCCCCGCCGAGCGAGCCGGGACCGTACTGGCTCCGACCGTCGGCGAGCGACCGCCTCGTCCCGGCCACCCCTCTCCGGGACGCCCTGGCCGAGCTACGGCCCGAGCCCACCCCCCATGCCGCGTTCGCGGGCCGCCGCTGCACCTCCTGACCCCCGTGTCCGGCAGGACCACCTCCCACACCTGCAAGACACGGTTCCCACCCCCTGCTGCCGGAGCGGTTCCGAATCCGGCAGCAGGGGTTCCCACACCGCCTTCGACCTACGACTCGCAGGGGAACAGCAGTGCACCGACCGACAGTGCCGTACGTCGTCCCGTGGACGGGAGAAAGCATCCCCACCGCGGAGACCGTGGTCAGCTCACGTGGCGTCGCCTACGCCGATCCGATCCTGGACGCCTACCGCCGCGACCGGGACGGCATTCTGTGGACGCTGACCGGCGGGACCCGCACGGGCAGCCCTGCCTACGCGAGGGAGCTGCACCCGTACCGGCAGAAGGAGACGATGCAGCAGCTTCGGTGTGCGGGATGCAGCGACCCGGCCGCGCGTGATGAGCTCGGGATGCTGTGGGTGCTGCCGCTCCTTGACGGCGCCGAGGACCCGTCCTGGGAGTGCCTGCATGCCGGCGTGCAGACCGTGATCCCACCATGTGCGAGGGCTGCTCGGCGAAGGCCAAGCAGGGGTGTCCCCGCCTGCGCGACGGTCACGTGGAGCTCCGCATCCGAGAGGCGGAACTGATCGGCGTCCGCGGCACCCTCTACCCCCGCCCTGGCCGGAACCACCCTGTTGACCCCGACGCCCTGGTCCCGTTCGACTCACCAGACCAGCCGTTCGTCATCGCCCGCCAACTCGTCCGCGAACTGCGGCAAGTCACCGTGGCCGCCTTCACCGAGACCTCCCCGTAGATCGGTAGGGCGGCGTCGTCCAGACCCCCCTGGCTCAGGCCACCGCTTCCCCCCCCCAGAGCCCCCGGTGCCGGGGCGACCTCGCACTCGTGCAGTCCCCCCTCACGAGCAGGAGTCCCGGCACGGGGCCGTACCACCCCATGCACGTCACCTTCGATCAAGGAGAAGCATGTACGCCCACTCGGATCGTCTCCCAACCAGCTCGCCCGTCCCGCAGGGCGTCGTCACCCCGGCCCCCTGGGGTGTGGGCCGCATGGCGCCCTACCCGACCATGGCGCCCGCGCACAGCACCATCCGGCTCGACCCGGCCACCCAGACCGCCGTCTACTTCGACCAGCACGGCGCCGTGATGGAGATGCCCGGCCACGGCACCTCGACCGGCACCTCCCCCGCGACGGGCACCAGCCCGGACGGGAACGGCACGACCCAGGACTCGGACTCGGGGAGTGACAACGACCAGTGACTGACACACGTCCGGTGTTGGTCGTCACCAGCCTGTACGACCCCACCGCCGACGTGGTGATCAGCGAGCTGCACGACCGGGGTGTCCCGGTCGTGCGGCTCGACTCTGGGGACTTCCCCGCATCACTGTCGGTCGAGGCCGAGATCACCGAGCACGGGATCCGCGGACAGCTCCGTACCCCCTCCCGCGCTGCCGACCTGGCCCGCGTGCGCTCTCTCTACTACCGCCGCCCCACAGGATTCGCCTTCCCGCACCTGAACGCCCAGGACGCACGCTTCGCCCTCACCCAGGCCCGCTACGGCCTTGGCGGGGTCCTGGCGTCCCTCCCCAGGTGCCTTTACGTGAACCACCCCCACCGGATCGGCGACGCCGAATTCAAGCCCTCCGGCCTCGCGGCCGCCGTCGACGCCGGATTCCTCGTCCCGCCCACGCTCATCACCTCCGACGCCGAGGCGGCACGGGCCTTCGTGAAGCGGCACGACTCGGTCATCTACAAGCCGTTGCACAACCCCGTCTATCTGGTCGACGGCATCTCCAACGTCGTCAAGGTCGCCGAGGTCGCTGCAGGCGACATCGACGACAGCGTGTCCGGGACCGCGCACCTGTTCCAGCGGCGCGTGCCCAAGACGGCCGACGTCCGCGTCACGGTCATCGGCGAGCACGTGTTCAGCGTCCGCATCGACTGCGACCTCCTGGACTGGCGCACCGACTACAGCCAGCTCACCTACACCATGGTGGAGACTCCGTCCGGGATCCGCCGGGCGCTGCGCCGGTACATGGACCACTTCGGGCTCGTCTTCGGCGCTTTCGACTTCTGCGTCGGCGAAGACGAGGGATGGTGGTTCCTGGAGTGCAACCCGTCCGGTCAGTGGTACTGGCTGGAGACCGAGACCGGCCTGCCCATGTGCGCAGCGCTGGCCGACCTCTTGGAGAGGAAGCCGTGACCGACCAGGCCCAATCCCTTCGCGCGCAGCTCCTGAACGAGCTCACGGCCGCCGGCGCCCTGCGCACCGACGAGTGGAAGGCCGCCGCCGGCCAGGTGGCCCGGCACGACTTCCTCCGCGGCGGGTTCTTCCGCAACGCAGGTGGCGCGGCCTGGGAGCCGGTACTGCAGAACGACCCGGGATGGCTCGGGGCCTGCTACCGCGACGAGTCCCTCGTGACGCAGATCGCGGGCACGATCCTCCCGCAGGACGTCCGCGGCCAGATCCTGCGGGAGCCGACCAGCTCCAGCACCCTGCCGTCCCTCGTCCTGCGCATGCTCGAGGACCTCCAGGTCGAACCCGGCATGCGCGTCCTGGAGATCGGCACCGGCACCGGCTACTCCACCGCCGTCCTCGCCACCCGCCTCGGCGACGACCTCGTCACCTCCGTTGAGTACGACAGCGACGTCGCCGGCCGAGCGGGAGCCGCCCTGTGGGAGCAGGGCATCCGCCCGACCCTGGTGACCGGAGACGGGCTCCTGGGCCACCCCGAGGGTGCTCCGTACGACCGGATCATCGCCACGTGCGGCATCAAGACCGTGCCCGCGGCCTGGATCGAGCAGACCCGGCCCGGCGGCCTGATCCTCGCCACGATCGGAGGCTGGCTCCACGCCTCGGAACTCGCCCGCCTGACCGTCGGCGAGGACGGTACGGCCTCCGGCCCCCTCCTCGGCGGGCAGGTGAGTTTCATGCTCGCCCGGCCACAATCGCCCCCGCCGCTCGGCCTCCTTCCCGACCTGGGCGCGGGCACGGAACGAGTGGTCGACATTGGTGCGGACGCCCTGGACGACTGGGCTGCCCGCCTCATCACCCAGTTCGCTGTCCCGAACACGCAGCGGCTCACGCTCACCCGAGACGGCCGCAGCGAGCACGTCCTGGTCGACCTCCTCACCGGCTCGTGGGCCGCCGTCTACCAGGACTCCGGGCAGTGGATCGCCCGCCAAGACGGCCCGGACCTCATCTGGGACACCGTGGAGGAGCACCTCGGCCGCTGGCACGCCGCCGGGAGGCCCGCCCTCGAGAAGGCCACCGTCACAGTCACCAGCAACGGGCAGACGCTCGCCTGGTGAACCTCACAGAAGGGCCTGTTCATCCGCCTCGCGGCCGATGGACCGGCCCTTCTGGCATGTGGCTGCGCCGGTACCAGGAGAAGGCCCTGAAGCGGCATCGGGGAACAACGGAGCAGCGGCTAACGGTAGCGACAGTTCCGCTTGTGGCTCTCGCAGATACGACCAGTTGCGAGAGTTCTGCGAGAGGCCCGGAGTCGATCACGTTTCCCCAGGTCGCCGTTCGCAGAACCCCTCTCAAAACCGGCGTGTTGTGCGAGACAGTTCTGACAGACTCCACGGGTGGATCTGACGCCCGATCAAGCCGCAAACGCGGTAGAACGAAACGACTGTCCGAAGTGTGAGGCCCCGGCAGGCAGTGCCTGCCGCACCCGGAGCGGGAAGTGCGCGACGAAGTACCACACCGCCCGCTTCATCCTCGTGCCCGCGCTCCGCGAGGAGCTGGAGGTGATCGTGCCGGAAGAGCGCGGCCCTGGGCGGCCGTGGAAGGCGGGCCCGCCCGTCGAAGCGCTGCCGGCCGCCGCGGCGGCCAAGCCGATCCGGATCGGCTACGCCCGCTGCTCGACCGCCCAGCAGGAACTCGCCTCCCAGCTCGCCTCGCTCGAACCGGTCTGCAAGCGGATCTTCTCCGAGAAGATCTCCACCCGGATCAAGATGCGGCCCGAGCTGGAGAAGGCCCTGAAGCTCGCCTACGACATCAAGGAGGCCGCCCCCGACCAGGAGGTCATCCTCACCGTCCACGAACTCAAGCGCCTCGCCCGCAACGCCGCCGAGCTGATGACGCTGTCCGGTCAGCTCCAGGACGCCGGCGTGCAGCTCGAACTCCTCACCGGACCACTCACCGGCATCTACGACCCCAACGGCATGGGCGCCATGTTCTTCGCCGTGCTCGCCGTAGCCGCCCAGCTCGACCGCAACTACATCCGCGAGAAGACCCTGGAGGGCCAGCAGATCGCCGCCGCCAAGGGCAACCACGGCGGGCGCCCCAAGGTCATCGACGACGACATGCTCACCTTCGCCGTCGCACTGAAGAACAAGGGCGTCTCCGTCCCCGACATCGCGAAGAAGCTGACGATCAGGACGGGAAAGAACGCGGGACGCCACCCCTCGGTCGCCTCGCTGTACCGGGCTCTCGCCGAGGCTGAGGAAGCTGCCGCATCCGACGACGCACAGATCGTCGGTCCCCGCCGCCCGGTCCGCGCCCTTATTACCGGCCCCCCCGACATCAGCACCGCACCGGAGCTGATGGAACGCCTCACCGCACAGGTCCTGGGTGCCGACACCGCGCTGGATGACCTGGCCCGCCAGGCTCATGACGGCACCGACGACGTGGTGGCCCAGCTGCTCGCGCAGGCCCGGAACAGCCCACCCGAGCACTCGCCGAAGTAGGGGAACCCAAGCAAGATCAATCTCACCGGGATTTCCTGCACCTCAACTACTCACACCCGGTTCCCGGTACTGGGAGAGGAGGCCAAGGAGGCGTACGCCGACCAGATCGCGGCCCTGGACAAGGCCATCCATGCCACCCGAGTCCCCGCCTACATCCCCGTCAGCATCGGAGGCGGAGGCAAGGGCAAGGCCGCCACCGGCAAGACCGGGCTCGACGACGGCGCCGATGATGGCGACGGCGAGGAGAAGCCGCCGCGCCCGGAGAAGGAAGACCGGAACTACGTGAAGGCCACCTGCCAGTGCCCCCAGCCGGCGGTCATCCGTGTCTCGCCCACGGCTCTGGCCAAGCGGAAGATCATGTGCGGCGACTGCATGCAGAAGTTCACCGTGCCGGAGTCCGCCGTAGGGGTACCAGTAAGAACTCTGTCACCAGCCGCAAACCGGTATCCCTACGGCGTGCCTGGCGGTACGTGTCTGCTCCGCTCAATCGGACACGGACGCTCGCCATGGAGATGTAGGTGTGGCATCTGGGTCCAGGCCATAAGGCCACAGCTTGGTCCAGATTTCCGGGTTGTTGGCCAGGGGAACATGGTTGCCGTGGTCGGCGGCCTGTCGGGCCAGGGCTTCGGCGCCGCCCCGGTCCCCGCACTCCTCCCGCATCCTGGCCAGGTGCAACAAGACGTTGAGGTTGCCGTGGTCGGCGGCCTGTCGGGCCAGGGCTTCGGCGCCGCCCCGGTCCCCGGCCCGCTCCCGCATCACGGCCAGGTGATCCATGGCGTATAGGTCTCCGTGGTCGGTGGCTTGCCGGGCCAGGGCTTCGGCGCCGTCCCAGTCCCCGGCCTCCTCCCGCATGCCGGCCAGGCGGAACAGGATGTTGAGGTTGCCGTGGTCGGCGGCTTGTCGGGCCAGGGCTTCGGCGCCGCCCCGGTCCCCGCACTCCTCCCGCATCTTGGTCAGGTGATCCATGGCGTCGGGGTGGCCGTGGTCGGCGGCCTGCCGGGCCAGGCCTTCGGCGCCGTCCCGGTCCCCGGCCTCATTCCGTATCTTGGCCAGGCGATCCAGGGCGTCGGGGTGGCCGTGGTCGGCGGCCTGCCGGAAGAGGGCTTCGGCGCCGTCCCAGTCCCCGGCCTCTGTCCGCATCTTGGCCAGGCGATCCAGGATTTCGGGGTGGCCGTGGTCGGCGGCCTGCCGGGCCAGGGCTTCGGCGCCGCCTTGGTCCCCGGCCCGCTCCCGCACCCTGGCCAGGTGATCCAGGGCGTATACGTGGCCGTGGTCGGCGGCCTGCCGGGCCAGGCCTTCGGCGCCGCCCCGGTCCCCGGCCTCCTCCCGCATCCTGGCCAGGTGATCCATGGCGTTGGAATGGCCGTGGTCGGCGGCCTGCCGGAAGAGGGCTTCGGCGCCGCCCCGGTCCCCGGCCTCTGCCCGTACCTTGGCCAGGCGGAACAGGGCGTCCGCGTTGCCGTGGTCGGCGGCGCGGTGGCGGAGAGACTGGGCCCATCGCAGACGGTGCCGCTTCTCGGCCGCACTGGTGACGTTGCCGAGGTCGTCGGGGTCGGTGAGGTGAGTGTGGGCGGCGTGCCAGAACGACGCGGGCGGGCATAGGTGCCTGCGGCTGGTGCGGCCGTGCTGTTCGAGGTAGTCGGCGAGTCGGAATACCGGTCCCGCGGTCGACGGGCCCAGGCCATGAACAGCCGGGAACGGGGCGGGAGGACGTCGCCGGGTACGGGGGGTGGTGCGGCGCAAGAGGGCCTGTTTGCCGTGGACGAGGGCGGCGAGTTCGGCGAAAGCCTGTTCTGCCCAGTCGTCGGTGAGCTGGTCGTAGTCGGTGTCGGTGAGGTAGTCGGCGGCGGCGTCGGTGAGGAAGGCCTGGGGGAGGTGGAGGCCGACACCGAGGCGGCGGGCGTCCATCGCCGCTTCCAGCACCGCTGCGGCGGCCGGGCTCGCGTGCCGGTAGCGGTTGAGGAGTTCGGGGGCACCGGCGAGATCCTGAGCGACCCGCCCGTCAGCGCCCGCACGGCTCAGTGCGTCGGCCAGAAGCAGGTCCCCACCTTCGGCAAAAGCGGCCGCGGCGGCCAGCGCCTGAGCATCGAACGACTCGGGAACGCTCAGCACGCGGCCGGCCAGCAACTCCCGCACCCGGCTGTGCGGATCCTCCTGTCCCGGCGCGGGCAGGGCCGTGTACCGGGCGGCGTACTCGGGCCAGAGAGTGCCCAGCACCAGAACCGGCCCGTACTCCGCGCTCACCAGCAGCCGGTGCACGGCCGCCGCGATCCGCTCACCCGCCGCGCGGTCGCCGAGGTAGTGCTGGGCCTCGTTCAGCCACACCACGGTGCGCGGCGCGACCCGCGGCAGGTCCTCCAGGGCGTCCTGGGCCCGGGTCGGGGCGAAGGGATGCCACAGCCGCCACCCCTCCTTCGCGAGCGGCTGAACAGCCTGCCAGCACGCGCGTGTCTTTCCCGTCGACGAACTACCCACCAACACCACAGCCCCGCTGCGGCCGGCCGCGGCATCCTTCACCAGTCCGGCCAGTACCCGGTCATGCTCGCGCTGCACATACTTGGGCATCGTCCGGGCCCCCGACCTCCCGGGCCCGGCCGGGTGGACCTCCAGGTCGTGCGGATCCCAGTCACCGATCGAGCGGCCCGGAACCGACCGCACCTCACCGCCGGCGCCCTCGACCGCGCTCCGCTGCAACTCCCGCAGCTCCTCCACAGGAAGCTGCAGCGCACGGGCCAGAGCCGCCACCGTCTCGGGCGAGGGCGCAGGTTTCGCCGGCGAAAGTGCCTCCGATACCGTCGTGCGCCCCAGCCCGGCACGCTTGGCGAGATCCGTCTGGTTCACCCGCACACGGGCCATCCCGGCCCTCAGCTTCTCCCGCAGCTCGGTCAGGGCCGGATCCTGGCTGTTGTACTCCTCGTTCACGGTGCGCCCCCAGGACCGTCGCGTTCGCCGGTGTTCATCTTCCTCCCGGCGAACCCCGGCGAACACGAATTCCGCGACGTTCGACCACGTCAACACTTCCAACCCATACCGGGAGATTGTCGTGACCGTCGCCGTCGTCCTGCTCACCACCGCACTCGTGACCGTCGTCGCGCTCCTGGCAGCCGCCGGCGCGGGCAAGCTCGCCCGTATGGACCACGCCAGCTACCCCACGGCCTTCACCCGCGCCGCCACCACCTTCGGCGCAGTCATCACCCTCGCCGCCGTCGTAGCCGGCGCCCTCGCCGCCCTTCTCACCTGAAGACCAGCCCTCCTCAGCCCCACAGCGTCGCCGTTTGCGGCTGATGACAGAATTCTTACCAGCACCCCGAGTAGGACCGGTCTGTCTGGCCAGATAACCCGCGGGCCCCGGCTTCCCCTTCGCGAGAGGGGGAAGCCGGGGCCCGCGTCGTTGTGCGGCTACCGCTGGGTGGGCGCCGCGACGGCGACCTCACCGAACCCGCGGCAGACAGCGCAGGGGAACCGGTTGGCGCACGCCATCGCTCATGCGATCTTGTCCAGAAGCTCGCTGACGGACACCGTCATCTGTCCGAGGCTGATGCAAAGATCGCCAGCGACGTATCTCCGTGGACAGCGGAAACCTGCCGCGCCATGGCTACGGCGGCCTCGAACATGCCAGCCACCAGTCGGGGGATATCCATGTCGCCGCCCCGGGCCAGTCCGCTCATGAGTTGAGCTGACGTCGTGAAGTCGTCCGCACCGGCCAGCGCACCAAGCACCTTGTTCGCGGCAGGTGACAAAGGGCTGAGTTTGTCCACCTCGGTCATGAGTTCCGACATCTGAGGTCGCGTCAGTATGCGGCCGGGCATGGTCGACAGGGCAGAGCCACTCCACCACAGGCACGCCGACAGGGTCAGTAGCGTGGTGTGCTGCAGCGAGCCGTCCCCTCGACCCCACTCGGAGGCCACCACAGTGGAGGTATCGGTGAGTGCGGGGCCATCTGCCCCCGAGAGCGCTGCGGCGGCAACGGCGTGGAGCATTGCATACCTAGCGACCGGGTCGGTCGTCATCCGTTAGTCCTTCCGTCATCTGCACGACAGGGGCGTCCTATATGGGCTCAGCGGTTGCCTTGGACACTTGAATAGGCGAGCCCACCAGTACCGAGGCCGAGGTTCAGCTGGGGTCGGGGTTCTTGAGGCGTGTGACGAGGGCGTCGAGGACGGAGCTGAGGTAGAGGGGCGGGGGTACGTCGTGCATGGTGATGGGGGACGGGCTGTGGCCTATCTGGCGGTGGAGGCTGTCGTTGCCGATGCCCTTGGTGCTGGCGAGTTTGCTGGCGTGGTCCCGGTCGGTCTGAGTGAACTTGAAGATGCTGACAGCCTGCTTGAAGTCCTTGTGCCCGAAGGCGGGTGAGATGTGGTCGGTGATGGCGCGGATCAGCATGGTGCAGGCGTAAGGGTTCTGGGCCTCGAAGTTGTTGTTGAGCTCGCGGCACAGTTCGAGGAGCCGGTAGACTCGATACCGGGTGTGGTTGGCGCCGGCGGTTTCGAGTTCGGTGAGGATCAGGTCGCTGAGGTAGGGCGGGCGGTCTTCGGTAGGGGGCTCGGGTGTCCAGGGCAACAGGGTGCTGGCGGGGGCGTACTCGGCGGCTATGGATTCGACGTTCTTGCAGGTGATGTCGAGGTAGTCGTCGATGCTGTTGACGTCGCGGTACTGGAGGATGTTGCGGTTGATCTCCTGGTTCCAGTTGGCTTCGGTGGTGGCTGCGTTGCCGGTGAAGGTGACGGGTTCGTGGGAGAGCAGGTCGGGCAGTGCGGTGACGAACGAGGGGCGCAGGTCGAGTTGTGGGGCGAGGCGACGTCGTGGCGGTTTCCGCCGGTGAGCGACACGGCCAGTGGGGGGCCGTGCCGGTCCACGATCACGTGGTGCTTGGAGCCCGGACGTGCGCGGTCCACTGGCGAGGGACCCACATGATCCCCCTTTCAGCGCCCTGACGTGGGAGCCGTCGACCGCGCAATCATCCATGTCCAGCAAGCCGTTGACCCTCAGCTCGGTGAGCAGTATCTCGTGGAGACGGCGCCAGACGCCGGCCTCGGTCCAGTCCCGCAGACGTCGCCAGGCTGTCACCCCTGAGCAGCCCACGACCTGGGTGGGCACGTCTCGCCAGGCGACTCCCTTGCGCAACACGTAGACGATGCCCGCCAGTGCCACGCGGTCCGATACTCAGCGCCAGCCACCGTGCCGCGGTTCCGAGAACTCGCCAAACGGCGGGCCGAAGACGTCCCCATCCTCGACCACCACGTAGTCAGGCACGGTCCTTGACGCTGCCGCATGCAGGCGGATGACGAGGTCAGGGAGAGGAAGGACACGCAGAGACAGAGCCGCAGCCACGCGAGCGCGATCTTCGGCGATCTCCGGGTTGGCTCTGATCCGATACGTCTCAAGATGCTGGGCGGAAGTCTGCATGACCTGCAGATCGCCGCCGCCGGAGAAGCCAAGGCAGTCCTGCCATGCCAACCCGATGATGATCTCCAGAGCGTCCACCAGGTCGTCGGCGATCAGCCCGCCCGCCCCGTCAGAGCTTGCGAACACCACTGCGCGCCGGCCGCCTTTCTCGGCGCACAGGAAGTACGCCCCGCCGGTGAAATCTCCTGCGATCGGCTCCAGCGGCTCACCTGAGGAAAGCCCCAAGCCGTCACCGCACTCCTTCCGCTCGATGTCGAACTCGAAGGACGCACCCAGCAGCCCGTGGATGTCCGGCATGCTCCGGATTAGATCGAGTAGGTGATCGCTTGAGGCCATGACATTGACGATAGCCAGGGCCGCTGACGTGCTGGGACCTGGGCCACCCCGGCGACTGCGGCCGACACGGCTCGGCGGCCACCGCCGCTCAGGTCATTCTGAAACGATCAGTAAGGCGAGGTGGACTGACCGCAAGCCTGTCACCCGCGCCCCCGCGCCGTCACTCGTCCGCGTGGCGGAACCGCCCCTGCGAGGGACGAGGAGCCGGTGGCGCCCCGTCAGGCCGCTACGGTGAGCCGTAGGAGGTCGGGCCGACTGGTCGTTGACCCTCCTCCTGTGCGCCCCTGTACCCAGTGATCGCGGGTGCAGGGGCGCAATGCGTTCCCGGCCTGGGTGGCTACGGGGCGGGGGTGTAGTGGACGACGGTGGTCTCGCAGGCCTCGGCGTACACCTTCAGCGCATCGGCCTCACCCTGGTCGGCCGCGAGGCCCCAGCGGAGCTTCGTGGCGACCCACTCGGAGACGTACCGGCAGTTCGCGTCGGGGAGCGGCGGCATCCACTCGGCCGGGTCCTGGTCGCTCTTGGACCGGTTCGACCGCGCGGTCACCGCTACCAGCGACGCGGCGGCATCCTGGTCGTTCGCGTACGCCTCCCGACGCGCCGCGGTCCAGGCGCTCGCCCCGGAATCCCAGGCCTCCGCAAGCGGGACCATGTGGTCGATGTCGAGCTTGGCGGGGTCGTTGACCTCCTGGCCGTCGTAGTACGACCTCCACAGCCCGCCCGACAGCTTGCAGCCGGCTGCGACGGTCGGCACCTCGACGGCCTCGGCCAGGAGCACCTCGTTGCGGGTGTTGCAGCCGTCCGACAGGTCCAAGCCGCGGTTCCAGTGCTTGAAGCTCTCACGCTGGTACCCAGCGCGGGACTCGTCAGCGAGGGGGAGCTGTTCGACGGCGTCGGCCAGGTTCAGGACGGCTGCGGATGCGGGGACGGCCGGGGCGGCGGTGGCCGACGAGGGCAGTGCGAGGGGGGTCAGGGCGAGGGAGAGCGCGGCGGCGCCGCGAAGCATGTTCTTGATCACGAACACAGGGATATCGGTCCAGAACCCCGGTCCGCTGCGTGATGAGAGTCTCCGTCAGCCGTGTGGGGGAGGACGTTCACCGCTGAATCGATCCCGCACGAGCGCTCACCTGGTTCGCCGCACGTCCTGGCGCGGGCGGGGCCGCTCTGACGGACGATGGGGAGCAGAGCCTGCCCGGGAAGCCTTCGCACGTTACACCGGGCGGGCGCTTGATCTCTCGCTGGTTCACGAGCCGCGGAGCATTACGGCGTACAGCGGGGAGTCGGCGAAGGGCTGGCGTTCGCCGATCTTGCGGTACCCCCACGTCTCGTACAGAGCCTGGACTCGGGGGTGGGTGACGTCGACAAGGAGCGAGGCCAGCGGTTCGGGACGTCGTCCGACGAGCTCGGCGTGCAGCTGCTCCGACAGGCCGGTGGTGCGCCACTTGGGGCGGACCATCAGCTCGGAGAGGTTGAAGGTCTCCTCTGCGGCGGGGGCGGGGGAGAGGTACTCGCGCCACCACTCCCGTTCGTGGACAGCGGGGGCGCCGTAGGCGTAGCCGGCGGGCTCGTCGCCGTCGTAGGCGATGACGCAGCCGAAGCCGGGCAGGCCGCTCCAGTGGTCGACGAACCAGGCGAACCGCTCGGGGTCGTGGAACTCGTCGGTCTCGGCGCCGAAGGCGTCGGTGTGGACGTCGATGAGTATCTGGCGGATCTCGGCTGCCTCAGCGTGTCCGTAGCGGCGCAGGGTGTAGACGGGGGTCACGGGCGGCTCCATTCGGTGCGGTAGCGATCGGCCCAGTCCAGCGCGGTGGCCGAGCCGGGGGCGAGGGTGATCAGGTCGCGGTGGAACTCGCCCAGCAGCGAGCGCATCCGGCCGGGCAGCGGGGCGCCGCGCATCTCGTCGAAGACCTTCGCGGTAGTCGCGGTGGCCTGGTCGATGTCGCCCTGGTGGAGCTGGGCAAGCGAGAGGCGGGCGGTGGCGAGGGCCCGGTTGCGGCGAAACGTGATGCAAAGGGGACTTCACCACGCCGGAGATCGTCGTGGCGCGGGAGCTGGAGAAGGAGCGCGAAGAGACTGCCGGGGGCTCGGTCGCTGCATCGCCCGCCAAGTAGGGATGGTCAGTCTGGCCAGATAACCCGCGCAGAGTCGCGGTTCCCTCCTGGCGGGGGGTGTCCGCTGTCAACGAACCCAGTCGTCGTCTCAAGGAAGCGAGGTGATTGAAGGCTCGTCTCATTCAGTGCAGTCGCCCTAGGCCAGGGCTGCCCAGTCAACGGGACACCGGATGTGGCGAAAGCCCTGTTGGGCGGGCGTGGTGTGGGACAGGATCAGACTCATGGATCCTGCTGTGACGGCCGCTCTCATTGCTGTCCCTGTAGCTATCACCGCGGCTGGTGCTGCCTTCGCTGCTGGGCTAGCGCAGGGGCGGGGGGCTCAACGAGGGCCGGTGGACGCGGTGCGCCGACAGCATCAGCGAGACGCCTATGCGACTCTTCTGGCCGCGCTGCATGTCTACGAGCGTGAGGCCGAGTTTGGAGCCTGCGAAAAGCTGGCTCGGGCCGAGCTTCAGGCCGCTGGAGTTCAGCACACCCCGGCTGACCTATACAGGCGCACGCTGAAGTTGGTAGCGGATGTCCCGATCAAAGAGGTTCTGATGCGTGCCGCTGTCGTCGAGCTGGAGGGACCCAAACCCGTTGCCGATGCCGGCACCGAGGCGATGCTCGCCGTATGCGAGGTCCACTACAGCGCGATCGCGCGGAACACAGCTCTCGACGGCCGGGTACGAAACGTCCTGTCCGAGCACGACAAGGCCCTTGGGGAGGACTCGACCGGGTTTTGGCGGTAGGGCAGCGGCCGGCCTGATTGCAGGGCCCAGGTGCACGCCGACAGCCATAACGCCACCACTGGCCGTCGCTATACGAGTACAGGGCCATGAAAGGGGTTCCGCGGGCGCCCCGAGGGCCCGGGGCGAGGGTGAGTCTCCCCAGGAGGTCGAGTCCGGGCGGCACCTCATTCAGCGCGGATAGACCGCAGTCCGGCCTGTAGAAGTGGTGGTGAAGATCATCGTGTCCAGCCAGAGCGCGCGCATGTAGGGACGACCGTTTCCCGAAGAGGGAGATGTCGTTGAACGCCAGACCACGTGATCTTGCTGCGGGAGAGGTGTCCGCAGTCACAGAAGGGCACACACCGGCATGCGTAAAAGGATCACTCACTCACTTGTGGCCGTAGCCTTGGCCGCATCCGCAGCTCTGATGGGCAGTGCGCTCACGGCAGCCGCTGCTCCAGCCTCGGCCGTTGAGCCGCCGGCCGACGGCGGCTGGCCGACCGGAAACTTCAAGATCAAGATGCCGACAGGGGACCGGTGCCTGTCTGAAAAAGGCACGGACTACCTCGTCAGCACGAACTACTGCACCGGAGGCAACGTCCTTACGGTCCATTGGGATCGGGCTGCCGAGAGCCTGCGAACGACCGACGGCAAGTGCGTGAGCTCAGACTCGGTATATGAGCGGATGTACGTGTTTCCCCCGGCAAGTCTCGAAGCAGACATTTTCGGCCCCTGCAACGGGCCGAGTGGCCTGCCGGACGAAGTGGAAGACAACAGGCGCAACTTCGTGTCTGTCTACGCAGAGGCCCAGCCAGACGGCAAATTTTTGATCTTCGCTTTGGAATTTGAGAACCGCCACTATATGGGCGTCTCCGCGGCGATCGGGTCCGAGCCTCATTTCAGAAACCTGGACAAGTCTCCCTACACGTTGGTGCCCGTGCCCGGCTCGAACCGCTGACCCAGCTGTACGACCTCCCGGCGAGCCACAACTTCGAGCACGCGCCGCTCGCCACCTTCGCCGGGGGGAGGCTGGCCCTTGGGGAGGGTCGGACCGGTGAGTAGCGCTTCCGTCAGGCGTTGGTGGGGGCGGCCGTCGACCGTTGTCGCAGCGCGGCGAAGTCGGCCTGGGCAGCCTCGACGGCCTCGGGGTATGCCTGGGCCTTCTCGTGTTCGGCGAGCGCGCGGTACATGCTGGCGACGGACGGGCTGTGTCCTTTGCGTCTGCCGGTGGGGATGATCAGGTCGGGCTGGATCTGCTCGACGGACTCGCCGGCCGTTCGGCGGCGGAGGACGGTGTGGAGCATGTCGTCGGTGATGACGGGCGGGCGGCCGCCGTGCTTGCCCTTGCGGGCCGCGGTCTCGAGGCCTTCGAGGGTGGACTCGCGGATGTTCTCCCGTTCGGTCTCGGCCATGGCGGCGAAGAACGCGAACAGCAGTCGGCCGGGCCCGCTGGGGTCGTACATGCCGGGCAGGGGGCCGGCGAGCATCTCCAGGACCAGGCCGTGGGCGGTGAGGTGGTCGGCGAGCGCGGTGAGCTCGGCGGCGTCGCGGCCGAGCCGCTTCATCTCGTACACGGTGAGGATGACCTGGCAGTGCGGGGCATGGGCCTTGATGTCGCGGGCCGCGGCGAGCGCGGCCTCGAACTGGGGGCGGACCCGGATGCGGGTGCTGATCTTCTCGCTGAACACCTTCTCGCGCGGCACGCCGTGCTTGGCCAGCGCGTCGAGCTGGGAGTCGAGTTCCTGGCCGAGGGTCGAGCAGCGGGCGTACCCGATCCGGATGTCCGCGCCCGGGGTGCCCGGGTCGACCGGGTCCGGCGGCGGAGTGCCGGGCCGCCACGGCTGGCCGGGCCCGCGGTCCGCTGGAGTCTGGACCCGCAGGAGCTTCGCGAGGCGGGGCACCTTGGTGAACCGGCCGGTGTGGTAGGTCCCGGCGACCGCGCCGCCGCGCGAGCGGCAGGGCGATCCGGGTTCGGCCGCGCACCGCGGGCAGGGGTGGCGCTCAACGTCGTCGGCGTCGGCCGGGGCGGGGTCGTGAGGGTCCGTCATCGGCCTTGGGGAACAGCGGTACAGCGGTTAACGCTAGACCGGTGATCTTGGGATCGGGGCAGGTCGTGGGCGGGACTACCGCAGCTCGGCGTTCGGGTGGGGCTGGGCCTGGAGCCGTTCGCGGAGGTCGATCTCCTCGGGGGTGAGCGGGTCATCGGGCCGGCGGATACGTACGGGCGTGGGCCGCAGCGGCAGGCCGTCGTCGGCCGCGGCTTCCTCGGCTTCCGCGAGCGCCCGGTAGAGCGAGGCGACCGACGGAGACTTGCCCGCGTTCTTCCCGGTCTTGATGGTCAGCTTCTTCGCGATCTCAGGGACAGGGACGCCCTTGTCCTTGAGCGCGACGGCGAACGTGAGCATGTCGTCGTCGATGACCTTCGGGCGTCCACCGTGGTTGCCCTTGGACGCGGCGATGACCTGGCCTTCGAGGGTCTTCTCCCGGATGTAGTTGCGCTCGATCTGCCCGGCCACGGCCAGGACGGTGAAGAACATGGCGCCCATGCCGTTGGGGTCGTAGATCCCGGTGAGCGGTCCGGTGAGAAGTTCGAGCTGGATGCCGCCGGCCTGGAGCTCGGCGGACAGCGTCATCAGCTCGGCCGCGTTGCGCGCGAGGCGCTTGAGCTCGTGGACGGTGAGGATGACGGACGTTTCGGGGGCGGCCTCCTTGAACTGGTGGGCCAGGGCGAGCGCCTTCTCCAGTTCGGGCCGGATCTTCACCCGGGTGCTGATCTGCTCCTGGAAGACCTTGTGGCACTGGGCGCGGTGGAGGGCTTCGAGCTGGCTCGCCAGCTCCTGCCGGGCGGTCGACGTCCTGGCGTACCCGATGCGGACCGGGCGCTCGGTGCGGGGCGCGGACACGACGGCGAGCGCCGGGCCCTGCTTCCACGCGCGGCCGGGGTGGCGGTCGGCGGGGACGAGGACTTCGAGTTCCTCGCGGAGGGCGGGGACGAGGACGAAGCGGGGGTGTGGTACTTCGCGGCCTCATGGAGACCGTCGGGCCCGTGTACGGGAGCGCGGGCCGGCCGCGGCGGTATTGCTCGAACGCCTGCCGCCAGAATGCATACCTGCGGGCATCAAGCCTGAGTTCGGCCACCCGGGCAGGCGAACGTCGCTCGGGCGAAGGCGCGCCCCGCCCGGCTACAGTCACGGGGGGGGGGGGGGGGGGGGGGGGGAGGGGGCCGGGTCCCCCCCCCCCCCCCCCCATACGGTGGTGCTCTTCCCTTTTTTTCTCCGTGTTAGGGTAGGGAGAAAGGAGGCGCGG
>NZ_JBVHZJ010000053.1:0-27773 GCF_055574655.1 Streptomyces sp. NPDC029956 | reverse complement strand
CCGCGCTCGGGCAAAGGCACGCCCCACCCGGCGACAGGCAAGGGCGGGACCCGGAGCCACTGGTCCTGGCTCCGGGCCCCGCCCGTCGGGACTGGCCGTTCAGTCGTTGTTCTCCGGCGGGGTGAGCAGGTCGAAGAAGGCGTCCGCCTCCTCCGCGCTAAGTCGGCCTTCCACGACCGCATACTGGCGCAGCGTGTAGAGGGTGTCCTTCGCCGGGATCTCCCAGCGGGTGTGGGCTTCGCGGGTGATCTCGCCGATGTAGTGGTGGGCGGACTCGGGGTGGTGGCGGATGAACCAGACGAGCATCTCCGCGATCGGCCGCGAGAGGTACAGGTGCAGCCACTCCTTCGCCCTCGCCTTCTTCGGCCGGGCCCGCACCTCGCGGTCCAGGTCGATGGCGTCGGCGAAGTCGTGCAGCACGGCGCTCTCGACGGTGTGGCCGAGGACGTGGGTGGGCAGGACGCGGTCCAGGCTGCTGGCGACGTTCCAGGCCAGCGCGTCGGCGATCTCCCGGACGGAGTCCTCGTTGCGGGCGCGCAGGATCCACCGCTTGCGCACGTCCGGCCTTCCCCACAGGGTGTTCTGGAAGTCATCGGCGAAGTGGTCACGGACCTCCGCCGCCCCGCGGGAGAGCTGGTAGAGGTCACCGGCCGACATCACGGCCCGGACGCCCTCGTAGGAGCGCCGGCGGGCCTCGACCCAGTCGTCGGCCACGGCCCGGGCCCACTGGTCACGGCCGCCGACCTGGGCCTGCGGCTGGGGCACCTCGCTGTTGCCGCGCGAGATGTAGGCCCGCAGCGTCGAGGCGGTGATGCCGCCGAGCTCGGCCATCTCCGGCACGCCGATCAGCTGGGCGCCGCTCAGCTCCGGGGTGGCGAGGTCGACCACGCACTTCTCCAGCGGCAGCGCGCCATCGCGCTCGGCCTGGTGGGCGGCCCACAGCGCCAGGTGGTCGCCCCAGTTCGCCACCACCGGTGCCGGCGCCTCGGCGTCGATGGCGGCGACGTCGAGCACGGCGGCCCGGGCCGCGTCGGCGCGGCGGTCGAGCATGTCGGCGGCGCTGACGGTGACCGCGGCGCGCGCCTGGCGCTTCTCGTAGTCCTGCTCGACGGGGTCCCAGACCTGTCCGGGCCGGTACCAGGCGGCGCCGTCGAACCAGTAGCCGCCGGCCCGGTAGAACAGCTGCTCGCCGTCCCAGGTGCTGTGCAGGGTGGAGGTGTCGTCGTCCTTCATCAGCAGGACGGTCCGGCCGTGCTCGGGGTGGTAGCGCACCGACCAGCCGAGCGAGTTGTCGAGCGGGTCGGTGGTGAAGGCCCGCCAGCCGCCGGAAGCACGGTGGAGGTCGAAACGGCCCCACATCCCCTCTCCCTTATTGCGGCCCACGGCCTCGATGGCCTCGGGGCCCTCGTCGAGCGGGATGTGCGAGTCATCGACGAACGGCAGCCCGGGCACCGGGTGGTCGGTGCTCAGCCCGTTCGCGAGCGGATACAGATGGACAGTCACGGCGTACTCCTCAATCTATGCTGGGCGCTGCACTCCTTGTGCAACACTCCCTATGCTCTCTTATACATCGTCACCAACCTTCCTTGTGCAGCATTTTCGGCCAACCTCGTGGTCTGGCGTCCTCGCGCCGCGTACGAGGGTGACCGTGCCGGACAGCAGCTGAGGCGTACGCCGGTTGTCGGTAACCGACCCATGCCGCACCGGCTCGTCGGCTAGTGGGCAGGCGTGACCGCTCGGGGGGTATTCGTCGACGTCGCGGGGGTCGCCGGGGGCTCGCCGAACCCGGGGGCGAACAGGGCTGCCAGCAGCATTGCTACGGCCGCCCCCGAGGCGATCGCCGTCCCCAGGTCGCCGCGACCGCCAGCTCCTTGAGCGCGCGCGGTGTACATGAAGACCGTGATGCCGACGCTGATGCCCATCACAAGGAGCAGGGCCGCCAGCGGCGCGATCTGAATGGTCACGAAGTCCTCCTGGGCTGTCTCCGCCGGTGCGGCGGCAACTCGTCTGCGCGCTCGCGCAGACCTCGCCCCTTCGTTGGAGAGACCTGGAGGCCGACAGTAAGAAAGCCCGATCCGATACGGATCGGGCTTCGAGCCGATATCCCGAAGCCCTCCCAGAAGGGCACGGGCGCGCGGACACGCTCGGGCACGTTCTGGATGGGCAGGTCCTCGGACTCACGCCTTCAAGGCGCACACCGTTGCGGGACAGTTCCGGATTCACGCCGGATTCCCCTGCGTCCAGGGCTCATTGTACGGCTCAGGGGGTGCGGATGACGGCTCCTGAGACGAACCACTGCACGAGTGCGGCGGCGAGGTGCACGCCGGCCCGGGCCGACTCCAGCGTCTCGGGCGACGTGGGCGTCTGGCCACCGTGCCGCGACGTCTGGCCGTCCCACAGAGCGCGCATCATCGCTTCCGCCGGGGCGATCGCATCGCCGCCGGTCGAAGGGATCGCGGCGACGAACTTGTGCCGGGCGTTCTTGATCTCGCCAAGCATGGTGCCGAGCGTGGCCTTGGCGTTGTTCGGCTGGATGACGGCGTGCGCCGCGGCCTCGACGGCCTTGATGGACTCGCTGTACGCCCGCACCGCATCCGGACCGCGCCCGTACGCGGCCTTCCATGCCACTTCGAGGTGGTCGGACGCGGAGCCGGCGTTCTGCTGGTCTGCAGCTTCGGTGATGGCCTGCCTCACCGCATCCCTCGCGGCCGGGGTGACGCGCTCCTCCAGGCCGTCCTCCATGTCCGTTACCCGGTATGCGGATCCGCCGTTGTCGAGCAGCCGGTTGAGGGTCCCGATCGATCCGTCAACCTCGATCTCGAACCAGTAACCGAGCAGCGCGTCAACGATGTCGAGCAGGTCGTCCCCCGTACGGCTCGTGAGGGTCTTCGTGTAGGGGAACAATCCAGCGCGTTCGCTCAGGACGGGGATCCGCAGCCGCACGCACAGAAGCTGTGCGGTGGCTTCGTTGTATCGGCCGCCCCCGACGAAGAGCGCATCCTCCACCCACTTCTGCAGCGGGCCCGTGAGGTGATGGGGCACCCCCTCGAACGGTCCATCGAACTCGGGGTCGGCGAGGCCGGCGCGGACGGAGAAGCGCGGGCGGGGTGTGGTCGTCATGGCGGAACGGTAGCCGGATGGGTAATCACGTCGGATAAGCTCTCCTTATCCGACGCGATAGAACGAGGCGTGACGATCCATCGGCGAAGCAGGGGGAAGGATGGCCGCGACGAAACAGTGGGACGCGGGACCTTTCGGTCCGGCGCCCCGCGGGAAGGTCGCGCCCTGGTTAGGTGAGCAGACCCAGCTGCTCCAGAACCTGGAGGGCGAGTGGTATCACCACCCCGGCGGCAGCGCCGCCGGAGAGGAACGCCGGGCCAAGGGCCATGTTGAGCGGTGGCCGGGTGGAGATGTGGAACACCAGACCGCCCGCGACCAGGCCCACCAGGAGCGCAATCAGCACGTAGGGGGTCTGGGCGGAGCCGGCGGCGATAAGCATGTGAACTCCCCCGCAGAGGTGAAGGATGACGCCGTGTCGGACCGGCACTGCGCCCGATTCTCTCGAATCGTAGAGACAATTCAGAGACAACGCGAATGCCCAGGTGAGAGGCGGTGACACGACGGATGGTCGGACGACCTATGAGCGCGCTCCCCGACGACGGGCCTGAGGAACTCGTCGAGCTGGTGCGCCACTTGCGAGACCTGCGGCGGCAGGCAGACCAGCCGACACTGGACCGCATTGCCAGTCGTCTTCAGATGGGGAGGTCGACGCTCTATCACGTCTTCAGCGGCAAGAGGCTGCCCAATCTCGAGAGCCTTCTGATGATCGTCGACCTTCTTTCCAGGCAGGCGAGGCGCTATGAGGACCCGAACAGATGGGTTGAGTTGTGGCGGAGGGCCGACGCTGCCGTGCAGTCACGCCGGGCCGACGAGACGGCTGCGGCGGCACTGCGCAGCGGTTCAGGCAGCTCTCTCAATTCTGCGGCCCTGGCAAGGTGGCGCGAAGATGAGCGAGGGTCGCTTCAGACGGAAGCTCTCCTGGCACTCCGGGACGATGAGGTGGCCGCCCAGCGCAGCGTCACGGGCTCATCTCCCGACTCGTCGGTGGACAGGGTCGACGAGACTCCGGCGTCGGCCATCCCTGATCCGGGACACAGTGCCGCACCGGAGTCGGAGGGCGCTGCATCGTTTGGGCCGTCCAAGGAGCTGGTCCTGGCCCGCGACGGCTCCATCTCGTCCGCCTTGGTCGTCACGGGACTTCGCGCGCTCCGCCAGCAGGCAGATGCCGCACAGGCCGCCGCGCACGAGGCGCAGCGCCAGGCAAGCGAACTCGAGGCCAGACTCGTGGCCATGCAGGCCGTGCTCGAAGAGTCGGAACGTCAGCTGGAAACCCTGCGGGCCGAGCTCTCCCTCGCCAAGGACGAGTCGACACGTCAACTAGAAGCCGTGATAGTCCGGCTCATCCGCGTTGAGGACAAGGGGGGTGACGACCAGTGAACCTGGATCGCGGCCAGGAACCTGTGACGCTGGGCGCGGTGCCGCCCGCCGATCCGAAGGGTGAGCGGGAGATCCTGTTCGAGCGGTGGGCCACGCGGCATGGCGTAGAGGCCGCCCGGAGCCTTGCCGAGGACGAGGACCTCGCCGACGCGGTCGCCGCCAAGATCATCCCGGACAACACCATCGACACCTACGCCAAGTCCTGGCGGGTGTGGGCCCGGTTCTGTGAGTCCGCTGGCCTGCCCGAGGGCGAGGGCTCGCGCGGTGCCCTCGTCGCGTTCGTCGCCTGGATGCTGCGCGCGGGCCAGCACAACGGGAGCGGCTATGCCCCCAGCTCTGCCTCCACCCACCTCGCCGCCATCGTGGTCGGCCTGCGCCAGCGTGGCGCCGCAGTCTCTGGCGACGACCAAGCCGCAGCCCGTAAAGCGCTCGAGGGTCTGACAGTGCAGCTGCTCCAGACGGGGGAGCGGCGCGGCCGCGGCCAAGCGGTCGGGGCCGACATCATCGGGCTGTACGCCATCGCCCGCTCCTGCCCCGACAGCCTTGCCGGCGCCCGCGACAAGGCCCTGGTCCTCACCGGCTTCCACTACGCCAGCCGCTCCCAGGACCCCGCCGGACTCCTCGTCGGCGACATCACCCTGCACACGCGCGGCCTGGTCGTCGCCGTGCTCACCGGCAAGACCAAGCATTCGGTACGCAACGCGAAGATCGCCTACGCCGACGACCCCGAGATCTGCCCAGTCGGCGCCTACACCGCCTACCGCGCTCGCCTGTTCGCCGAACACGGCGAACAGTGGGCAAGCCCGTCGACGCCGGCCTTCGTCGGGATCAACCAGTGGGGCCAAGTTACCGGCGGCCTCGGGTCGGACTCCGTCACCCGCGCCATCAAACGGATCTCCGCCCGTGCCGGGGTACCCGTCGCCTGGACTGGGCACTCCCTGCGCATCGGACTCGCCTCCAGCGGGCGGAAAAACGGCAAAGACGGCATCGCTATCGCCGACCAAGGCGGCTGGGCCCGTCATTCCCGCTCGATGCTCGGCTACATGCAGCGCGACGACTGGGACGATAACTCCGCCACCGGCCTCATCTGACGCTGACGTCAGCCATAGTCAGACCTATTGGATCCAACAGGTCTGACTATGGTTGACGTCTGTCTACCGTGCTCCGGTCAAGGAGGATTCCCGCCCCTGTGGGGGCGGGTACACGCATCATCGGCGATCAACGCTGACGGGGACACCGACACGGCCGGCCGTGTCGGTGTCGAGGCCCTCAAGTTCGTGCAGGCTGCGTCGTTCTTCCCGACGGTCTCCTGTACGCCACCTGGTGCAGCCGCTTCGGCCGCACCGTCCACGACTACCCCGAGTGGCCGGAAGCGGCCCGCCGCGACCCGGACGTCGTCACCCACACCATGGCCCTCTTCGAGCAGGCCGGCCACGCCCCCGACCCGGAGCTCTGGACGGGCCGAGTCGACCAGTTGATCGGAGTGGTCAGGCACCCCCGTTTGGCGCCTGCGGCCCCATCAACCCCGTCAACTGCGCCTCCCATTGCAGCGGCGGCAGCGACTAGGCTCGGCGGCCTGACGACGTATGGAGAGAGCGATGGACGCGAGCGCGGTTTCGTCGCTGCACGACGTGATGCGCCGGTGTGGGATCCCCGGGACCCTCGCACCGGTGGATCCGCGGAACCGGGCTGGGGCCTGGCGAGTGGTGGACGACGCGGGCCAGGACATCACCGATGCCACCCTCGCGGTGGCTGCCAAGGCCTCGCGCAGGCAGCCCCAGCGCGGGTTCGTCATCGCAGGCTAGTCGCCCCGGCGCCGCGACTCAGCATCCAGGCCCCCGACCGGGCCGCCTTGTGCACGCGACCGACACTCCGATCCCAGCTCGGCACACCGGACCTGATGCATTGCCCCGTTTTGCCGGTTTCGATGAAAGTGGTTCAGGCGAGACCGAGTCTGCGGTAAAACTGCAGCTCAGGAAGTCTGCTCCCCGCACCCGCGGGGATGGCCCCTCGGCCTCTAGCTGGACCTCGGACACCAGGGACTGCTCCCCGCACCCGCGGGGATGGCCCCGTCGCTGGCCTCGTCCCGCTCGGGCAGGCCCTCTGCTCCCCGCACCCGCGGGGATGGCCCCGCGACGGTGGCGGCGTTGCCGGCGGTGGTGGCCTGCTCCCCGCACCCGCGGGGATGGCCCCCAGTGGTACCGCGGAAGGCTCTTGACCACGTGCTGCTCCCCGCACCCGCGGGGATGGCCCCCAGGATCCCGGGCAGATCATCGACGAGCAGCTCTGCTCCCCGCACCCGCGGGGATGGCCCCGCGCCAGTATCGGCCGGACCGTCAGGGCGGTACTGCTCCCCGCACCCGCGGGGATGGCCCCGCTGAACTGACGCGGTACCACGAAGGGCCCGGACTGCTCCCCGCACCCGCGGGGATGGCCCCGCGGTACTGGCGTCGGTGAACTCGGCCTTGTCCTGCTCCCCGCACCCGCGGGGATGGCCCCGTCGACTCCAGGTCCGGGGTCTCGATCTCCTGCTGCTCCCCGCACCCGCGGGGATGGCCCCAACCACCACCGTCGCCGGCCTGCTGAACCTCACTGCTCCCCGCACCCGCGGGGATGGCCCCAACCACCACCGTCGCCGGCCTGCTGAACCTCACTGCTCCCCGCACCCGCGGGGATGGCCCCGCCGCGTACCTGCGCATGTCGCGGAAGGCCGTCTGCTCCCCGCACCCGCGGGGATGGCCCCTCCTTCGCCGGATGGAAGGAAGCCCGGCCGATCTGCTCCCCGCACCCGCGGGGATGGCCCCAGCGAGAAGCGGCGCACAGCCTGACCCATCGCCTGCTCCCCGCACCCGCGGGGATGGCCCCTACGGCGGCGTACACCGTCTTGCCGCCCACGGCTGCTCCCCGCACCCGCGGGGATGGCCCCGTGACCGTGACCGGCGTGCCGGGCAGCGCACCCTGCTCCCCGCACCCGCGGGGATGGCCCCTGCAGCAGGCCAAGGAGCCCGTGGTCGGCATCCTGCTCCCCGCACCCGCGGGGATGGCCCCAGCACCATCCCCTGACCGCGCTTCCGCTGGCCCTGCTCCCCGCACCCGCGGGGATGGCCCCATGTCAGGCCCCCTTCCGGGTGCGTCGGGCCCCTGCTCCCCGCACCCGCGGGGATGGCCCCTGTCAGCTGGGCGCGGGGCTGCTGAGAGGCCGCTGCTCCCCGCACCCGCGGGGATGGCCCCCGGGCGACAAGGTCTCCGCCGGCGACGCTGGCCTGCTCCCCGCACCCGCGGGGATGGCCCCATGCTGATCAGGGGGGCGAGCCACGTCGAGCACTGCTCCCCGCACCCGCGGGGATGGCCCCAACAACGGGCGCGGGACCCGCATCGAGGTCCACTGCTCCCCGCACCCGCGGGGATGGCCCCCGCCTGGGAGTCCTGGGTGGTGGAGCGGAGCGCTGCTCCCCGCACCCGCGGGGATGGCCCCGGACCGACCTCTGACTAGGCCTCTTGGGACGCAGTCCGCGGCGAGAGCGGGATTCCCTTGCTAACGGATTGCGAGAGGCTCCGGTCTACCGAGGGAACAAACTGTCGATCCTATTTGGTGGGGAGTGGTGTATGTGGCTGTATCACGGAAGTTGTCATAGATCTCCGTCTCTTCCTCCGATCGTGCCTCCGTGGGTGGGGATGCGGTGTATTCCTCTTCCATGGCAAGTGAGGGGGAGGGCCGTTTAGGCCTTCGTGGCAGGCTTGATGGGCCGGTGTTGGCCGTGTGGGGGAAGCACGATCGGGACTCCGACGGGTGGCTGCCTTTGTGGCAGCACATGGAGGACAGTGCCGCGGTGGCTGGCATGTTGTGGGATCAGTGGCTGCCGTGGAACGTGCGTCGGATGATCGGGGCGGTCTTGCCGGGCGGTGTGGCTGACGGGCGTCTGCTGGCGGTGTGGCTGGCTGGGGTGCATGACATCGGTAAGGCCACACCCGCGTTCGCGTGCCAGGTCGAGCAGTTGGCCGACCGGATGCGTCGTGAGGGTCTGGAGATGCGTTCGCAGGGCGTGATGGGCTCCGACCGCCGACTGGCGCCGCACGGGCTGGCCGGCCAGGTGGTGCTGGGTGAGTGGCTGGAGGAGCGCTGTGGCTGGGCGCCGGGGCAGTGTGAGCAGTTCACGGTGGTGGTGGGCGGGCATCACGGGGTGCCGCCCGAGCACGCTCAGATCAACGCGTTGGACAACCGTGGGTACTTGTTGCGGGCGACGGGCGCGAGCCGGACGGTGTGGCGTCGTGTGCAGAGGGAACTGCTGGAGGCGTGTGCCGAGGAGTTCGGTGTGCGGGGCCGGCTGACGCAGTGGCGTGCGGTGAAGCTGCCCCAGCCGGTGCAGGTGCTGCTGACGGCGCTGGTGATTGTCTCCGACTGGATTGCCAGCAATCCGGATCTGTTTCCCTACCATCCGCTGGAGGTGCAGCGGAGCGCCGAGGAGAGGGTGGCCGCGGCTTGGCGGGGTCTGGATCTGCCGACCGCGTGGCGGCCCGCGGAGCCGGCCGGGTCCGTTCAGGAGCTGTTCGCCTCCCGGTTCGCGCTGCCGAAGGGCGCGAAGGTACGTCCGGTGCAGGAGGCGGCTGTCGAACTGGCCCGGTCCATGGCGGTGCCGGGTCTGATGGTGATCGAGGCTCCGATGGGGGAGGGGAAGACGGAGGCCGCGCTGGCCGTGGCGGAGATTTTCGCTGCCCGGTCGGGGGCTGGGGGAGTGTTCTTCGCGCTGCCGACGATGGCTACCGGTAACGCGATGTTCCCTCGGCTGCTGAGGTGGCTGAAGAAGCTGCCCTCCCTGGAGGGCAGGTCCCATTCGGTGCTGCTGGCGCACTCCAAGGCGGCGTTGAACGACGACTTCACCGACCTGATGCGAGGCGCCCGCTCGGTTGCGGCTGTGGATGCGGATGCTGAACGGAAGGGCTGGCGGCCGTCCCATGAGCACCGCGAGGCCATGGCGGAACTGGTGGCCCACACCTGGCTGAGGGGCAGGAAGAAGGCGATGCTGTCGTCCTTCGTGGCCGGGACCGTGGACCAGTTGCTCTTTGCCGGGCTCAAGAGCAAGCATCTGGCGCTGAGGCATCTGGCGGTGGCGGGCAAGGTCGTCGTCATCGACGAGGCGCACGCATACGACACGTACATGAGCGTCTATCTCGACCGTGTTCTGTCGTGGCTAGGTGCCTACCACGTGCCCGTGGTGATTCTTTCGGCCACGCTGCCGGCCGCCCGGCGCCGTGAACTCGTCGAGGCGTACGCCGGTGCCGGCGAAGCCACGGCGGGGGAGGCCTTCGGTGCGGTCGCCGCGGCGGGCGAGTACCCGCTGCTCACGGCGGTGACCGCGGGCGGCTCTCCCGTTATGCGGCGTCCGGTGGCGTCCGGGAGAGGTACGTCCGTGCGGCTGGAGCGTGTCGGCGACGATCTCGCCGTACTCGCGGACCGGTTGGGTGAGGAGCTCGCGGACGGCGGCTGCGCGCTGGTGGTGCGCAACACCGTGAGGCGCGTGGTGGACACGGCGCGCGTTCTGCGGGAGCGGTTCGGTGACGATGACGTGACCGTCGCGCATGCCCGCTTCCTCGATCTGGACAGGGCGGCGAACGACAGGGAACTCCTGCGGCGGTTCGGACCGCCCGGAGGGGAGACGGACCGTCCCGTGCGGCGTCACATCGTCGTCGCCAGCCAGGTTGCCGAGCAGTCCCTCGACGTGGACTTCGACCTTCTGGTCACCGACCTGTGCCCCGTGGACCTCCTGCTCCAGCGCATGGGACGTCTCCACCGGCATCAGCGCGGCATGGCCCAGCAGGACCGGCCCGAGAGGCTGCGTGAGCCCCGCTGTCTGGTGACCGGCGCCGACTGGTCCGGGACGGTACCGGTGCCCGTACGGGGATCCGTCGCCGTCTACCACTTGTACCCGCTTCTGCGGTCGGCCGCTGTGCTGCTCCCGCACCTCGATGCCGCAACCGGCAGGCCCGTACGGCTGCCCGAGGACATCAGTGCCTTGGTGCAGGGCGCGTACGCGGACGGGGTGGCGGGGCCGGCGGGATGGGCCGATGTCCTGAGCGGCGCACGGACCCGGCACAGGGAGCACCGCGACAGGCAAGCCGAGAAAGCCGCCAAGTTCACACTGGGCGGCGTCTGCAAGGACGGCGAACCGCTCTTCGGATGGGTGGCCGCAGGAATGGGTGATGCAGACGACACACGAGCGGGGCGGGCGCAGGTCCGTGACAGCAGGGAGAGCCTGGAGGTCGTCGTGGTGCAACGGCGCGGAGACGGGAAGCTGACGACGGTGCCGTGGCTCGGCAAGGACCGCAAAGGCAGGCAGCTGGGAGGCCTGGACCTCCCTCATGACCAGGTTCCGGTCACTCTGGCCGCTCGTGCGGCCGCGGCGAGCGGAATGCGTCTTCCGCGCGAGTTCTCGGACGCAGACGTGATGGACCGGGCCATCGCAGAACTCGAAGAGCTGTACGTACCGGCATGGCAGTCGAAGGACAGCCCCTGGCTCGCCGGCCAGCTGATTCTCGCTCTCGATGAGCATTGTCAGACCCGCCTGGCAGGCTTCGCACTCCGGTACTCCAAGACCGAGGGACTTGAGGTGGCCCGTGCCTGAGGCACCTGAGGCGGACGAGAGCGTGCTGTCGTTCGACCTGACGGAGCAGCCATGGATCGGAGTGCTCCAACGCAACGGTGAGCAGGAAGAGTTATCGCTGCGTGAGATCTTCAGCCAGGCCGGCCACGTGCGCAGGATCACCGCCGACCTGCCCACGCAGGAGTTCGCCCTGACACGACTCCTGCTCGCTGTCGCCCATGACGCGCTCGACGGTCCAAAGGACATCGATCACTGGTCGCGGCTGTGGAACGACCCGCGGTGCTTCGACGGCGTGGCGGCATATCTCGACACCCACCGGCACCGGTTCGATCTCCTGGACCGGCGGACGCCGTTCTTCCAGACGGCAGAGCTGCGGACGGCGAAGGACGAGGTGTCTTCGCTCAACAGGATCGTGGCAGACGTGCCGAACGGAGAGCCGTTCTTCTCCGCACGGATGCCGACGGCCGGCCGGCTGAGCTTCCCGGAAGCCGCCAGGTGGGTGGTGCACGCACACGCCTACGACACCTCCGGCATCAAGAGCGGCATGGCCGGCGACACACGAGCCAAGGGCGGGAAGGTCTACCCCCTGGGGGTCGGCTGGGCAGGCAACCTCGGCGGCGTCTTCGTCGAAGGACGAGACCTGCGAGAGACGCTGCTGCTCAACCTCGTCGCGGCGGACACGAGGGGGCTGACGTTCACGGCCGAAGACCGCCCCGCCTGGCGGCGCGAGCCGAGCGGCCCCGGGGGAGCGGAGCGTACCCCGGCCGGGATCCGCGACCTGTATACGTGGCAGAGTCGGCGCCTGCGCCTGCACGCCGATGCCAACGGGGTGAACGGCGTCGTCCTGGGCTACGGCGATCCGCTCACCGCACGCAACATGCACACCCACGAGCCGATGACCGCCTGGCGGCGCAGCCCTGCGCAAGAAAAGAAGCACGGCGAACCCCTGGTCTACCTGCCGCGCGAACACGATCCGGCACGCTCCGCATGGCGGGGGCTCGCGTCCCTCATCGCCGACCGCGCCCAGCACCAGAAGGACAGTGCAGGCGTATCCGCCTACCTGCGGCCCGGCATCCTGGACTGGGTGGCCCGGCTCGTGACGCGGCGTGCACTGCCACGCGGCTTCCTCGTACGGGCCCGCATCACCGGCAGCGTGTACGGCACGCAGCAGTCCGTCGTGGACGAGGTCGTCGACGACCAACTGACCATGGCCGTGGCCCTGCTCCACGAACAGGACCGCGAATACGCGCAGCAGGCCATCGACGCCGTCGGTGACGCCGAAGACGCGGTCAAAGCACTCGGGGATCTCGCCACCGACCTGCAACGCGCCGCCGGCTCGGAGAGCGAAAGCCCCCGCCTCAGCGCACGTGACCGCGCCTTCGGCGAGCTCGAAGGCCCCTACCGTGCCTGGCTCGCCTCTCTCGGCGACGCCGACGATCCGCTCGAGGAACGAGCACGATGGCAAGCCCAGGTCCACCGCATCGTCTCCCGCCTCGCCACGCAGATGATCGCCGACGCCGGCGACGCGGCCTGGCAGGGCCGCACCGTGCCGGCCAAACAGGGCAGCGTGTGGCTCAACTCCGCCCTGGCAGACCGATGGTTCAGGGCACGACTGCGCACATGCCTGGGCCAGGCCTTCCCACCCCACCTCCCGTCCCCGCGGAGCGGCACGGCGGAACTTTCCCCGAAGGTGCACCCATGACCACCACCAGCCCGGCCCCGTCCCCGGTATCCGAGCTGCTCACCGAGGTTGCCCGCCAGCGCATCGGCACCTGGCAGCACGGATACCTCAACGACGATCCCAGGGCCGTCGCGGCGCTGGCCCGGCTGCGCCGCGGCGCCGGAAAACCCGCAGGACACCTGCCCGATCTGTGGGACCTCATCGACACCCGGCGCCTGCACGACGCGCGCCGCGAGGGCCGCCCCCTCAGCGAGGCCGAGCTGGCACGTGCCGAGGACGCCCTGCACGTGGCCCTCACCCTGTGGGCCCTGCACCAGCAGTCCCGCCGAGCGGGCATGCACCAGGTCCACCAGCCCCAGCGACCCCGGGGCCTGGGGGCCGCAGTGCACCGCGCGATGCCGAACAACGACATCGACGACTCGCTGCGCAAACGGCTGGTCCGCGCCGGCACCGCACCCGACCTGGCCACCCTCGCCCACCGGCTGCGGGACCTCGTCACGCTCCTGCGCCGCGAAGAGGTCCGCCTGGACTACGGCCTGCTCGCCGGACAGCTCTACCAGTGGCAGTGGCCCGGGGGAGCGGACCGTGTCCGCGCCGCGTGGGGCCGTTCCTTCCACGCCTGGCAGGACCGCGACGAACCCGGTCCCGGCAAGGAACCCCTGCCCGACCTGGCGGCCGCTCCGGGCACCACCACCGACGTCACTTCTTCCACCGACAAGGACGCTTCGTGAACCGCTTCTACCTCGACGTGCACGCCCTGCAGACCGTCCCGCCGAGCAACCTCAACCGGGACGACACCGGCGCCCCGAAGACGGCCGTGTACGGGGGAGTCCCGCGTGCCCGCGTCTCCAGCCAGGCCTGGAAGCGCGCCACGCGCGCTTACTTCGAGGACGAGCAGCTGCTGGAGCCCGGCGAGCTCGGCGTGCGGACGAAGAAGATCGTCGAGGTGATCGCCGCCCGTATCGAGACCGCCGACGCCTCCCTGGCCCCCGCCGCCCAGGAGCTGGCCGCCGACGTCGTCCAGGCCGCCGGCCTGAAGATCGAGGTACCCAAGCGCAAGGCGGACGCCGCGTCGAAGAACGGCGAGAGCGAGCCGCTGCCCGAGGCCAAGTACCTGATGTTCCTCAGCTCCCGCCAGCTCGATGGCCTGGCAGCACTCGCCGCCGAAGCGGCACAGGACAGCAAGACGTTCTTCAAGGACAAGAAGAACAAGGACCGGGCCAAGGCCCTGGCCGACTCCCGCCACTCCGTCGACATCGCCCTGTTCGGCCGCATGGTCGCCGACGTCACCGACATCAACGTCGACGCCGCCGTCCAGGTCGCCCACGCCATCAGCGTCCACCGCGTCGACAACGAGTCGGACTACTACACCGCTGTCGACGACCGCAACACCGACGCCGAACCGGGCGCCGGCATGATCGGCACCGTCGACTTCAACTCCGCCACCCTCTACCGCTACGCGGCCCTCGGCGTCCACCAGCTTGCCGACACCCTCGGCCAGGGCCTGCGCCAGGACGAGTCACTGACCACCCCCGTACGCCGCGCCGTCGAGGCCTTCGTCCGCAGCTTCATCGAGTCCCTGCCCAAGGGAAAGATCAACACCTTCGGCCATCACACCCTGCCCGAGGCCGTCGTCGTCAAGCTCCGCACCACCCGCCCCATCAGCTTCGTCTCCGCCTTCGAAGAAGCCGTCCGCGGCGACCAGGGCGGCCACCTGCGCGAAGCGGTCGAGCGGCTGGCCGAATACATCCCGGACATCGAACGCACCTACGGCAACGATGCCACCACCCTCACCTGGGTCCTGCGGGTCGGCCCCAACACCCACAAGCTCAGCGGCATCGGCACCGAGGCCCAGTCCCTCGGCGAGCTCATCACCGCCGTCGGCCAGGCCGTCGCACAGCGCCTGGAGACGCCCGCATGAGCGTCCTGACCCTCAGGCTCGCCGGCCCCCTGCAATCGTGGGGGGCCACCGCCCGCTTCACCCGCCGCACCACCGAATCCGCCCCCACCAAAAGCGGCGTCATCGGCCTCCTCGCCGCCGCCCGCGGCATCAGGCGCGGCGACGACGAACAGCTCAAACCCCTGGCCGCCCTGCGCTTCGGCGTCCGCATCGACCAGCCCGGCACCCGCCTGCGCGACTTCCAGACCGCCATCCACTGGGAAACCGACAAGTCCATGCCGCTCTCCGAGCGGTTCTACCTCGCCGACGCCGTCTTCGTCGCCGCCCTCGAAGGCGAACTCGACCTCCTCGCCCAACTCCACACCGCCCTCAAAGCCCCCGTCTACCCCCCGTTCCTCGGCCGCCGCTCCTGCCCCCCGGCCCACCCCGTCGACCTCCACCTCCACCCCGGCAAAGACCTCCTGCAGGCCCTCGCCGGCGAACCCTGGCAAGCCTCCCCCTGGTACACCAGACGACACCGCAACACCCCCGTCATCACCCTCCCCGTCCTGCTCGAGACATCCCCCGACTCCCTCGAGGCAGAGACCCTCCGCGACCAGCCGCTCAGCTTCGCCGCCGAGCACCGACGCCACGCACTGCGCACCATCGTGCGCCGCCACGTCGACATCCCCCATCCGCTCGCGGCACCCTCCCCGCCCCGGCACGACCCCTTCGCCGTGCTGCCAGAAGAGGACGCCTGATGTACCTGACCCGCTTCCGGTTCAACGCCGCCCGCACCGGCGCCCGCCGCCTGATGTCCTCGCGGCAGGTCATGCACGCCGCCGTCATGGCCTCGTTCCCCAACCTGCTGCCCACCGACCAGCCGGCACCCGAAACCCCCCGGGTGCTCTGGCGCCTGGACCACAACGCACCCGGCGAGGTCTTCCTCTTCCTCGTCAGCCCCGACGCCCCCGACCTCACCCACCTGGTGGAACAGGCAGGGTGGCCGACAGCCGTGGTCGACGGCCCCGGCTGGCAGACCCGGTCCTACACCCCTCTCCTCGACCGGCTGGTGGCAGGAGGCCAGTGGGGTTTTCGCCTCACGGCGAACCCGGTGCACCACATCCGCCGCACCGACGATGAGCCCCGCAAGCGGACGGCCCACCTGACCGCGTACCACCAGATGGGCTGGCTGCTGGACGACAACAGGCAGGAGCGCGGTGGGTTCCGCATCCTGGAAAAGCCCAAAGACGAGCGGCTACTTCCGGGAGGAACCACTCATCAGGGGCGCGAGCACCACGGCGACCGCTACCAAGTGACGGTCCGCGACCACCGCTCCCACGCGTTCGACAAGTCCCGCTCCGCAGGAGCGAGGCGCGGCAAGCCCGTCACCCTTGTCACGGTCACCTTCGACGGACGGCTGGAGGTCACCGATCCCGCGCTGATGCGCCGTACCCTCACCCAGGGCATCGGCAAGGCAAAGGCCTACGGGTGCGGTCTGATGACGCTGGCGCCCCTCCCGCAAGGGGTGGTGAGGTGACAACCGTCTCGCAACGCGGGGCACTCTCCCCGCGTGAGCTGACCCGCGCGAGCGAGCGCGTGTCCTTCATCTACCTCGAACGCTGCACGGTGCACCGGGACGCCAACGCCATCACCGCCACCGACGCCGACGGCGTCACCCACATCCCCTCGGCGACGATCGGCACACTGCTGCTGGGCCCCGGCACCCGCGTCACCCACCAGGCCATGAGCGTCCTCGGCGAAACCGGCGCCGCTGTGGCCTGGGTGGGGGAGCAGGGCGTGCGGTACTACGCCGGAGGCCGGGCCCTGACCCGCTCTGCCGCCCTCGCCGAGGCCCAGGCCCTCCAGTGGGCCAACAACCGCTCCCGCCTCGCAGTGGCCCGCGCCATGTACCGGCTGCGCTTCCCCGACGAAGACCCGGCCGGCCTTACCCGCCGTGAACTCCTGGGCCACGAAGGCGACCGCGTCAAGAAGTGCTACCGGGCCGAAGCCGCCCGCACCGGCGTCCCCTGGCACGGCCGCAAGTACGTCCCCGGTGACTTCTCCGCCGGTGACGCGGTCAACCAGGCCATCACCGCAGCAGCCCAGTGCATGTACGGCATCGCCCACGCCGTCGTCACCTCACTGGGCTGCAGCCCCGCCCTCGGCTTCGTCCACTCCGGCCACGAACTCTCCTTCGTCCTGGACATCGCCGACCTCTACAAAACCGGCCTCGCCATCCCCCTTGCCTTCGAAGTCGCCGCAGAAGGTGAGGAAGACGTCGCCTCCCGCACACGCCGCGCACTACGCGACCGGATCCACGAGACGTCGCTGCTGGACCGATGCGTCAGCGACATCAAGCGGCTTCTCCTTGGCACCGATGGTGACACCGGGACTGCGGACCCGGACGGCGCGTGGGACATCGTCACGCTGCAGAGCGACAGGGGTACGCGAGTCGCGGCAGGGCGGAACTACGGAGACTCCACCCCAGAGGAAGACCGCTATGAGGAAGTGGCGCTGACCTGGTGACCGTGATCGTCCTGACCAACTGCCCCGCAGGCCTGCGCGGCTTCCTGACCCGCTGGCTCCTGGAGATCTCCGCCGGTGTCTTCATCGGCAACCCGTCCGCGAGGATCAGGGACGTCCTGTGGAACGAGGTCCAGCAGTACGCCGGCCAAGGCAGGGCCCTGCTGGCCCACACGACCAACAACGAGCAGGGCTACACCTTCCGCACCTTCGACCATGCCTGGAACCCGGTCGACCACGAGGGCCTGACCCTCATCCACCGCCCCGCGGCAAACACAACCAAACCTGTGCCGGCGAGCAGCACGAAGGAGACCGCTGGGTGGAGCAACGCTTCCAAACGGCGCCGGTTCGGACGCAGGTAGACACACTCATGAGGGGGATCTGCACATGCCCGCTTTTTGGATCGGACATCGCCGCTACCAGACCAAGGGGGACGCGAAGAAGGCCGTGCAGGAGGTGCTGTACCGATACACCGTGGGGAGCATCGTCGACCAGGAGGAGGACCACCTGCTTCTCCTTGACCTCCTCGACCTGCACCACGAGGCCGCCGATAAGATTGGTCCCGGCGTCCAGTCCTTTGCGATCGCACCTCCCCAGCGTGGTCCGTACCCCGGCTTCGAGGTGATCAGGACCGACCAGAGCCGCATCGACTTCTCGTACTTGACGTGCCTGAAGCCGCCCACGCACCGCCAGCAGGTGCTGAACGTGATGCGGGACGAGGTCAAGCCGACGATCAACGCCTACTTCGAGTTTCGCCACGGTGCCGGAACGCTGGTGTCGGACCAGTCCCACACCCCTCTGGAGACCACGAACACTGCCGTGAGCTACTTTCGAGGACCGGCCTTCGTCGACATCGCCGAAGCCTTCGCACAGTCGGCCGGAGGGTGGGAGACGATCGAACTGACCCCCTCGACCGAGCCCGGCCTCGGACGCTTTTCGGACCGGGACCTCGCCCAACGATGGTTCACCCACCACCAAGAGCAGGCCGAGCTGGGCCTGCTGTCGACTTGGGAGAACCAACGCCGTCCTCGAAGGTGACGCACGCACCTGGGTGGACGCGCTTGAATTCCCCCTACATGCGGTGCGCATGAGGGAATCCGCTGAGCAACCCTGCCCGCCCAGTGTTCCCTGATGGCTGATTTGCCCGTTCCGGTGAAACTGGTTCAGACAGGGCCAAGTGTGAGGCGAATTCGCAGCTCAGAAAGCTGCTCCCCGCCCGCGCGGGGATGGTCCCAGGCCGGAGAGCGCTGCTCTCTGCACTCGACCCGAGTCGTACAGCATCTTTGTCTCCGTGGGGACGGAGGCCATGTGATGGCTGTTCAACGAGTCCCCCCGCCTGATCCCATCAGCAGGTAGAACAGGGTCACCACTCCGACGGCGATCAGTAGTGGCTCCTGGCTGCCTGGGTGTGTGTAGGTGATGTACAGGGCGCAACCGCCGACGAGTAACAGCACCACCAGCTGGACGTTTAACGGCTCAGGCCCACCGATCACCAGGTAGCTCCTGGTAGAGGTGTGCTTTGTTTCCTGGCCGTGTGTTGTAGGCCCGCAAGGGTGCGGGGCGGCTGATAGCCCCGTCTGAGACCCTCCCATGGCATCATCCGACGTCCTCTCTCTCAGTACCTCTTTGGGCACGCCTCTACAAACGAACGTTGTAGGGGAAAGGAAACGCCGATGTGGCGCTTCGAGAGCGGCGGCCTCGCAGCGCCCGAGGGGGTTTTGTCGGGTCGAGGGTGACTCAAGTTGAGCAGGATCGTTAGTTTTCTGCTCCTTGCACCCGCGGGGATGGCCCCGTTGTTGGGGACAGAGAATGCGCCACGTCTCATTGCTCCCCGCTCGCGCGGGGATGGCTCCTGGGCATGCTTGCCCGCCTGGCGCGTGCCGCCTGTTCCCGGTTCGCACGTTGTCTTTGTTTGCTCGGTCGTGGCTACGTGGCTTGTGTGTTTTGGGCTCGGCAAGCATGGTAACGGCTGTTACCATGCTGGGTATGGCGAAGACGCAGCTGGGTGCGCGGGTGGATGAGGATGTCGCGGAGCTTGCGAGGAGGCGTGCTGCGGACCTGGGGTTGAGTGTCGGGGATTACCTTGCCCGGTTGGTGCAAGATGATGCGAGTGGTCTGCGCGCCCGTGCGGTGGATGCGGCGGCCCGGTTCCTGGCCGAGCATCAGGCGGTCTTCGATGAGGCGGAGCGGGATCAGCCGGCGTCTCGGGGAACGCGTGTGGCCTGATGGAGCTGCATATCGACGTTCCCTGGATCTTGCAGGTCGCTGAGGCGGCGGGGGCGGATGACCCGGCGCCCGACGACTACGGCGTTCCGGTCTCGGCCGTCGCCCGCCACCGCGCTGAGCTGTTCGAGCAGCCCGTTTACGACGGTGTCTATGCCAAAGCCGCTGCTCTGGTGCACACACTGGGCCGGTGCCGGTGGCTGGAGCGCTCCAATCTTGCCGTCGCGGCTGCCACGGGCGTGATGTACCTCGAAGCTGCCGGCATCTCTGTCAAACCCACCCGCAGGGATGCCATCGCACTCAAGGACCTGCTCCTTGAGCCCGCCTGCACCTGCGGTCGCATCGCAGCCCTTCTGCGTACCTGGCCGACCGCCACCTGACGCCCCCCGCTCGCTGTGCCGCACAGCGCAGCAGTCCCCTCGCCCGCCAAGCCTGTCGGGCCGGGCGCCAGCGCTGCCGCGTGCACAGAGGGGACTCAGGGGAGGGGGCTCAGGTTTTGACACTTTAGCCACCAGTTGCTCCGGGGGTTTGGTCTGTTTTTGTGTAAGTGGTTCAGGTGCGGCTCGGCCTGGGCTAAAAGTGCAGCTCAGGAAGTCTGCTCCCCGCACCCGCGGGGATGGCCCCTCGGCAAGCGCCACCGCATGGGCCCCGGCACCCTGCTCCCCGCACCCGCGGGGATGGCCCCGTCCGGCCGCACCCGCCCCGACACCGAGCCCCCTGCTCCCCGCACCCGCGGGGATGGCCCCATGACGCCGTTCCAGCTCCTGGGCCGCATCGGCTGCTCCCCGCACCCGCGGGGATGGCCCCACCCGCATCGAGCTGACCCGTGGTCAGCATCTCTGCTCCCCGCGCCTGCGGGGATGGTCCCGTCTTCTGCATGGCCTCGGCCGAGAACCCATCTGCTTCCCGTATCCGCAGGGAAGGCCCCACTGACTGTTCGGCGACGCCGGTGCCGGGCTGCTGCTCCCCTCATCTGTGGGGATGGTCCCCACTTTCAGACGTGCTTGGACAGGGTGTCGCCCTGTTCCCCGCCCGTTCGGGGATGGCCCCTTCGACCTGCTCGTCGCGTGCGGCGAGCAGGACTGCTCCCCGCGCCATCGGGGATAGCCCTATCGGCCGGCTTGGCATCCGGGCTGCGCGCTGGTCGGCTTGCCCCGGCGATTCATTCATCCCCTGCCTGCCTGCCTCCGCCCGCGCGCCGGCCCGTGCACTGCCGTCTGGCAGGGCCTGCTGTTCCGCCCGCTGCCACGGTCGGCCCGCGTGCCGGGCCTTGTCGCGGGTGGTTTGTCGGTTTCGGTGAAACTGGTTGGGGTGGGGTTGTTGGTGCGGTAGAACTGCAGGTCACGAAGGCTGCTCCCCGCATGCGCGGGGATGGTCCCGGCATCGTCTCCCTCACCAGGGACACCTACCTCTGCTCCCCGCATGCGCGGGGATGGTCCCTTTGCGACCTCCTCGCGGCCTCCGTCGCCCTGCTGCTCCCCGCATGCGCGGGGATGGTCCCGTCGCTCTCGACCGCGCCTACTGGCTCGGCCTGCTCATCTCCTGCTCCCCGCATGCGCGGGGATGGTCCCCTGACGCGTCGCACGAGCCATCCCTTCCGTCACTGCTCCCCGCATGCGCGGGGATGGTCCCGGGGACACCGCGGCGGACCGTGGTGATGACCACTGCTCCCCGCATGCGCGGGGATGGTCCCGGGCTTGTGCCCGAGGAGCCGACAGATGGGGGCTGCTCCCCGCATGCGCGGGGATGGTCCCTGGCAGAACCCGCACAAGATCGGCCGCACGGGCTGCTCCCCGCATGCGCGGGGATGGTCCCGGATTGCTCTGGGGTGAACAGGCCGAGATCGACTGCTCCCCGCATGCGCGGGGATGGTCCCGACATCCTCGCCAGCAGGGCCACCCGCGAACGCTGCTCCCCGCATGCGCGGGGATGGTCCCCCGGCACCGTACGTGCGGGACCGGCCGATGATCTGCTCCCCGCATGCGCGGGGATGGTCCCTCCACCACCCAGGCCACCGCCAGCACGACTGCCTGCTCCCCGCATGCGCGGGGATGGTCCCCTGCTGACCCACGGCGCAGAGGGAAACGAGCACTGCTCCCCGCATGCGCGGGGATGGTCCCGCGTGAACCGGACCCGGCAGCACCCCGTGGAACTGCTCCCCGCATGCGCGGGGATGGTCCCCGAACGCTGGCTTCGGGGCTGACGGGGATGATCTGCTCCCCGCATGCGCGGGGATGGTCCCATCGCGATGATGGCCAACCCCATCGGCCTGATCTGCTCCCCGCATGCGCGGGGATGGCCCCCCGTTCTTCAAGTCGGCCGGTCTGGAGAAGGACTGCTCCCCGCTTGCGCGGGGATGGCCCTGGCGGCCGTCTCCAGCAGAACGGGCCGGCGATCTGCTCCCCGCATCCCGCAGGGATGGTCCCGACCCCGTGTTCGCGGACGCCCCGTAGTCTGGCTCCTCCCCGCCCCCGCGGGGATGGCCCCACCCTGGCGTACAGGCGCCTCGCCTTTCCTGACTGCTCCCCGCCTGCGCGGGGATGGCTCCGACGCCCTCCGCGCCGCTCGCCTCCGGGTCGGCTGCTCCCTGCCCGCGCTGGGATGACCCCGTCAACGGGATCCACTGACCCGGCGTGATCGGCTGCTCCCCGCTCGCGCGGGGATGGTCCCGAAACGCACCACTGGGTGACCGGCAACAATGGCTGCTCCTTGCGCCCGCGGGGATGGACCCGTCGGCCCGCGCCAGCTCACCGGAGGTCGATGCTGCTCCTGCACCCGCGGGGATGGTCCCGTTCTTGCCGAGCTGGGTGCCGCCCCAGGTGACTGCTCCCCGCCCCTGCGGGGATGGTCCCTGTCAGTGCCCGCCCGTACCGTGAATACGTCACTGCTCCCCGTACTTCGGGGATGGCCCCGTCCTACACGCTCCGTGCACCGGCCGGGTCGTCTGCTCCCCGCACCTGCGGGGAGGCCCCGACTTGCACTGCACCGCCGGCTTCAGCTCACTCTGCTTCCCGCGCCTGCGGGGATGGTCCCGAGCTCCGTGACGGCTGGCTCGGCACCGTCAACTGCTCCCCGCATGCGCGGGGATGGTCCCAGGAACCCGACGAGCGTCTGCCGCCCGTCGGACTGCTCCCCGTACCGGCGGGGATGGTCCCCTCCTGCGGGAGGTTCTCGCGATGGGCCCGGACTGCTCCCCGCACCCGCGGGGATAGCCCGGTCGGTCGGCCGGTCGGCTCGGCATCCGGTCTGCGTGCCCCGGCGGTGGGCCTATTGCCTGCCTTCGCTCGCGTGCCTGCCCGTCTGCTGCAGCCTGGCAGGCCTGTTGTTCCGTCGCTGCCGCTCTTGGCACGCGTGTTGAGCCTTGTCGTGGGTGGTTTGTCGGTTTGGGCGAAAGTGGTTAGGACGGCGCCGTTCGTGCGGTAGAACTGCAGGTCGCGAAGTCTGCTCCCCGCCCGTGCGGGGATGGTCCCCTCACCCTGTTCATGCCCGGGGTGTACTGGGACTGCTCCCCGCCCGTGCGGGGATGGTCCCTCGCGGGTCAGCTCGTCGAACGACTGCTCGTCCTGCTCCCCGCCCGTGCGGGGATGGTCCCGAACCGGCCGGACTCGAACGGGCCGATGTAGTCTGCTCCCCGCCCGTGCGGGGATGGTCCCATTCAATGAATGCGGGTCTACAGTCGGCATATCTGCTCCCCGCCCGTGCGGGGATGGTCCCACCCCGACCCCGAGCGCCAGCCCCGCCATGCGCTGCTCCCCGCCCGTGCGGGGATGGTCCCGAGCAGCGACAGCTCCTCATGTCGAACATGTCCTGCTCCCCGCCCTTGCGGGGATGGTCCCACCAACATGACCGGGTCGCCCGAGGGCAACGGCTGCTCCCCGCCCGTGCGGGGATGGTCCCCGTTTCGAGGTCCTGGTCGACGGCATCGAGGTCTGCTCCCCGCCCGTGCGGGGATGGTCCTCAGGAGATCGTCGCGTCCGTCGCCCTCGGCGGCTGCTCCCCGCCCGTGCGGGGATGGTCCCTCCCGTCAGGCGATCTTGTAGGTGATGCCGAACTGCTCCCCGCCCGTGCGGGGATGGTCCCAGCGGAGGATGCCGTCGGAATTGACATACAGGCTGCTCCCCGCCCGTGCGGGGATGGTCCCAGCGGGCCGGTGTTGTCGGCGACGCCCTTGCCCTGCTCCCCGCCCGTGCAGGGATGGTCCCGGCTGGCACCCGCACATGAACTGCCTGCTCTTCTGCTCCCCGCCCGTGCGGGGGGATGGTCCCGTGTCCACGCCGCTGTCCACCGGCCCGGCCCACTGCTCCCCGCCCGTGCGGGGATGGTCCCTGGCCACCAGGCCTTCGTCCCGACCAGCGTCGGCTGCTCCCCGCACCCGCGGGGATGGCCCCGTGACCGCGACGAGACGTCCGTAGCGGAACTCCTGCTCCCCGCACCCGCGGGGGATGGCCCCACGATCGTCGACGCCCCGGCCACCCACGTCACCTGCTCCCCGCATGCGCGGGGATGGTCCCGTCGCCGTGGCCGACCGGATCGTCGTCCTCGACTCTTCCCGCACTCGCGGGGATGACCTCAACACTGGTGCGAGCCGGCTCCAGGTCGCAGGCTGCTCCCGCACCCGCAGGGATGACCCCACGCACGCTGCCGCGTTCACCTGCCGCATCTCCTGCTCCCTGCATCTGCGGGGATCGCCCCATCGCCCCATCGGCCAACCGGCCGGCTCGGCATCCGGGCTGCGCGCTGGTCGGCCTGCCCCGGCGATGGGTCCCCTGTCTGCCTCCGCCTGTGCGCCGGCCCGTTCACTGCCGTCTGGCAGGGCTTGTTGTTCTGTCGCTGCCGCTGTTGGCCCGTGTGCCGAGCTCTGTCGTGGGTGGTTTGTCGGTTTCGGTGAAAGTGGTTAGGACGGCGCCGTTCGTGCGGTAGAACTGCAGGTCACGAAGTCTGCTCCCCGCTCGCGCGGGGATGGTCCCGTCGGCAGGGTCCTGGGCGTGGCCCGGGACATCTGCTCCCCGCTCGCGCGGGGATGGTCCCATCTTGGCCGGGAGTTGCGCGACGATGCTGATCTGCTCCCCGCTCGCGCGGGGATGGTCCCACGGAGGCATGACATGGGCTGCTGCGGAAAGACTGCTCCCCGCTCGCGCGGGGATGGTCCCAACGCGTTCGCGGCCAAGAAGATCCTCAAGGACTGCTCCCCGCTCGCGCGGGGATGGTCCCCAGGCCGTGAACGCCGACAAGCTCGGCGGCTCCTGCTCCCCGCTCGCGCGGGGATGGTCCCGCAGCCCGCCAGATTCGGCAGGCAGAGCAGTCCTGCTCCCCGCTCGCGCGGGGATGGTCCCGTCCCCCCGGCGGGATTCCTGCGTGGCATTTACTGCTCCCCGCTCGCGCGGGGATGGTCCCGAGGCCGGCACCTTACTTCGCGGTTTCTTGTCCTGCTCCCCGCTCGCGCGGGGATGGTCCCCCTGCTGAGGACGCGCCAGCAAGGCTCCCAAACTGCTCCCCGCTCGCGCGGGGATGGTCCCGCGGCGCTGAGGGCGGCTCGGGCTGTGGTGATCTGCTCCCCGCTCGCGCGGGGATGGTCCCCGAGTACGGCGACGAACACGACCGGACCGTATCTGCTCCCCGCTCGCGCGGGGATGGTCCCCCACCCCCACCGATACCGGCTTCTCCGAGCCGCTGCTCCCCGCTCGCGCGGGGATGGTCCCCCAGAGCCCACCCGCCGGCCTCCCCGGGCAGCCTGCTCCCCGCTCGCGCGGGGATGGTCCCGGCACGCATCCGTACCGACGCGACCTGCTCCACTGCTCCCCGCTCGCGCGGGGATGGTCCCCAGGTGGTCTGCAACGTCCCGGCCGGGCAACGCTGCTCCCCGCTCGCGCGGGGATGGTCCCGAGACACTGAAGCCCTCGGCCACGAGCGACCGCTGCTCCCCGCTCGCGCGGGGATGGTCCCAGTTCGACGTCTCGGCAAAGACCGTCAGTCGACTGCTCCCCGCTCGCGCGGGGATGGTCCCTCGATGGGGGGAGGGCTTTCGATAGGCTGAGCCTGCTCCCCGCTCGCGCGGGGATGGTCCCTGCTCGAAGAACTCGCCCATGAGCAGGTCGAGCTGCTCCCCGCTCGCGCGGGGATGGTCCCGATGAGCTGCACCTCGCCACCGGCGGCCGAGGCTGCTCCCCGCTCGCGCGGGGATGGTCCCTCCCTGCGTTCGCTGACGCCTCCGGGGCCATCCTGCTCCCCGCTCGCGCGGGGATGGTCCCAAGCGCAGCTCCGGCCGCAAGTAGCCGTCGAGCTGCTCCCCGCTCGCGCGGGGATGGTCCCTGCACTGGCCCCGCGGTGCCGGTGAATACCGACTGCTCCCCGCTCGCGCGGGGATGGTCCCGTCCAGTGGTTCGCCAACGCAGCGAACCCGACCTGCTCCCCGCTCGCGCGGGGATGGTCCCGATCCGACCGAACGCCGCCCCGGCCTCCAGTGCTGCTCCCCGCTCGCGCGGGGATGGTCCCCGAGATCAGGTTCCATGTGCCGGTCAGTGTGGCTGCTCCCCGCTCGCGCGGGGATGGTCCCGACCCTGCCTGGCCATTCGGCGAAGGCCGAGCCTGCTCCCCGCTCGCGCGGGGATGGTCCCGCGCTGTGCGCCAAGGGCAGGGCGCTGCGGAACTGCTCCCCGCTCGCGCGGGGATGGTCCCGCGAGGACGATCACGAGGGCGGCGAAGAGCACCTGCTCCCCGCTCGCGCGGGGATGGTCCCGCCGAGCTCCGCAGCGAGTTCGAGAAGCTGCACTGCTCCCCGCTCGCGCGGGGATGGTCCCAACCCGGACGGGTTCCGGCCGGGCGTGCGCATCTGCTCCCCGCTCGCGCGGGGATGGTCCCCGTGGTTGGGCCAGGGTGGACAGGCGCACAGACTGCTCCCCGCTCGCGCGGGGATGGTCCCGTGGAGATCCCGTCCCCGCCGCCCGCCGCCGACTGCTCCCCGCTCGCGCGGGGATGGTCCCACCTCGGTGTCGCCGCCCCCGAAGCGCACGAGCTGCTCCCCGCTCGCGCGGGGATGGTCCCCGCGAACGTTCACGTGGGGACTCCAGACATGACTGCTCCCCGCTCGCGCGGGGATGGTCCCCTGGGCAAGCTCCAGGCCGCGTACGAGCGTCTCTGCTCCCCGCTCGCGCGGGGATGGTCCCCTCCGGAACCTCGGCCGGAACTTCCGCCGTGACTGCTCCCCGCTCGCGCGGGGATGGTCCCAGCGCCAGCAGCCACCCGGCGAAGAACACGAGCTGCTCCCCGCTCGCGCGGGGATGGTCCCCACCTGACCCCGTGCGACCCCGGAGAGGATGACTGCTCCCCGCTCGCGCGGGGATGGTCCCAGGTCGGGGTCCTCGCGGCACAGGCCGTAGGCCTGCCAGCTGCTCCCCGCTCGCGCGGGGATGGTCCCTTCGCCCTGGAGCTCTGGTCCGGGATCGTCGGCTGCTCCCCGCTCGCGCGGGGATGGTCCCCCCCGCCTCGACCCCCGCAGCCCCTGGTCGTTCTGCTCCCCGCTCGCGCGGGGATGGTCCCGGCATCCAGCCAGGCCCGGCCCGGTACAGGCGCTGCTCCCCGCACCCGCGGGGATGGCCCCGAGGCTGCGAAGTGGACCGCGCGGTTCTCCATCTGCTCCCCGCACCCGCGGGGATGGCCCCGGCGGCACGACAAGCGTGCGAAAGCTGTCGTACTGCTCCCCGCACCCGCGGGGATGGCCCCGAGACCGAGGTCCAGCTCCTGATCTACGTCCTCTGCTCCCCGCACCCGCGAGGATGGCCCTGGATCATCAGCGCCCAGCAGGCGCTAGGGCGACTGCTCCCCGCACCCGCGGGGATGGCCCCGAGACCGAGGTCCAGCTCCTGATCTACGTCCTCTGCTCCCCGCACTCGCGGGGTTGGCCTTGAGACGATCCGGCTCCTGATGGTCTGCACGGCCTGCTTCCTGTGATGGGTGTCGTGTGTTGTGCATCGGGTTTTCCGGTGAATGCTGTTGTCGTTTGGCGGGTGGTCTGTATGTTCGCCGCTGTGGGTGGGTGCGGAATCCGGGAGTTATTTGGCCGGAGTTATGGGTGGTGGGGCGAGAACCCAAACGCTACACAGCCAAAGATCATGATGCATCACGCGCTCATGCGTTTGTTGGACGCGTAACGCATCCTCGGCATCCGCGCCACGGTTTCCGGTTGGTATGCGTGACGGCTGGGTGTTGGTGAACGTGAGCGGTCGATTTGGAGGATGGGGGAGGGGTTCGGGTGGAGCGCAGCGGAACCCTGTCACTGCGGTGGCCGGGCGGACCGGCCGATGGGCGCCCCAAGGAGAGCGCCCGTGAACCACCGGCCGGGGGCCGTTCCATGACTGCCCGCCGTACGGCA
>NZ_JBVHZJ010000052.1:0-60753 GCF_055574655.1 Streptomyces sp. NPDC029956 | reverse complement strand
CTAGAAGGACCGAAAGGGATCACCAGAAACCCACACAGATCAAGACCAGCCCCAATACACAAAGGGGATCCACAAGTCCCCCCCCCCCCCCCCCCTCCCCTTGTTGCCCACCCGAGAACCGGCCCCGAGGGCCGTCCGGAGCCGCTCCGAGGCTTCCGCATTTGTGGAACACGTTCTACCGTGGCCGCCGTCGCTCGTCGCACCGCCCGGGCGACGCCGAGGACCCCGCAGGTCCGCCGCCGCAGGACAGCCGCCACGGGAGGCCCGCCCCATGCACCTCGCATACACGTCCGCCCAGAACAGCCTGCGCGCCGAGCTGCGTGCCTACTTCGCCGAGCTGGTCCCCGAGGACGTCCACACCCGCTACGCGGACCCGGCGGCGCAGAAGCGCTTCTACCGGGAGACCGTGCGCCGGCTCGGCGCCGACGGCTGGCTCGGGGTCGGCTGGCCGGCCGAGTACGGCGGGCGGGGGCTGACCCCGATGGAACAGTTCATCTTCTTCGACGAGGCCGCGCAGGCGGGCGTGCCCCTGCCGCTCATGGCACTGAACACCGTCGGACCGACGATCATGAGCTTCGGCACCGACGAGCAGAAGGCCTACTTCCTGCCGCGGATCCTCTCCGGCGAGATCGACTTCGCCATCGGCTACAGCGAGCCCGACGCGGGCACCGACCTCGCCGCCCTGAAGACCCGCGCGGTCCGCGAGGGGGACGAGGACACCGGTACCTACACGGTGAACGGGCAGAAGATCTGGACCACGAACGGCGACACCGCCGACTGGGTCTGGCTCGCGGTCCGCACCGACCCGGACGCGCCGCCGCACAAGGGCATCACGATGCTGCTCGTACCGACCGGCGACCCCGGCTACTCCTGCACGATCATCAACACCCTCGCCTCGCACGACACCACCGCCAGCTACTACGACAACATCAAGGTCCCCGCCTCGCGCCGGGTCGGCGGCGAGAACAAGGGCTGGCGCCTCATCACCAACCAGCTCAACCACGAGCGCGTCACCCTCGCGGCCCACGGCACGATGGCGATCCGCGCGCTCCACGACGTCCAGCACTGGGCCGCCGCGACGCTGCTCACCGACGGCCGGCGCGTCATCGACCTGCCCTGGGTCCGCCGCACCCTGGCCCGCACCCACGCCCGGCTCGACGCGATGAAGCTGCTCAACTGGCAGATGGTGAACGCCGTCCAGAACGGCACCCTCACCCCCCAGGACGCCTCCGCCGTCAAGGTCTACGGCTCCGAGGCCCGCCGCGACGCCTACGCGGCCCTCATGGAGGTCGTCGCCGCCGCGGGCGCCCTCAAGGAGGGCTCGGCCGGCGCGGTGCTCCACGGCGAACTGGAACGCGGCTACCGCTCGGCCGTCATCTTCACCTTCGGCGGCGGCAACAACGAGATCCAGCGCGAGATCATCTCCTGGATCGGCCTCGGCATGCCCCGCGTCCGCCGATAGCGCGTGACCGGCCGTGCCGAGTGGCCCGTCCTGGTCCCGGTGGCGCCCCGAGACCCGCCCGTGACCTGCGGAAAGATCCACGACGGGGGTTTCTGCCGGTTTCGTCGCCACGCGCACAGGATCGTCACCGAACCGACATACCGAGCGGTCGGGATCCCCTTACATGAGGGCTATACCCATGAGTAACGTACGCGGACCACCGGCGCCACCCGCCCGTCCCCCGGGGCGGCAAGGAGCAAGATCGATGTCGTACCACCAGCCTTTCCCCGGGCCACCGCCCGTACCTCAGCACCGGAATCCCGGGCGGCACCGCCAAGAGGCGGCGCCGCAGTCCTGGGAGGGCGGACCGCCGTCCTGGGGCACCGATCCACCGGCGGCCTGGGACCCGTCCCCGCGGGCATGGGAGTCCTCGTCGGCGTCCTGGGACTCCGCGCAGCAGCCCTGGGACGCGTCCCCGCAGCAGCCGCAACCGCCCGCCGCCACCGACGACCGTGATGATCTGCACCGGCTCGGATCGGCGTACCGCAGGCTCCGCCGCGTCGCCACCTTCACCGCGCTCGGCTACTTCGTCGTCTTCCTCCTCCTGTCCGGCTACGCCCCCTCGGTGATGACCGGCAGCATCTCCGGTGGTCTCACCACCGGTCTGGTCCTGGGGCTCCTCCAGCTGCCCGTGGCGCTGGCCGCGATCGCGGTGTACGAGCGGATCGCGCGCAAGCAGGTCGACCCGCTCGCCGCGGCGATCCGCGAACGCGCCGAGCAGGCGGCCGCGGCAGCCGCGCCCCGCCCGGAACGCCAGGGCCGTTCCGGGCGTCCCGTGTGGCAGCAGCCCACCGGAGGTGTGCGCGCATGACCGGCTTCAGCTCCGAGGCGCAGACCATGTCGCTGATCGCGTTCATCGCGGTCATCACCGTCACGCTGCTGCTCTGCGTGATGACCGGCCCCGACCGTGACGACCTGGGCGACTTCTACACCGGTTACCGTTCGCTCTCCCCCGTGCAGAGCGGCCTCGCGATCGCCGGCGACTACATCTCCGCCGGCACCGTGCTCGGCACGATCGGCATCATCGCGCTCGTCGGCTACGACGGCGTCACGCTCGCCCTGAGCACCGTGCTCTCGCTGGTCCTGATGATGTTCCTGCTGGCCGAACCGCTGCGTAACGCGGGCCGGTTCACGATCGGCGACGTCCTCACCCGGCGTCTCCCCGGCCCTGCCGTGCGGATCGCCACGGCTGCGGTCACCCTGACCGCACTGCTGCCGCTGGTGGTCTTCCAGCTCGCGGGCGCGGGCGATCTCCTCTCCGTCGTCCTCGGCTTCGACTCCGACGGCTTCAAGACCGGGGCGATCGTGTTCCTGGGCCTGCTGATGATCGCGTACGCGGCGATCGGCGGCATGAAGGGCACCGCCTTCATCCAGATCGTCAAGACCGTCGCCCTGCTCGGCGCGTCCTTCGCGATCGCCGCGCTCATCCTCCACCGCTTCGACTTCAGCCTGCCTTCCCTGCTGGACGCCGCCAAGCGCGGCAGCGGAGCGGGAGACGCCTATCTCGCCTCCGGTCTGCAGTTCGGCGGCAACGAACTCGACATGATCAGCACTCAGTTGACGGTCGTGCTCGGCGCCGCGGTGCTGCCGCAGATCACCATGCGCATGTTCACCGCGCGCAGCGCGGCAGCCGTGCGGCGCTCCATGTCCTGGGCTGTGTCGACCGTCGTCGTGACCTGTCTGCTGATCGCCGTCATCGGCTTCGGCGCGGCGGCGATCGTCGGCCACCAGGGGATCGTCGCCGGCGACCCACAGGGCAAGACGGCGTTCCTCATGGTCAGCCAGGCCGTCATGGGGACGGACCAGACGACCGTCGAGACGCTGCTGTTCACGGCCGTGGCGACAGCCGTCTTCCTCACCCTGCTGGCCTCGGTCGCCGGGATCACCCTGGCCTGCGCCAACTCCCTGGCGCACGACCTCATCACGCACGGGCTGCGCCGAAAGGCGCAACTGAAGGGCTCCGTAGAGATGGCCATCGCCCGGATCGCCGCGGCGGTCGTCGGGCTCGTGGCGATCGCGATCGCCGCCGGTGCGCGGCATCTCAACCTTCAGGCACTGCTCACCCTGTCGTTCTGCATCGGCGCGTCCGCGGTCGCACCGGCCCTCATCTACAGCCTCTTCTGGCGCCGCTACTCCCGAACGGGACTGCTCTGCACCCTCATCGTGGGCAGCGCCTCCGCGTTCATCCTCATGACCGGCAGCAACCTGGTGTCCGGATCGCCCCAGGCGATCTTCCCGGACCAGGACTTCAACTGGTTCCCGTTCACCACGTCGGGCATCCTCTCGGCCCCGCTGGGCTTCCTCGCGGGCTGGCTCGGCACGGTGCTCCGCGAAGGTGACCCGGCCGACCAGCGCATGCGGTACGAAGCGGTGGAGGAGACGATCCTGGCCGGCACACCCGCGGCGAACACCGCGTCCGCGTCCTGACGCGCACGCCCCGAGGGAGGGCGCCCGGCCAGAAGTTCCGGGCCGGGCGCCCTTCCGGACCCGGACGTACGCTCGCCGTCGTCCATCTTTCCGGCCGCACCCCGCGGACGGGGCCCTCGCCGCGCTCTCCCGACGCCCCCGTCCGGGGTGCCGGCGCCGCGCGCCCCCGATGGCGGGCCTTCCCTGTCGTCCCCGCGTCAGCGGTACGCGTCCGAGGAGGTCAGCGGTACTCGCAGAGGTAGGCGGTCTCCACCGCGACCCGCAGCTGGAACCTGCTGTCGCCGGGGACCTTGAAGTGGTCCCCGGCGGCGAAGGTCTCCCACGCGTCGGCGCCGGGCAGCCGCACCGTCAGGGCGCCGCTGACCACGTGCATGATCTCCGCGGCGGCGGTGCCGAACTCGTACTCGCCGGGGGCCATGACGCCGATGGTCGCAGGGCCCTGCTCCTGCGTGAACGCGATCGACTTGACCGTGCCGTCGAAGTACTCGTTGACCGTAAACATGGGCATCCTTGCGGGAGTCGGGCGAAAGAGGCGGCCGGGCCGCGGCCGGGCCGTCGTGTTCCGGCCACGGGTAGGGGCACCCTAACGGGGCGGAGGCGGCGCCCTCCGCCGGTCTCAGGTGCTGGACGGGCGGGCCGGTGCAGCGGCGGGACCGAAGCCCTGAACGTGCCCGCGCTATCTTGTGCGGAATGCAGCCACAGGAGCCCCAGATCCCCGCCCCCGCCCACGCCCCGACGACCGCCGAACGACCCCGAGCCCGCACCGGGGCCGTGGTCCTGGCACTCGTGGGCGGCCTCGTTCTCGGTGCCGCGGGGACCGGCGCCGTATGGGCGCTGACCACCGACGGCGGCGGCGGAACGGCGGCGGCCGACGCGCGTGCCGCGTGCGAGGCCCTCGACGGGTTCGACGAGGGCACGTACCTGGAGAAGGGGGCCGTCGGCGAGATCGCCCTCAACCGCTACGCGGCGGCCGGGGCGCTCTCCGCGTCGGCGGCGGCGGGCGACGCGGCGTACGAGCCGCTCGCCCAGGCCATACGCCGCTCGCAGGAACGCCACAACCAGGTCTTCGAGTTCGACGCGACGGTGAAGAAGGACCTGGCACGGGCCCGCACGCTCTGCGAGGACCTGTAGCCCCTCGGTTCACCTGTAGCCCCTCGGTCCACCCGCAGCCCGCCACCCGCAGCCCGCCGTCCGCCGTCCGCCCGGGCACTCGATCGCGAGGCCGATGTCTCCGGTTGAGGCCCGGCGGCATCGGCGTAGCGTGGAAATGATTCGAGCGAGGAGCGGTGGCCATGGGCAAGCTCTCGAACGACCAGCTGCGCGAACGGGTACGCGGGACGGTCGTCACGGCCGACGACGATGCCTTCGACGAGGCACGCACGGTGCACAACGCCATGATCGACAAGAGACCCGCCGTGATCGTGCGCTGCGTCAACGCGGGCGACGTCATGGCCGCGGTCGACTTCGCCCGTGAGAACGGGCTCGACCTGGCCGTGCGGGGCGGAGCGCACAGCGTCCCCGGCTTCGGGACCTGCGACGACGGCGTCGTGGCCGATCTCTCCGGGATGCGCGGCGTCCGCGTCGACCCGGTGCGGCGCACGGCCCGCGCGGAGGGCGGGGCCACCTGGGGCGACTTCAACGCGGCGACGCACGCCTTCGGCCTCGCCACCACCGGCGGGATCATCTCCACCACCGGCGTCGGCGGACTCACCCTCGGCGGCGGCATCGGCTATCTGGCCCGGGGGCTCGGCCTGAGCTGCGACAACCTCGTCTCGGCCGACGTGGTGACCGCGGACGGCCGGCTCGTCGTCGCCAGCGAGGAGGAGAACGCCGACCTGTTCTGGGCCCTGCGCGGGGGCGGCGGCAATTTCGGCGCCGTGACCTCGTTCGAGTACCGGCTCGCCCCCGTCAAGGACATCTACGGCGGACCGATGCTCTTCGAACTGGAGGACGCGGCCACCGTCGTGCGCGCCTTCACCGACCTCATCGCCGACGCACCGGAGCAACTGGGAGGGTTCCCCGCCTTCCAGATCGCACCGCCGCTCCCGTTCATCCCGGAGGACCGGCACGGTGACACCTTCGCCCTGGTCGTGGCGTGCTGGTCCGGACCGCTCGACGAGGGCGAGAAGGCCCTGCGGCCCCTCCGCGACTTCGCGCCGGTCGTCGCCGAGCACGTCGGGCCCATGCCGTACCCGGCGCTCAACAGCGCCTTCGACGCACTCGTACCGCCCGGCCTCCAGCACTACTGGAAGGCCAACTTCGTCACCGAGCTCACCGACGCCGCGATCGAGGCGCACATCGAGCACGCCCCGGGGCTGCCCGCCGTGAACTCGACGGTCCACATCTACCCGATCAACGGCGCCTGCCACCGCGTCGCCCCCGACGCCACGGCCTTCGCCTACCGGGACGCCTCGTTCGCCACCGTCATCGCCGGCATGTGGCCCGACGCCTCCGCCAACGAGGCCAACATCGCCTGGGTCCGCGACTACTACGAGGCCACCGCCCCGCACTCCGAGGAGGGCGGCTACATCAACTTCATGGCCGACGACGACCGGGGACGGATCAGAGCCAACTACGGGGCCAACTACGACCGCCTGGTCGACGTCAAGCGGACGTACGACCCGGGAAACCTGTTCCACCTGAACCAGAACATCGAACCCTGAGATCCGCGCCGGTCCTCCCGCGACGTCCGCCCGCCCCGTCGTGCACGACCGGTTCCGGGGAGCCGGTTCCGACGTAGCCTGAACGGTATGAGCGAGGACGCTTCTTGAGTGCCGACCCGGGGCTCTTCGGACCCCGTTCCGTGACCTGGCAGGTGCACAGCGACCCGGTCATGTGGATCGCGGGCGTGCGGGCGCTGTGGCTGCAGGCACTGCACCCCGTCGCCGTGCGCGGCGTCATGATCAACAGCAGCTTCCGGAAGGATCCCTGGGGGCGGCTCATGCGGACCGCGGACTTCGTCGGGACCCTGAGCTACGGGACCACCGAGGCCGCCGAGGCCGCGGGGGCCCGGGTGCGCCGGATCCATCGGCGGCTCGGCGTGGACGACCCGGAGCTGCTCCTCTGGGTGCACTGCGCCGAGACCGACTCGTACCTCGCGGTCGCCCGCCGCTCGGGCATCCCGCTCACCGACGTCCAGGCCGACCGGTACGTCGACGAGCACCGCACCTCGGCACGGCTCGTCGGGCTGGATCCGGCCACCGTCCCCGGGTCCACCGCCGCGCTCGACGCCTACTTCCGGACCGTACGGCCCCGGCTCGAGGCCGGCGCGGACGCCCGGACCGTCGAGGACTTCCTGCGCCGGCCGCCGGTCAAACCCGTGCTCGTACCGGCGCGCGAGGTGATCTGGCGGCGCGTCGCGGCGCTCGCGTACGACACTCTGCCCCCCTACGCCCACGAGCTCTACGGCCGGCCCGCACCGCCGCCGGAGACCGTCACCCGCCGTCTCGTCGCCACGGCAGGCCTGCTGCGCCGCATTCCCGCCCGCCTGCGCTGGCGGCTGCCGCCCCGGCACATCCTCCGCGCGATGGACCGGCTCGGCCCGGGGACGCGACCCGACCCTTACACGTACCCCGCCCCGTACCCACTGTCCGAACCGACGTCCATACTGGAGGAGCCGGGAAGGGCGTAGGAAATCGACGGGGGCGGCAGCACACGATGGGGGAATCGAGACTGATCCAGGGCCGGTACCGCCTGCACGAGGTCATCGGTCGCGGGGGCATGGGCGAGGTGTGGCGCGCCACCGACGAGGCGCTCGGGCGCGGGGTCGCCGTGAAGTGCCTCAAGCCGATCGGACCGCAGCAGGACCCGCAGGTCCTCACCGTGGTCCGCGAGCGGTTCCGGCGCGAGGCGCGGGTGGCCGCGGCCCTCCAGCACCGGGGCATCACCGTCGTGCACGACTTCGGCGAGTACGACGGCGTGCTCTTCCTCGTCATGGAGCTCCTCGAGGGGCGCAATCTCAGCCAGCTCCTCGCCGCCAACGCCCAGCACCCGCTGCCCGTCCACGACGTCGTCGAGATCGCCGACCAGGTCGCCGACGCCCTCGCGTACACCCACCGGCACGGAATCGTGCACCGCGACCTCAAGCCCGCGAACATCATGCGCCTGCGGGACGGCACGGTGAAGATCTGCGACTTCGGCATAGCGCGCCTCGGCGCGGACGTCGGCTTCACGTCCAAGCTCACCGGCACGGGCATCGCCATGGGCACGCCCCACTACATGTCGCCCGAACAGATCGGCGGCGGCGAGATCGACCACCGCAGCGACCTCTACTCGCTGGGGTGCGTGCTGTACGAACTCGCCACCGGCGTCCCGCCCTTCGACCTGGGCGACTCCTGGGCCATCCTCATCGGTCACCGCGACACGGTGCCGAGTCCGCCGCGCGCGCACCGCGCCGAACTCCCCGACTACTTCGACCGGATCGTGGTCGACCTGCTCGCCAAGGTGCCGGCGGAGCGGCCGGCCGACGCGGGAGACCTGCGCCGCCGGATCGTGACGGGGCGGGTCGCGCTCTCCCCGCCGGGGGCGGGCGGCGCCGACGCGTCGCAGGCCGGGGCGACCGTCGTCCCAGGGCCGGGTTCCGCGGCAGGGCCCGGTTCCGCTTCCGCGCCGGGATCGCTTCCCGGCTCCGGTGCCGATCCCGGCGCGACCGCCCCCATGCCCGCGTGGCTCCGGGCGCTCAGAGGCGGGCACCGGCCCGCAGACGCCGCCGGCGTGCCGCGCCCCGTCGCCCACGACCCCGCCGCGGCCGTTCTCACCACGGAGTGGACGACCGCCGCCACGGACGCCGGCGGTGCACCCGCACGGCACGAGCCCGCGCCGGCGCGCCCCGCCGCCTCCGCGGAGCTGATCGCGGTGCTCGCCGGCCGGTACCGCGCGGGCATGGGCCTCGGTCGGCTCGGCCGCTGGGACGAGGCCGAGTCCGTGCACCGGTCCGTCGCCGAGCACCGTTCGGCGGCCCTCGGCGAGGACCACCCGGACACCCTGGCCAGCCACTACGAGGTCGGCTTCGCCCTCGCCCGGCTCGACCGCCCCGCCGACGCCCTGCGCGTCTTCGGCATGGTCGCCGCCACCCGCGCGCGCGTCCTCGGCGAGGACCACCCCGACACCCTCGCGGCCCGGCAGGAGCGGGCGTACGCGCTCGGGCGCCTGGGACGGCACCCCGAGGCGTACGAGGTGTACGTCACCGTGCTCGCCGCACGCGAGCGCACCGTCGGCCCCGACCACCCGGACACCCTGCGCTGCCGCCACAACCTCGCCTACACGCTCGGCCGCCTGGGCCGCTTCGAGGAGTCGTACCGCACGGCGCACGAGGTCGCGGACGCACGGGCCCGGCTCCTCGGTGAGGACCATCCCGACACGCTCGTGACCCGGCGCGAAGTGGCCTACACACTCGGGCGGTTGGGGCGGGGAGACGAGGCCCTCGCCCAGTACCGCGCCGTCGCCGACGCGCGCGCCGCGGCCCTCGGCCCCGAACACCCCGACACCCTCGCCGCCCGCTACGAGACCGGTGTCCTCCTCGGCCGGCTCGGGCAGGCCGCGGACGCCTTGGGCGTCTGCCGTGACCTCGTCGCCGCGCGCACCCGTGCACAGGGTGCCGACGGCCCCGAGACCCTCCGCGCCCGCCACGCCCTGGCCGTCAACCTCGGCCGCCTCGGCCGCTGGCCCGAGGCGCTCACCGAGTCCGAGGGCGTCCACGCGGACCGCGAGCGGGTCCTCGGCCCGGATCACCCGGACACCCTCCTGAGCCGCCGGGAGACCGCCGTCGCCCTCGGCCGCCTCGGCCGCTGGGAGGAGGCACTCGCCTCGCACGGCGCGGTCGCGGCCGCCCGCACCCGGCTCCTCGGCCCTGCCCACCCCGACACCCTCGCGGCCCTGGACGACGAGGCCCACTGTCTGGAGCGGCTGGGCCGCCATGCCGAGGCGGCCGCCCTCCACCTGAGAGCGGCCAGCGCACCGCCCCAGGTCTGAGCGGCCGGCGCACGGCCGCAGGTCTGAGCCTCCACCGACGCGGCTGCGGGCTGAGCGGCCACCTGGGCGGTCGCAGACGCGAGCGGCCACCGCACCGCGGTACGTCCGAGCGGAAGGTCCTCTTCCCCGGCCCGCCCCACCGTCCTCTTCCCCGGCCGTCGCCTCCGTGTGAGCATGAGCCATGACTGCCCCCGACCTGCGCCCGGACGCCCGGCCCGCCTCCCGCTCGTACGACGCCGTCGTCGTCGGCGGAGGACACAACGGCCTCGTCGCCGCCGCCTACCTCGCCCGTGCCGGGCGCTCCGTGCTCGTCCTGGAGCGGCTCGGCTCCACCGGTGGCGCGGCGGTGTCCACCCGGCCGTTCGCCGGGGTCGACGCCCGCCTCTCCCGGTACTCGTACCTCGTCTCGCTCCTTCCGGAGAAGATCGTGCGCGATCTCGGGCTGCGGTTCGCCGTACGGAAACGGTCCATCTCCTCGTACACCCCGAAGGGCGACGGCGGTCTGCTCGTCGGCGGCGGCACCGACCGCACCCGCGCCTCCTTCGCGGAACTCACCGGGTCCGACCGCGAGTACGAGGCCTGGCAGGCCTTCTACGAGCGCACCGCCCGCGCCGCCCGCCGCATCTTCCCCACCCTCACCGAGCCCCTCCCCACCCGCGCCGCGCTCCGCGCCCGCGTGGACGACGCCGACACCTGGCGGATGCTCTTCGAGGAACCCCTGGGCGTCACCGTCGAGCGGGAGTTCGCCGACGACCTCGTCCGCGGCGTCGTCCTCACCGATGCCCTCATCGGCACCTTCTCCGACGCCCACGACCCGACGCTCCTGCAGAACCGCTGCTTCCTCTACCACGTCATCGGCGGCGGCACCGGCGACTGGGACGTGCCCGTCGGTGGCATGGGAGCCCTCACCGACGCCCTCGCCGACGCGGCCCGTGCCGCCGGGGCCGACATCCGCACCGGGCACGAGGCCACCCGGATCGAGACCGACGGGCAGCGCGCCGCGATCACCTTCCGGACCGCCGACGGCGAGGGCACCGTCGAGGCCGGACACGTCCTCGTCAACGCCTCGCCCCGCGACCTCGCCGCCCTGCTCGGCGACACGCCCCCGCCCGCCCCCGAAGGCGCGCAGCTCAAGGTCAACATGCTGTTGACCCGGCTGCCGAAGCTCCGCGACCGCTCCGTCGACCCGCACGAGGCCTTCGCCGGTACCTTCCACATCGCCGAGGGGTACGGCCAGCTCGCCGCCGCCCACGCCGAGGCCGCCGCCGGACGGCTGCCCTCCGCGCCGCCCTCCGAGATCTACTGCCACTCCCTGACCGACCCGACGATCCTGGGCCCCGGACTCGCCGCGACGGGCCACCACACCCTCACCCTGTTCGGGCTGCACACCCCCGCCCGGCTGTTCGCCGCCGACAACGACGGCACCCGCGCCGCGCTCCTCGCGGCGACCCTCGACCAGCTCGACGCCCACCTCGACGAGCCGATCGCCGACTGCCTCGCGCTCGACGCGGACGGCCGTCCCTGCATCGAGGCGAAGACCCCGCTCGACCTCGAACGCGAGCTGCGCCTCCCGGGCGGCCACATCTTCCACCGCGACCTGTCCTTCCCGTACGCGGCGGACGACGCGGGTGCGGGTGCGGGCACGCACGCGGGCACCGACGGGGACGCGGCCGCCGGTCGCTGGGGTGTCGAGACGCGCCACGCCAACGTGCTGCTGTGCGGCGCGGGCGCGATCCGCGGCGGCGGGGTCAGTGGCATCCCCGGGCACAACGCGGCGATGGCGGCCCTCGGCCACTGACCCCCGGACACCCGTCACACGGCCGGGACGGGAGGTCCCCGACGGGGGCCGCTCCGTTCGGACGCGTTGACGTCGCCCCGCCCCCGCCTGTGGTGTGAAGCTGATCTGCGAGCGCGCTTAAGAAATCCTCGATGGACCGCGAGCGCTCCGTACGGAAGATTCTCTTCCAGGGATCTTGGGCGCGCTGCCGCGCCCGTACCCCGCACATCACAGGACACGCACGTCGGGAGCCGTGGCATTGAAGGCGTTGGTCAAGCTGAAGGCGGAGCCGGGACTCTGGCTCACGGACGTGCCCGAGCCGGAGACCGGTCCCGGCGACGTACTCATCAAGGTGCGGCGGACCGGTATCTGCGGGACCGACCTGCACATCCGCTCCTGGGACGGCTGGGCGCAGAAGACGATCGCCACCCCGCTGACCCTCGGCCACGAGTTCGTCGGCGAGGTCGTCTCCGTCGGCCGTGACGTCGCCGACATCGCCGTCGGCGACCTGGTCAGCGGCGAGGGCCACCTCGTCTGCGGCAAGTGCCGCAACTGCCTGGCCGGCCGCCGCCACCTCTGCCGCGCCACCATCGGCCTCGGCGTCGGCCGGGACGGAGCCTTCGCCGAGTACGTGGCGCTGCCCGCGTCCAACGTGTGGGTGCACCGCGTCCCCGTCGACCTCGACATCGCCGCGATCTTCGACCCCTTCGGCAACGCCGTGCACACGGCGCTCTCCTTCCCGCTCGTCGGCGAGGACGTCCTCGTCACCGGCGCGGGCCCGATCGGCATCATGGCCGCCGCCGTCGCCAAGCACGCCGGCGCCCGCAGCGTCATGATCACCGACGTCAGCGAGGAGCGCCTCGCCCTGGCGCGCAAGACGGGCGTCACGCTCGCCCTCAACGTCGCCGAGCACACCATCGCCGACGGTCAGCGCACCCTCGGGCTCAAGGAGGGCTTCGACGTCGGCCTGGAGATGTCCGGCAACCCGCGCGCGATGCGCGACATGGTCGCCAACATGACCCACGGCGGCAAGATCGCCATGCTGGGCCTGCCCAGCGAGGACTTCGCCGTCGACTGGGCGAAGATCGTCACCTCCATGATCACGATCAAGGGCATCTACGGCCGCGAGATGTTCGAGACCTGGTACGCGATGTCGGTGCTCCTGGAGGGCGGACTCGACCTCTCGCCCGTCGTCACCGGACGCTACGCGTACACCGACTTCGAGGCCGCCTTCGACGACGCGGCCTCCGGCAAGAGCGGCAAGATCATCCTCGACTGGACTGCGGGAGCCTGACCCATGTTCGATTCCGTACGCGACGACATCCGCGCCACTCTCGACGAGATCCAGAAGGCCGGACTCCACAAGCCCGAGCGTGTCATCGGCACCCCCCAGTCGGCCACCGTCGCCGTCACCTCGGGGGGCCGCCCGGGCGAGGTGCTCAACTTCTGTGCCAACAACTACCTGGGCCTCGCCGACCACCCGGAGGTGGTCGCCGCCGCGCACGAGGCGCTCGACCGCTGGGGCTACGGCATGGCCTCCGTCCGCTTCATCTGCGGCACGCAGGAGGTGCACAAGGAGCTGGAGGCGCGCCTCTCGTCCTTCCTGGGCCAGGAGGACACGATCCTCTACTCCTCCTGCTTCGACGCCAACGGCGGTGTCTTCGAGACGATCCTCGGCGCCGAGGACGCCGTCATCTCCGACGCCCTCAACCACGCCTCGATCATCGACGGCATCCGCCTCTCCAAGGCCCGCCGCTTCCGCTACGCCAACCGCGACATGGCCGACCTCGAGCAGCAGCTCAAGGAGGCCGCGGAGGGCGGCGCCCGGCGCAAGCTCATCGTCACCGACGGCGTCTTCTCCATGGACGGCTACGTCGCCCCGCTCGGCGAGATCTGCGACCTGGCCGAGCGCTACGACGCCATGGTCATGGTCGACGACTCGCACGCCGTCGGCTTCGTCGGCCCCGGCGGCCGCGGCACCCCCGAGCTGCACGGCGTGATGGACCGCGTCGACATCATCACCGGCACCCTCGGCAAGGCCCTCGGCGGTGCTTCCGGCGGCTACGTCGCGGCCCGCGCCGAGATCGTCGCCCTGCTGCGCCAGCGCTCCCGGCCGTACCTCTTCTCGAACACCCTCGCCCCGGTGATCGCCGCCGCCTCCCTCAAGGTCCTCGACCTGCTGGAGTCCGCCGGTGACCTGCGCGACCGGCTGCGCGCCAACACCGAGCTGTTCCGGACCCGGATGACGGCGGAGGGCTTCGACGTCCTCCCCGGCGACCACGCCATCGCCCCCGTCATGATCGGCGACGCGTCCGAGGCCGGCCGCATGGCCGAGCTGCTCCTGGAGCGCGGCGTGTACGTGATCGGCTTCTCGTACCCGGTCGTGCCGCAGGGCCAGGCCCGCATCCGCGTCCAGCTCTCCGCCGCGCACTCCACGGAGGACGTGAACCGGGCCGTCGACGCGTTCGTCGACGCCCGCGCGGCCCTGCGGGGCTGAGGCGGGCGCAGGCCCCGCGGCCTGCGAGACTGGGGGCATGATCGAAGCGCGGCGGTTGCACATCCTCCGTGCGGTGGCCGACCACCGCACGGTCACGGCGGCGGCCGCCGCGCTCTATCTCACCCCCTCCGCCGTCTCCCAGCAGCTCGCCGCACTGGAGCAGGAGACCGGCCACCGCCTCGTGGACCGCAGCGCCCGCGGCGCCCGCCTCACCCCGGCCGGCGAGATCCTCCTCAGTCACGCCAACGCCGTCCTCGCCCAGTTGGAACGCGCCGAGTCCGAACTCGCCGCCTACGGCTCCGGCGAGGCCGGTACGGTCACGGTCGCCGCCTTCGCCACCGGCATCGGGCTCGTGGTGGCCCCGGCCATCAGGGCACTGGCCGACTCCGCACCCGGAATCCGGGTCCGGGTACGGGACGCCGAGGGCGACGAGAGCCTGATGATGGTCCTCGACCGGCAGGTCGACGTGGCCGTCGCCGTCGAGTACCGGGGCGCGCCGGGCGAGGACGACGCCCGCCTCACCCGCGTCCCGCTCTACGCGGAGCCCTTCGACGCGGTCCTGCCGCCGGGCCACCGGCTGGCGGTCGGCGAGCGGGTCGCGCTCGGCGACCTCGCGAAGGACGCCTGGATCGGCCAGTCCGCCGGCAATCCCTGCCATGACGTCACCGTCCTGGCCTGCGAATACGCCGGCTTCACACTGAATCCGGAGCACTCGTCCGACGACTTCCGCGCCGTCGTCGCCCTCGCGGCCGCGTCCGTCGGCGTGGCTCTCGTACCGCGTTCGGCGCTGCGCGGCATGGATCTCACGGGTGTGGAGGTCCGCCCGATCGAGGGCGTCGCCCCGACCCGCAGGGTCTTCGCCGCCGTCCGGCGGGGCGCGGAGGACCACCCGCTGATCAGCCCCGTGCTGACCGCACTGGGTGTGGCATCGGAATCCGGCGCCTGACGGGCGCCATCTCAGCCAGACACCGTCCGGGTGCCGGCGGGCGTCCGGGGACCCCACCAGACTGGGGAACCGTGGAAACCATGGTGTCTGTCAGTGACGGCGAGGTCTGGGCGGACGACTCGGGAGGGGACGGCCTGCCGCTGGGTCCTGCTCCATCCCGGTGTCGGCGACTCCGCGGTGTGGGACCCGGTCCTGCCGGAGCTCACCGCCGGGCGGCGGGTGATCCGGTACGACGTGCGCGGCTACGGACGCTCGCCCGCGCCCACGACCGCGTACCTCCCGGTCCGCGATCTGGCCGAGGTCCTCGACCACTTCGAGGTCGAGCGGGCGGTCCTCGTGGGCTCCAGCATGGGTGGGGCCACCTCGGTCGACTTCGCCCTGGAGGCGCCCGGGCGGGTGGCGGGCCTCGCCCTCCTCGTTCCCGGAGTCTCCGGGTACGAGGGACTGGCCACGGGTGAGTTCTTCGAGCGCCTGGAGCCGTTGGCCACGGCCGGCGACACGGAGGGCATCGTCCGGCTCGGCCTGCGCGCGTGGGCGAAGGCCGGCGGCGGCACCCCCGAGTCCGACCCGGTCGCGGCCGCCCTCTGCCGGGCCGTGCTGCCCGCCTGGTTCAGCAACATCGGTCACCAGCTCACCGGCCCGCCCGCCTTCGACCGGCTCGGGGAGATCTCCGCACCGACCCTGCTCGCGCTCGGCGAGCTGGACCGGCCGGAGGTCGTGCGCTGCAACGAGGAGATGGCCGGACGCATCCCGGGCTGCCGCCTCGTGCGTCTGTCCTCCTCCGACCACTACCCGACTCTCCGGGAGCCGGAGCGGGTCGTCCAACTGATCGAGGAGCTGTACGCGGAGGCCGCCTGAGCCGCCTCGGGCGACGCGGAGGCCGCCTGAGCCGCCCCGGTCCCGCGCGACCCGGTGGACGGGTGGCTCAATCGGCCGACCTGCTCCAGCCGTTCGCCTCGATCCGCGCTCCGTCCGCCGGCCGTGCCTCGTCGAACACGGGCCGTCCCGATCCGTCGAGGAGCCGCAGCCCGTCCACGTACACGCCCCGTCCCACGTACCGCTGGTCCGTCGTGTACCGCCAGCGCAGGAGGGCGTCCGTCCCGGACAGCGGGGCGGAGACGGTGTGCCAGACGCGCCCGGACCAGCCGCCCGCCGCGCCCGTCGGGTGCTCCGTGCGTCCGTCGATGGTGAAGGGGAGCGGCCGCCAGGTCGTGCCGCCGTCGGCCGAGGCCTCCAGGACGGCTGTGTCGGCGCCCGGTTCGGTGTCCCACCACAGCGAGCACTCCAGGCGTGCGGCGCGCGGCACGGGGGGGAGCGTCAGGGTGGCGGTCGTGGCGCTCGCCATGCCGGAGAACCAGGACGTACGGCCCCGGTCGGGGCGGACGGGGACGGCACGGGCCAGGTTGTTCGCCGCGGCGACGCGGGGGGCCGACCCCGAGCGCCAGGAGCGCACCGGGTGCACGGAGTTGCCGAGGACGATCAGGAAGGCGTCGGTGGTCGGGTCGAGGACCAGGCTCGTGCCGGTGAAACCGGTGTGTCCGGCGGTCCGGGGCGTGGCCATCGCGCCCATGTACCAGTGCTGGTAGAGCTCGAAGCCGAGTCCGTGTTCGTCACCGGGGAACGCGGTGTTGAAGTCGGTGAACATCAGGTCCACCGAGGCGGGGGAGAGGATCCGGGCCCTGCCGTACGCCCCGCCGTTGAGCAGGGTGCGGGCGAGGATCGCGAGGTCCCAGGCGCGGGAGAAGACCCCGGCGTGGCCCGCGATCCCGCCCATGCTGTGGGCGTTCTCGTCGTGGACCTCGCCCCGCACCATGCCGCGGTCGAGACCGGACCACGGCGGGCGGGCGTCCTCGGTGGCGGCGATCCCCGGCAGCCAGGAGAGTGGTGGATTGAAACGAGTCCGGTGCATCCCGAGCGGAGCAGTGATCTCGTCGTGGAGCAGTACATCCAGAGCGAGACCGGTGATCTCCTCAAGGATCAGCTGGAGCGTGATCAGGTTCAGATCCGAGTAGAGGTACGTCGACCCCGGCGGGTTCGCCGGAACCTCGTCCCAGATCAGCCGCAGCTTCCCCTCCCGCGTCGGCGCCTTGTACAGCGGGATCCACGCCCGGAACCCCGAGGTGTGGGTGAGCAGCTGACGGACCGTGACGTCCTGCTTCCCGCCGCCGCCGAACTCCGGCAGATACGCGGTGACCCTCGCCTCCAGCTCCAGCGCCCCGCGCTCGATCTGCTGCACGGCGAGGATCGAGGTGAAGAGCTTCGAGACCGACGCCAGGTCGAAGACGGTGTCCTCGGTCATCGGGACCTGCTCGTCCGGCGGCAACTCCACGCCGGTGTCGGTCTTCTCGTCGTACGACGCGTACCGCACGGCCATGCCGATCGGCCGGTGCAGGGCCACTGTGCCGCCCCGCCCGGCGAGCAGTACGGCGCCCGCGTACCAGGGATGCGCGGGGGAGGGATCGAGGAAGGCCTCGGCGTCCGTGACCAGCCTGTCCAGGTGCTCCGGCAGGAGCCCCGCCCGCGCGGCGGACCCGCGTCGCAAGGTGGTCCCGCGTGTGCCGGGGGCGCCGCCGCTCCCCGCCGCTCCCGGGGTCCCGGCTCCTCGGCTCCCCGGCCCCGGCGCGGCCGCGGCCCCCGGGATCGAACCGACCATCAGCGCACCTCCCAGGGCGAGGACTCCGCCGCCGAACGCCCGGCGGCTCGGGCCCCGGCCCCTCCTGGACTCGTCCGTCATGCCCACCCTCTCCCACAGCCCTTTGAAAGAAAACTTCGGCCACGCCGGAAAGATCTGAAACTTTCTTACCGGAGTCGGGGCTCGCCGCGGAAGCGTCCGGCACTCCAAAGAATCTGACGATGCATCAGAGAACCCCTTCCCTCCGGCGCGTCGCTGCGGCATCCTGCCGCCCATGAAGACGGAGCTGAGTCGCACCCTGGGGATCGAGCACGCCATCTTCGGCTTCACGCCCTTCCCCGCGGTGGCCGCCGCACTGACCAGAGCCGGCGGGTTCGGCGTCCTCGGCGCGGTCCGCTACACCGCCCCCGACGACCTCGCCCGCGACCTCGACTGGATGCAGGACCACACCGACGGCCTGCCCTACGGCCTCGACGTCGTGATGCCCGCCAAGAAGGTCGAAGCCCCGGGAGGCGGCGGCCAGACACTGACCGAGGCCGAGGTCGAGGCCATGATCCCGGAGGAGCACCGGGCGTTCGTCCGCGCCACGCTCGCCGAACACGGCGTGCCCGAACTCGCCGAGGGCGAGGCCTCCGGCTGGCGCATCACCGGCTGGATGGAGCAGGTCGCCCGCAACCAGCTCGACGTGGCCTTCGACTACCCGATCAGACTCCTCGCCAACGCCCTCGGCTCCCCGCCCCCGGACGTCGTCGCCCGCGCCCACGACCACGGCGTCCTCGTCGCCGCCCTCGCGGGAAGCGCCCGGCACGCCCGCCACCACGCCGACGCCGGGATCGACGTCGTCGTCGCCCAGGGCTACGAGGCCGGAGGCCACACCGGTGAGATCGCCTCCATGGTGCTCACCCCCGAGGTCGTCGACGCCGTCTCCCCGCTGCCCGTGCTCGCCGCCGGCGGCATCGGCAGCGGCGAGCAGATCGCCGCAGGACTCGCCCTCGGCGCCCAGGGCGTCTGGCTCGGCTCGATCTGGCTCACCACCACCGAGGCCGACCTGCACTCCCGCGCCCTCACCGCCAAGCTCCTCGCCGCCGGCTCCGGCGACACCGTCCGCTCCCGGGCCCTGACCGGCAAGCCCGCCCGTCAGCTCCGCACCGGGTGGACCGACGCCTGGGACGACCCGGCGGGCCCCGGCCCGCTTCCCATGCCGCTCCAGGGACTGCTCGTCGCCGAGGCCGTCTCCCGCATCCAGCGGTACGAGGTCGACCAGCTGCTCGGCACCCCCGTCGGTCAGATCGTCGGCCGGATGAACTCCGAGCGCAGCGTCCAGCAGGTCGTGGACGAGCTCACCCGCGGCTTCGAGAAGGCCGTCGACCGCATCAACCGCATCGCCGGACGGAGCGAGGCATGAGCCAGTCAGCCGCAGCCACCGGATTCTGGGCCCAGGCCACCGCCGACCCCGGCCGTACGGTGCTGATCGCACCCGACGGCGAGGAGTGGACCGCCGGCCGGCTGCACGCCGAGGCCAACCGACTGGTCCACGGGCTGCGGGCGGCCGGCCTCGAGCGCGGCGACGCGTTCGCCGTCGTCCTGCCCAACGGGCCGGAGTTCTTCACCGCCCATCTCGCCGCGAGCCAGGCCGGGTTCTACCTCGTCCCGGTCAACCACCACTTCGTCGGCCCCGAGATCGCCTGGATCGTCGCCGACTCCGGCGCCAGGGTGCTCGTCGCCCACGAACGGTTCGCCGAATCCGTGACCCTCGCCGCCGACGAGGCCGGACTCCCTGCCACCCACCGGTACGCCGTGGGGACGATCCCGGGCTTCCGCGCGTACGGCGAACTGCTCGAAGGACAGGACGCGGGCGCCCCCGCCGACCGCACCCTCGGCTGGGTCATGAACTACACCTCCGGCACCACCGGACGTCCCCGGGGCATCCGCCGCCCGCTGCCCGGGAAGCTCCCCGAGGAGACCCATCTCGGCGGCTTCCTCGGCATCTTCGGCATCCGGCCGGCCGACGGGAACGTCCACCTCGTCTGCTCGCCGCTCTACCACACGGCGGTGTTGCAGTTCGCCGCCGCCGCCCTGCACATCGGTCACCCGCTCGTCCTGATGGACCGGTGGACGCCAGAGGAGATGCTCCGGCTGATCGACCGGTACGACTGCACCCACACCCATATGGTCCCCACCCAGTTCCACCGTCTGCTCTCCCTGCCCGAGGACGTACGGAACCGGTACGACGTCTCCTCGATGCGCCACGCCATCCACGGTGCCGCGCCGTGCCCCGAGCACGTCAAGCGGGCGATGATCGACTGGTGGGGCCGGTGCGTCGAGGAGTACTACGCCGCGAGCGAGGGCGGCGGCGCGTTCGCCACCGCCGAGGAGTGGCTGAAGAAGCCCGGGACCGTCGGCCGTGCCTGGCCCATCAGCGAACTGGCCGTCTTCGACGACGACGGAGTCCGGCTGCCGCCCGGCGAACTCGGCACCGTCTACCTGAAGATGAACACCGGCGGATTCCAGTACCACAAGGACGAGGCGAAGACCGCGAAGAACCGCATCGGCGACTTCTTCACCGTCGGAGACCTCGGCGTCCTCGACGAGGACGGCTATCTCTTCCTGCGCGACCGCAAGATCGACATGATCATCTCCGGTGGGGTCAACATCTACCCGGCAGAGATCGAGGCCGCTCTCCTCGCCCACCCCGCCGTCGCCGACGCCGCCGCCTTCGGCATCCCGCACGCCGACTGGGGCGAGGAGGTCAAGGCGGTCGTCGAGGCGGCCGAGGGGCACGAGCCGGGGGCGGCGCTCGCCGAGGAGATCCTGGCCCACTGCGCCGACCGCCTCGCCGGGTTCAAACGCCCGAAGTCGGTCGACTTCGTCGCGACCATGCCCCGCGACCCCAACGGCAAGCTGTACAAGCGCCGCCTGCGCGCCCCGTACTGGGAGGGCCACGAGCGCCCGCTGTGACCGGACACGGCGAGGGTGCCGGCGGGGCAGGATCTCCTCGGCGAGCGCCCGCGCCGACGGGCCCGAACCTCCCGGCGACCCACGAACCTCCGGGCCCTGACCGTCGCGCAGGCCGTCGCCGAGATCTCCGCGGCCACCGGGCGCGACATCCGTTACGTTCCGCTGTCCCCCGAGGGCTTCGTCGCGGAACTGCCCGGGCGGGGGACGGCGGCCGAGGAGGCGGCGGACTTCGCTGAGGCCGTGAGTCCGATCCGACGGGGAACGGACCGGCACATCGCCGACGGAGTGACGCGTGCCCCCGGCCGGCGACCGCGTGACGTCACCGACTGCGTACAGGCGTCGATGACGGCATGGCACGGCGGAGCGCGGAGCCGCGATGAGCGCCTCCTGCCCGACCCCGCCCCGCGGGGCGGCGTTCCGTCCCGCTTAGACTTCGTGCCCGAGGAGGCCTTCCACAGCGGCCTCCTTCCCCGTTCGGCACGGAGCTTGAGAGGGACGACACGATGGCGGGCCGCGATCCCTTCGTACTGGACGACCCCGTGGGTGAGTCCCTCCGGGGCGTCCATGCCCCTCTCGCCCGCCGCGTCGGCAAGGCCGTCACCTATCTGCCGGACGTCTCCACCTTCGCCGCCGTGACCACCGACCCGGACCCGGCGAGGTGGGCCGACCTCACCGAACTCCTCGGCCGGGGTGCGTTCGCCGACATGTTCAGCTGCCCGGTTCTCCCGCCGTCGGACTGGGAGCCCGTCTTCGTCCTGGAAGGCCGCCAGATGATCCGGCCGGGCGGGGGCACGTCCGGGGCTCCGGGAGACGGGCCGGCCGACGACCTGGTCGAACTGGGCGCGGACGACGTGCCCGAGATGCTGGACCTCGTGGAGCGCACCAAGCCCGGGCCGTTCTGGTCCCGGACCCCCGAACTCGGCACCTACCTCGGCATCCGGGAGAAGGGCGCGCTGGTCGCCATGGCCGGCGAGCGGCTCCGGCCGCCCGGATGGACCGAGATCAGCGCGGTCTGCACCGCGCCCGAGGCCCGTGGGCGCGGCCACGCCGCCCGCCTGGTCGACGCGCTCGCGGCACGCATCGAGGCGCGGGACGAGGGGGCCTTCCTCCATGTGGCCGAGGCGAACACCGGCGCACGTGCCCTCTACGAGAAGCTCGGCTTCGTGACGCGCAGGCACGTGACCTTCCGCGGCTTCCGTACGCCTGAGGTCGTGTCCGGACGGTAGCGGCCCGGGATCCGTGTCCGGCCTCAGGGCCGGGGTGCGAGCAGCGCGTCCAGTTCGGCCGCGAAGAGCAGGGCCGGGGCGAAGTCCATGCCGGTGAAGTGCCCTGCGAGTTCCAGTGACAGGACGCCGTGCAGGCGGGTCCAGAAGGTCAGGAACCGGTGGAGGGCCCCGGGCGGGGCGGGATGGCCGGCGGCCCAGCCCCGATGGTCCTCCAGGTGCTTGCCGAAGGAGGTCGTCGCGTCCGCGTGGGGCAGCGCCGCGCACGCGTCGAGCAGCGTCGTCATGATCGAAGGGTGGCTGCGGGACCTGAGGTCCGCGGCCGAGGCTACGTCCCGGGCATGACCCGGGAGCGAGTGAGTGCCGGGACCAGCTGTGCTTCCTCGTACGTGAAGTGTTCCTCCAGCCGGGTGGCCAGCCGGTCCACCTCGGCGCGGAGGGTCGCGGGCGAGGCCCCCGAGGTGAGGAGCGCCTCCAGTTCCTCCACCGTGCGGGCGACCGCCGCGTGCTCCGCGCGCATCCGGTCCAGCGACCCGGACAGCTCGGGGAACTCGCGCTCCAGGAGGTCGAAGGCGCTGTCCTCGTTGTGGTGGTGGGCGTGCAGCGCGCCGCAGAACGTCAGGCAGTGGCGGGCGAGCCGGCGGGGGAGGGCCGGGGCGTCCCGTACGACAGCCCCCGGGGCGTCGGCCGCGCCAGCCGAGCGCGTCGAGCCCGCCGGACCCTTCGCTGTGGCCTCCGCCTCCGACTCCGCCTCCGCCACCGCCGCGGCCTCCTCGGCCTCCGCGGACCCCAGTGCCTCGCGTAACGCCGCCAGTTCGGCGCGCAGTTCGGCGTGGACCGCGACCAGGTGGTCGGCGATCGCCCGGTGCCGTGCCGGGTCCCCGAGGTCCATCCGGTGCAGGGCGACGACCGGGATGATCCGGTTCGTGGCCGCCTGGTAGGCGGCGAACCCCGGGTCGCGGTCCGCCTGTTCCGCGTACAGCCGGTCCCGTTCCTCGCCCTCCGTCACCACCGCCGTCGCCCCGAAGCGCTCGACGGTCCCCTCCGGGGTGCCCAGCTCGACCGTCACGTACGGGTCGGCGCCGAGGTTGTGGAACCAGGCGGGGTGCCTCGGCCCGCCGGCGTTCGACGCGTAGACGAGCAGTCGGTCCCCGTCGCGTACGTACACGGCGGGGTTGGTGTGTGCACGCCCGCTGCGAGCGCCCGTCGTGGTGAGCAGGAGCAGGGTCGCGCCCTCGAACATCCCGCCCACCCGACCGCCGTTGGCGCGGAACTCCTCGATGACCTGCCGGTTGAAATCGGACATGGCTGTGCCTTCCGGTAGCATCGATCCCGACGGATCTATTTGTTTTGAAAGCAAAGCTAAAAGGGAGGGTGCAGGGTGTCAACCGCACATGAGGGGGACGAGGCCGCCGACGGGCCGGAACTCGACGAGGCCGTGCGCACGTTGCTGCTGCTCATGCCTCGGATGGTCTCGCGGGCGAAGCGGATCAGGATTCCCGACGAGCTCCAGACGCTCACGCTCGCGCCCCGTCATCTCTCCCTGCTCGCCTATCTCCTGTTCGACGGGTCGCTGAGCGTCAACGAGCTCGCCGCCCGCCTGGAGGTCGCCCCCACGACCGTGAGCCTCATGGTCGGGGACCTGGCGAAGAAGGGCGTACTGGAACGGGTCGAGGACCCCGCCGACCGCAGGCGCAAGATCGTCTCCATCGCGCCGGCGCACGCCGTCGCCATCGACGGCTGGCTCGGCCGCAGCGCGGATGCCTGGCGCTCCGCCCTCGCCCCGCTCGACGCGGCGCAGCGACGGATGTTCCTCGAGACCCTCACCGCGTACGAACGCGGCCTCAACGAACCCCTGGATTGACCGAACCGGGCGAAAGCCCCCTTTGTGGCAGGATGCGGATCATGAGTTCGAGCACGGCGTCATTGGCACGGCAGTGGACCACCTGGGGGCCGGTGGTGGCCGCGCTTGCGCTTGTCGCGGCCTGGGGGCGCGACCTGCCGGGCTTCGCCGTCGGGTTCATCGCGCTCTGCCTGATCGCGGCCGTCCTCGCCGCGGTCCACCACGCCGAGGTCATCGCTCACCGGGTGGGCGAACCGTACGGCTCGCTCGTCCTCGCCGTGGCCGTCACCGTCATCGAGGTCGGACTCATCGTCTCGCTGATGGTGGGAGGCGGTGAGAAGACGTCGACCTACGCACGGGACACCGTCTTCGCCGCCGTCATGATCACCTGCAACGGCATCGTCGGTCTCTCCCTCCTCGTCGGCGCCCTCCGCAACCGGGTCGCCGTCTTCAACGCCGAGGGCTCCGGCGGCGCGCTCGCCACCGTCTGCACCCTGGCCACGATGACGCTGGTCCTGCCGACCTTCACCACGAGCCATCCGGGTCCCGAGTTCTCCGGCGTCCAGCTCGCCTTCGCCGCCGTCGCCTCCATCTGCCTGTACGGCGTGTTCGTCGGTGTCCAGACCGTCCGGCACCGCGACTACTTCCTTCCCGTGCCGCGGCCGGGCCACGAGTCGGAGGACGAGCACGCGGACCCGCCGACCCGGCGCGACGCCTGGACCAGCCTCGGCCTCCTCGTCGTCGCTCTCGTCGCCGTCGTCGGCAACGCCAAGCTGATCTCCCCGACCATCGAGGACGGCGTCCAGTCGGCGGGTCTTCCCAAGGCGGTCGTCGGTGTCGTCATCGCCCTGATGGTGCTGCTGCCCGAGACCCTCGCCGCCGTCCGCGCGGCCCGCAGAGACCGCGTCCAGACCAGCCTCAACCTCGCGTACGGCTCCGCGATCGCCAGCATCGGCCTGACGATTCCGGCGATCGCGCTCGCCTCGATCTGGCTGTCCGGGCCCCTGGTCCTCGGCCTGGGCCCGCTCCACATGGTCCTGCTCGTCCTCACCGGAGTGGTGAGCGCACTGACCGTGGTGCCCGGACGGGCCACGCTGCTCCAGGGCGGCGTCCATCTCGCGATCTTCGCCGCCTTCGTGTTCCTGTCGTTCAGCCCCTGACGAGCCGTGTGCCGGGGCTGAGCGGAACCGTTCAGCCCCTGGCGACCACCACCCGCAGCGCCGGCGAGCGCAGGATGTCCTTCTCACAGAACCGGGAGGTCACCCAGCGCTCGCCCGCGTACAACCGGGTCTGGTCGCTGTGGTGCGGCGACAGCGGGTTCGAGGACTGGGAGTACGACAGCAGGGTGCGGGCGACCGGGCACCGGCCGCCGTCCCAGCCCACTGCCTGCACATGACTGGTCCCGTGCGCGACCTCCGTGTAGCCGCCGCCCGCCGGGTTCCACACGGGCTCCGTCTTGTTCCAGACGCCCAGCGACTCGGTGCCGCCGCTCACCGGGATCCGCTCCCCGTTCCGTACGACGAACTGGTGCGCGCCGAGCGGCGCGTCCAGCGGGATCCCCGCCGCCCGCAGCTCCGCCACCGCGTCCGCCAGGGCCTTGGCGAAGCCCGGGACCGCCGTGTTCAGGGTGTTCGGGGTACGGACCGGGTCCGCCGCCGAGAACGGCACCGTCCACTGCTGGGCCGACGGCACCGACGCCGTGAACTTCCGCCAGAAGCGGTCGAAGAGCAGCGCGCCCCTGCTGTCCGTGTTCACCGTCCGGTCCCAGGCGCCGATCACCCGGCAGGCCTCGGGATCGTCCGGCAGCGCCGTCCCGCAGGCCCGCGCCGCCTCGCCCGCGGCGAGGTCACCGGCCGGAGCGCGGTTGGCGAACTGCTGCCGCTGGAGGTCGGCCACCGTCAGATCGCCGCGCGCCGCCATCGCCGCCACGTCCTCGACTCCGCCCCGGGTGCGCAGCGAGCGCTGCGTGGCGATCGTGCCGAAGATCCGCTCGTAGCCGGTCAACGGCCGCTCGGCGTTGGTCAGCCAGGCACTGTCGTTGGAGTTCTCCACGTACGGGGTGTCCCGCAGCACGGGCATCCGCGCCGGGCCGAAGACGCCCGGCTGCACGGCGTCCGGGTCGGAGCCGAGCGCGCAGTCCGACCGCGAGCCGTCGAGCACCGCCACGCCCGACGCGGGGTAGGTGGCCCGGCCCAGCGGGGTGGAACAGCGCCCGGCGAGCTGGTCGGTGATCCGGGGGAGCACCTGCGACTGGCTGAAGAAGGAGTGGCCCGCCGAGTCCGCCGCGACCGTGTTGACCCAGGGCAGCCCCTGGGTGCGCCGCAGGGTCTCGGCGATGTCCCGCGTGGAGCGGGCCTTGCCGAAGCCGAGCGCGGTGTCGGAGCCGCGCAGATTGCTCGCGTTGGGGTCGTTGAGCGCGTACGCGGTGCTCGCCGTCCACGGCAGCGGGAGCTGGGCGCCGAGACCGGCGACGACGGGGCCGTACCGGGTCCACCACTGGGTACGGGTGACCGGGGCGCCGCCCTCTACCGGCACGGTCACCTGACGCGGGGTCATCCGCTCCGGCCGGCCGTCCACGAGGTACGAGGTCGGGACGCCCGGGGCGAGCGTCAGCTGGTGCAGATTGAGCGGGATGCCGGTGGCGACGGTGTGGCTCCAGGCCACCTTGTCGTTGAAGCCGATGTTCACGACGGTCGTACCGAGGAGCGAGGCGCCCGAGACGTTGAGCTCGCCGGGGATGGTCTGCTGCGACTGCCAGAAGCGGCGGCCGCCCTGCCAGGGGTAGTGGGGGTTCCCCAGGAGCAGGCCGCGCCCGTTCGCCGTGGCGGCCCCTGAGAAGGCGACGGCGTTGGAGCCCATCGTGGCGTTCTCGGCGGCGAAGAGCTCCCGCGCGGCCTCGGCGGCGCGCCCGGGATCGGGAAGCTGCCCGGAGACGCCCGACCGCGGGGCGGGCTGCCGGCCGGAGCCGGTCTGCGGGCCGACGGGAACGGCCGGCGGCCGGGCGGCGGTGATGCCGTCGACGGCACGGCCCTGGCCGCCGAGGACCGAGACGGCGAAACCGCGCCGGGCCACGTCGAGGGCGGTCACCGGACGCACCCAGTCGGCCTTCGCGCAGGCGGGATCCGTCACGCGGTTCTTCCGCAGCCAGGCGTTGTACCCGGCCGCCCAGCCGCGCATCAGCTCCTTCAGCTCACGGCTCGGCCCGGACGGCGCGGGAGTGCCGACCAGCGTCTCGACCGTTCCGGCGTCCCTCACCCCGCGGAAGTACAGGTCGCTGGAGAGGTTGGTGGCGGCGGACGAGAGCGAGCCGTCCGGGGCGGCGTCCGGACCGAAGTACCGGGAGCGCTCCCCGTTCACCGTCAGGAAGCCGTCCGCGAGCGTGCAGATCTGGTCGGCGGCCTGGGCCCAGCCCGTCCCGAAGCCGAGGTTCGCGTAGTCCTTGGCCACGATGTGCGGGATGCCGTACTCGGTGTACCGGATGACCGCCGACAACCCCCGGTCGGACGGGTGGTGGCCCCGGCCCCCGGAGTCGGCGGCCGCCGCGCCGGGCAGCGTGGCGGTGACGACGGCGAGGGCGGACGCGGTGAGCGCCAGCTGCTTCAGACGGGAACGGAAGTGCAAGATGCCTCCCAACGGACGGACGGGCACAACGGGTTGGACCATGCACGCAGCCCCGCGCCCCCATGTCAACATCCCGTTCGGTATCCGAGGTCCGGGCCTGTCCGGCGTGCCCGCACGGTACTTGACCTTCCGCCCGGTGCGCGCGGAGGATCACCGCATGGATCGACTCCTCAGCCGCGCCGTCGACGGTGTCCTGCGCATGAGTGCCCAGCGCGTCCCCGACCGGATCGCCCTCCGCTACGCCGACCGGACCTGGACGTACGCCGAGCTGGACGCGGCCGTCTCCACCGCCGCGGCCGTCCTGAGGGAACCGCACCACGGCCTCGCCCTGCCCGAGACCGCCCGGGTCGCGACCTACGGCCACAACTCGGACGCCTACCTGATCGCGTTCCTCGCCTGCTCCCGTGCGGGCCTGATCCATGTGCCGGTCAACCACCACCTGACCGGCGAGGACCTCACGTACCTCCTCGAACAGTCCGAGACCTCCCTGGTCCTCGCCGACCCCGCCCTCGCGGAGCGCGTACCGGACGGTTTCGCCGTCAAGACGCTGCGGGACGCGCCCGGTTCACTCCTCGACGCGCTCGCGGAGCCGGAGGCGTACGACAGCGACCGAGACGCCCGGGAGTTCGTCCAGCTGCTCTACACCTCGGGCACCACCGCGCTGCCCAAGGGCGCGACGATGACCCACCGGGCGCTCGTCCACGAGTACGCGAGCGCGATCGAGGCGCTCGACCTGCACGAGGACGACCGGCCGGTGCACGCGCTGCCGCTCTACCATTCGGCGCAGATGCATGTCTTCCTGCTGCCGTACCTGGCCGTCGGCGCCGAGAACACGATCGTCGACGGACCCGATCCGGCCGTCCTCTTCGACCTGATCGAGGCGGGGCGCGCCGACAGCCTCTTCGCCCCTCCGACGGTGTGGATCGGCCTCGCCAACCACCCCGAGTTCGCGCACCGCGACCTGTCGGCCCTGCGCAAGGCCTACTACGGGGCCTCGATCATGCCCGTACCGGTCCTCGAAGGGCTGCGCGCACGGCTGCCCGGACTGCGCTTCTACAACTGCTTCGGCCAGTCCGAGATCGGCCCCCTCGCCACCGTCCTCGGCCCCGACGAGCACGAGGGCCGGATGGACTCCTGCGGCCGGCCCGTCCGCCACGTCGAGGCGCGGGTCGTCGACGAGGACGGCAAGGACGTGCCCGACGGCACCCCCGGCGAGATCGTCTACCGCTCGCCGCAGCTGTGCGACGGGTACTGGCGCAAGCCCGAGGAGACCGAGGCGGCCTTCCGGGGCGGCTGGTTCCGCTCGGGCGATCTCGCCGTCCGCGACGCACAGGGCTACCTCACGATCGTCGACCGGGTGAAGGACGTCATCAACTCCGGCGGTGTGCTGGTCGCCTCGCGCCAGGTGGAGGACGCGCTCTACACCCACCCGGGGGTCGCCGAGGTGGCCGTGATCGGCCTCCCCGACGAACGCTGGATCGAGGCGGTCACGGCGGTGGTCGTCCCGCGGGGCGAGATCACCGAGACGGAACTCCTCACCCACGCGCGGGAGAACCTGGCCCACTTCAAGGCCCCGAAGCGCATCCACTTCCTCCCGGAGCTGCCCCGCAACGCGAGCGGCAAGATCCTCAAGAGGGAGCTGCGCGACCGGTACGCGGACGGTCGGGAGAGCTCGGAGCAGTAGCCCGCCGGACCGTCCCGGCGTACGGGAGGCCGGCGCTCCGCGCGGTGGTGCGGGCCCGGTCGAGGGCGGGGTATGCCGGACCGGCCCGGCCCGCCACCGGACCGGCAGGGTGCGTCACCGGAGAGAGACGGCGGGTCAGGCCGTCTTCCGCAGGTCCACGATCCGCTTGATCTTGCCCACCGAGCGCTCCAGGGTCTCCGGGTCGACCACCTCCACACCCACCGAGACCCCGATCCCGTCCTTGACCGCCGCCGCGATCGACCGGGCCGCCTCGGCGCGCTGCTCGCCCGTCGCGCCCGCGCGCGCCTCGGCCCGTACGGTCAGGGCGTCGAGCCGGCCCTCGCGGGTCAGCCGGAGCTGGAAGTGCGGAGCCACGGCCGGGGTACGGAGGACGATCTCCTCGATCTGGGTGGGGAAGAGGTTCACCCCGCGCAGGATGATCATGTCGTCACTGCGACCCGTGACCTTCTCCATCCGCCGGAACACCCGGGCGGTCCCCGGCAGCAGACGGGTCAGATCGCGCGTCCGGTAGCGGACGATCGGCATGGCCTCCTTGGTGAGCGAGGTGAAGACGAGCTCCCCCTCCTCCCCGTCCGGCAGCACCTCGCCCGTGAACGGGTCCACGATCTCCGGGTAGAAGTGGTCCTCCCAGATGTGCAGGCCGTCCTTGGTCTCCACGCACTCCTGGGCCACGCCGGGGCCGATCACCTCCGACAGGCCGTATATGTCGACCGCGTCGATGGCGAAGGCCTCCTCGATCTCCTTCCGCATCGCCTCCGTCCACGGCTCGGCGCCGAGCACGCCCACCTTCAGGGAGGTCGAGCGCGGATCCACGCCCTGCCGCTCGAACTCGTCGAGCAGCGTCAGCATGTACGAGGGGGTCACCATGATGATCTCGGGACGGAAGTCCTGGATGAGCTGCACCTGTCGGGCCGTCATGCCGCCCGACGCGGGGATCACCGTGCACCCGAGGCGCTCCGCCCCGTAGTGCGCGCCGAGTCCGCCGGTGAACAGGCCGTACCCGTACGCCACATGCACCTTGTGCCCGGGGCGGGCCCCGGCGGCGCGCAGGGAGCGGGCGACCACGTCCGCCCACATGTCGAGGTCGCCCTCGGTGTAGCCGACGACGGTCGGCCGGCCGGTGGTGCCGCTGGAGGCGTGGATGCGCCGGATCCGGGACTGGTCGACGGCGAACATGCCGAAGGGGTAGTGGTCGCGCAGGTCCGTCTTGGCGGTGAAGGGGAAACGCGCCAGGTCCGCGAGCGTACGGCAGTCGTCCGGGGTGACCCCGGCCGCGTCGAAGGAGCGCCGGTAGAAGTCCACGTTCTCGTACGCGTGGCGCAGGCTCGCCCGCAGCCGCTCCAGCTGGAGGGCCGCGAGCTCCTCGCGTCCGAGCCGTTCGCCGCTGTCCAGCAGTTCCGTCATCGCGCCACTCCTCCACGGTCGTAAAACGGACGACCGATCATTCGGTAGATCCGTTCCCGGCCAGTAAATCCGGAGGTACCGGGGGGTTGGCAAGGGGGCGGAGCAAGTTTCCCGGCTCGTGCCTCCCTCACACCCGGGGTGTGTCGGGCGAGGAGGGCGGGGACCCCGGCGGAGCACGACGGCCCCTGAGGGAAGGGCGACCCGTCCGGTGATCCGTCGCCCGCCCCGCCCCGCCCCGTAATCCCGTTGCCCGGGCCGGGGCCGGATGCTGGAGTGGCCCGCATGGAACCCCAGCACCTCCGTGACCTGTACGACCGTCAGCTCCGCCGCGACGCCCGCCCCGACGGGCCCGGTTGCCGGGTCGAGCGCGTCGGCGGCGTCGTCCGCCAGACCGGACCCGCGCACGCCTGGAACGGCGTCCTCTGGTCCGGTCTCGGCATCGAGGACGCCGACCGCGCCATCGCCGGACAGATCGAGCACTACCGCGCCGAAGGCCTGCCCTTCGAATGGAAGCTGTACGCCCACGACACCCCCGCGGACCTCGGCGAGAGGCTCGTCGCCGCGGGCTTCGCCGCCGAGGACCCCGAGACCCTGATGGCCGCCGAGGCCGCGGCGCTGCCCCACGACGTACCGCTGCCCGCCGGTGTCGAACTCCGCGCCGTCACCGACGCGTCAGGGGTACGACAGGTGGCCGAGGTCCACCGCCGTGCCTTCGGCACCGACAGCGGCCACCTCGAACGCCAGCTCCTGGACCGGCTCGCGGCCGACCCCGACACCGTCACGGCCGTCGTGGCCCTCGCCGGAGGCGAAGCCGTCAGCGCCGCCCGCCTCGAACTCTGCCCCGGCACCGACTTCGCCGGCCTCTGGGGCGGCGGCACCGTCGAGGCCTGGCGCGGCCGCGGTCTCTACCGCGCACTCGTCGCCCATCGGGCGCGTATCGCCGCCGAACACGGCCACCGCTACGTCCAGGTCGACGCGGCCGACACCAGCCGCCCGATCCTCCGACGCCTGGGTTTCCTCACGCTTTCCACCACGACCCCACACACGTACGACGGGTAGCTCCGTCGCTTCGCCGACGCCCTCGTCAGCGGAGCGGGACGGGTGTCCGGAACCGGTAGGGTGCCGTCCGGCAAACGAGGTCTGCGCGGGGAGACACGAGTTCATGAGCGGTCAGCAGTCAGGTCGAGGGGGCGGCGCGGGCGAGGTCTTCCAGCCGCTCGCGGCGGACGATCCCACCACGGTCGCGGGATACCGGCTCGCCGCACGGCTGGGCGCCGGCGGCATGGGCAAGGTGTACCTGTCGTACACCCCCGGAGGCCGGCCCGTCGCCATCAAGCTGATCCGCCCCGAGTTCGGCGAGGACGCGGAGTTCCGCCGCCGCTTCGCCCAGGAGGTCCGCTCCGCGCAGCGCGTCCAGGGGCTCTTCACCGCGCCCGTGATCGACGCCGACCCCGAAGGTGCGCAGCCCTGGCTGGCGACCGCCTACGTCCCCGGCCCCTCGCTCGCCGACGCGGTCGTCTCCCACGGCGCACTGCCCGTGGAGACGGTGCTGCTGCTGGTCGCGGGCATGGCCGAGGCCCTGCACGTCATCCACGGCGCCGGGATCGTGCACCGCGACCTCAAGCCGTCCAACGTGCTGCTCGCCGCCGACGGGCCCCGCGTCATCGACTTCGGCATCGCGCACGCCGCCGACGCGACCTCCCTCACCGGCAGCGGGGTCACCATCGGCACCCCGTCGTTCATGGCGCCCGAGCAGGCCGCCGGACGCAGGGTGACCGCGGCCACCGACGTCTTCGCCCTCGGGCAGGTCGCGGCGTACGCGTCGACGGGGGTCCCGGCGTTCGGCGAGGGGACCTCGCACGGCGTCCTCTACCGGATCGTGCACGAGGAGCCCGACCTCGGCGCGGTACCGGAGCGCCTGAGCGAGCTGGTCACCCGGTGCCTGGCGAAGGACCCGGAGGCGCGGCCTTCGCTCGCCGAGATCATCCAGCTCTGCCAGGCCGCGAACGCGTCGACCGTGCTCCGCCGGCCCGAGGACTGGCTGCCGGCCCCGGTCTCGGCCGACATCACGGCGCGCGCGGCCGCCCCGGCACCCGTCCAGACGCCGCCGCCCCCGCCGACCGCGCCCGCGGGCGGCTACCCGCCCACCGCTCCGGCCGGGCCGCCCGCACCCGCCGCGGCCTACTCGCCGACCGCTCCGTCGACCCCGTCACCGCCGCTCGCCCCGCCCGCCGCCCACGGGCCGTCCGCCGGACACGGGACGCCCCCGCCGCCCGGGCCGTACGGCACGCCCCCGCCGCACGCGGCGCCGACCCACGCCGCGCCGCCGTACACGGCGCCGGGCCCCACGGCGCCCGGCCACGGCTACGCTCCGCCGCAGGGGCCGTACCCGCCGCACGCGTACCCGTACCCCGGTACCCCCGGCGGGCCGACCTCCATGCCGCCCGCCGCCCGGCGCGGCTCGGCCGGGAAGGGGCTGCTCGTCGCCGTGGCCGCCGTGGTCGCCTTCGGCGCCGTGGGCGGTGTCACCGCCTACACGCTCCTGAAGGACAAGGAACGGACGAACGCCTCGGGCAACGAGAAGCCGGGCGGCGGCACGGGCGGCCCGACGGCTTCGGGTACCACCGGCACCGGCGGCGGCGACGGAAGCAGCGGCACACCGAGCGCGAAGCCCCCGACGGAGTCGGCCGCGAAGCCCGCCGACTTCACGGACATCAACCTCACCGCCGGCTACCACCTGACCCTCGGGGACGAGGTCGTACGGCCCCAGGACGGCGAGGACGGCGGGTACGAGCTCTCCTACGACACCGGCGGCTACCTCGACGCCGAGAGCAGCGGCGGCAACCTGGTGCTCCTCGACCCGGGGCAGGCGGGTTCGCTCGACGTCTGCCGCGCGGAGACCCGGTTCACCAAGGAGGTGTACGTGAACAAGCTGTCCCAGGGCCGCCAGCTGTGCGTCACGACGGGGACCGGCCACATGGGCCTCGTCACCGTCAAGGGCATCTCCCCGGAGGACTCGCCCAGCACCTACATGACGCTCGACGTGACGGTCTGGCGCAACGCGGCGCCCGCGTCGTAGCTCAGGACGCCCAGTGCGCGGGGCGCTCGAAACCCTCCGGAAGGAGGGTCCCGGCGTTCCCGCGCGCCGCGTTCAGCTGGGGCTGCGTCAGGAAGAGGGCGCCGGTCAGGTCCGCACCCGACAGATCGGCGTCCCGCAGGTCCGCGCCGATCAGATCCGTGAGCGACAGATCGGCACCCGTCAGATCGGCCGCGATCAGCAGCGCCCCGCGCAGATCGGTGCCGCGCAGCTCGGCCCCGCGCAGCCGCTTGCCGACCAGGTCCGCCCCGCGCCGGCTCCTCGGCTTCCCGCCGGCCGTGGCGCGGACGAGTTCGCTCGTCCGCAGCAGCAGCTCGTTCACCTCGGCGCGCACGTCCGGCACCCTCAGCTTCTCCAGGTCGTCCGCCGAACCCCCGGTGAGCTCCTCGACCCGGGCGAGGGCCGCCCGCAGCTCGGCGTGGACGGGGCGGGCCGCCGGGCGGGCCAGCGCCTCCGTGAGATAGCGCAGCAGCTCGTGGAGCTGGCGCATCACGTAGAACACGTCGTACATCCGGCTCGCGGTCTCCGGCGCCTCGCGCCAGGACACACCGCCGAAGGTCACCTGGGAGACCTGCTGGCCGGCGCCGAAGCAGTCGTACACCGTGCAGCCCTGGAAACCGCTCGTCCGCAGCCGCGTGTGGATGCCGCAGCGGAAGTCCTCCTGGAGGTTCCGGCAGGGCTCGCCCGGCGCCTTGTTCACGGCGAAGTCGGCCGACTTCGCGAAGGGCAGCGCCACACAGCACAGGCCGAAGCAGTTGGCGCAGTCGCCGCGCAGGGCGGATTCCCCGGTCTCGGGCACGTTGGGACGGTTCCTTCGCTGGTCGGGGACGGTCCACCCACCGTATCGCGCTCCCCGTCAAACCCGTTGCGAAGATCGTTCGTGGTCCGTGAGGATCGCTGCCATGCCGCAGTTCACCTCGTACGACGGAACCGAACTCGCCTACCGGACCGTGGGGGAGGGCGAACCCCTGGTGTGCCTCGCGGGCGGGCCGATGCGGGACGCCGTCTACCTCGATGACCTGGGCGGACTCGCCGCCCACCGCGCCCTGATCCTGCTCGACGCCCGGGGGACCGGGGCGAGCGCCGAGCCCGCCGATCCCGGCACGTACCGCTGCGACCGTCAGGTCGGCGACGTCGAGGCGCTCCGCGTCCACCTCGGCCTGGAGCGGATCGATCTGCTCGGCCATTCGGCGGGCGGAAACCTGGCCACCCTGTACGCCGCCGCCCACCCCGGGCGGATCCGCTCCCTCGTGCTCGTCACCAGCCTGGGCCGCGCGCTCGGCGTCGGCACCACCGACGAGGAGTGGGACGAGGCCGTCGAGATCTTCGCCGACCAGCCCTGGTACGCGCGGGCCAGGGCCGCACTCGACACGATCGGCCCGGACACCCCGGAGTCCCGCGTCCGTGAGATCGTCGCGCCGTTCGCGTACGGCCGCTGGGACGCGGCCGCCCAGGACCACGCGGCCCGTGAGGCGGAGCAGTCGAACCGGGAGGCGGCCCCCGTCTACCACGGCGAGGGCGCGTACACCCCGGAGGCGACCCGCCGCGCGCTCACCGCGCTCACGGCGCCGGTCCTCGTGCTCGCGGGGGAGCGCGATCCCGGCCCCACCCCGGCCAAGGCCGCCGAGGCCGCCGCCCTCTTCCCGAACGCCGAGCTCGTCGTCCTGCCGGGCGCCGGACACTTCCCGTGGGTGGACGACGCGGAGGCGTTCGTCCGCCCCGTCGCCGCCTTCCTCGACCCGGAGGTCCGCACGGTCACGGTGGACGGCGTCCGACTCGCCTACCGGGTCCGGGGACCCGAGGACGCCCCGGCCGTCGTCCTGGTCCACGGGCGGGGCGAGAACAGCACCACCTGGACGCGGATCGCGGCCGAGCTCGCCGCCGGCCACCGGGTGTACGCGGTCGACCTGCGCGGCCACGGACTCAGCGACCGCCCCGGCACCTACGGCTTCGACGTCTTCCGCGACGAAATCGGCGGCTTCCTCGAGGCACTCGGCCTGACCGGCGCCACCGTCGTCGCCCACTCGATGGGCGGCGGCGCCGCGTATCTCCTCGCCGCCTCGGAACCGGACCTGATCGGGCGGCTCGTCCTGGAGGACGTCCCCGTGTTCTTCCCGCTCGACCCGCCGCGCCCCCCGGTCGACCGCCCCGAGGGGCCGCTCGGCTTCGACTGGGAGATCGTCCCGTCCACCGACGCCCAGCTGAACGCACCCGACCCGGCCTGGCGCGAGGAACTCCCCGCGATCACGGCCCCCACGCTCGTCGTGGTGGGCGGCCCGACCAGCCACGTCCCCCAGGACCAGCTGTCCTGGCTGGCCGACCGCATCCCCGGCGCCCGGACCGTCACGATCGATGCGGGACACCTCGTCCACGCGGACGCCCCGGACGAATTCCTCTCTGCGCTGCGGGAGTTCGGCCTGTAGGAGGGCAGGCTTCCCGACGGCCGTGTCGTGTCGCCGCGGGGCCGGCGTCACCCGCCGTGGCGCTCCTGGGCGTCCATCACCTCGTCGCCGTGCTCGAAGGCCCACGCGCCGAACGCGTCGATCGGACCGAGCAACGTCCTTCCCAGGCCGGTGAGTTCATAGAAGATCCTGGCCGGCGCGCCGTCCTCCACGCGTCGCTCCACCAGGCCGTTGAACTCCAGCCTCCGCAGCGTCTCGGTGAGGACCTTGGAACTGATGCCGCCGATGTGGTCCCGGAGTTCGCCGTGGCGGCTCGGGCCCCGTCGCAGGGACCAGAGCACCACGGCGTTCCAGGTGTTCGAGAGCAGGTCGAAGGCGAGACGGGCGCGGCAGTCGGCGAGGCGGGCGTCGGAAGTCACGTACCAGATGGTGCCCGACCGCCTCCCTAATGTCGTTCCCGAGGCGCTGGAAACCGGCGCGGAGAGGGGACGGACGATGAGGATCGGCGTACTGGGCACGGGCAACATGGCGGACGCCCTGGCCACCCACTGGGTACGGGCGGGGCACGAGGTCCTCGTCGGGGGCCGCGACGAGACGAGGGCGCGGCACCTCGCGAGCCGCCTGGGCGGCGGAACCGTGTACGGGAACCTGCGAGCGGCGGCAGGATTCGGCGACGTGGTCCTCGCCGCGCTGCCGTTCGGCGCGGGGGAGACGATCGCCGGCGCGCTGCGGGCGCCCCTGGCCGGGAAGGTGCTGCTCGACTGCTCCAACCCCGTGGGCCCCGGCTTCCGGCTGCTCACGGACGGCGGCCCCTCGGCCGCGCGGCGCCTCGCGGACGCCGCGCCGGACGCACGGGTCGTCAAGGCCTTCAACCTCTGCCACGAGGACGTGTGGAGGATGGACCCTCCGGTCTTCGACGGGCAGCGTCTCGCCGTTCCGGTGTGCGGCGACGACGACACCGCGCTCGCGCTCGTACGGCAGCTGGTGCGGGACGCGGGCTGCGCACCGCTGACCGGGGGAGGCCTCGACAGGGCGGGGCTCCTGGAGGCGACGGCCGCGCTCTTCATCGGGCTGTGGGTCGGGGAGCACGCGGACGCCCGGGCGATGGCGCCGCCGCTGGCGTTCGCGTCGGGGCCGCGCGAAGCGGCGGGTTAGGGGGGAACGGCGTCGGGAGCCTGGAGAGTGCCCGGGGCCATGGGCCGATCGGATCAGGCGCGGCGCGCCTCGGCCGTACGGGCGGACACCGGTGGAGGATCGGTGGGGCGGCCCCCTCGGACGGTGCCCGACATCGCCACGGCGCGACATGACAGGAGCCAGGTGTGACCACTCGTCTCAACCCCTATCTCAGCTTCTCCGGCGACGCGAAGCAGGCCCTGGAGTTCTACAAGCAGTCTCTCGGGGGCACCCTCGACCTCAACACGTACGGCGGGTTCGGCGCCGACGCGCCGCCCGGATACGCCGACAAGATCATGCACGGCATGCTGGAGACGCCCAGCGGCTTCACGCTGATGGGCGCCGACAATCCGCCGGGCACGGAGAAGAGCTCGGGGAGCGGCTTCGCGGTGAGCCTGAGCGGCGACGACGCCGAGGAACTGCGCGGCTACTGGGAGAAGCTGTCCGACGGCGGGACCGTGTCGGTCCCCCTGGAGAAGCAGATGTGGGGCGATGTGTTCGGCATGTGCACGGACAGGTTCGGCATCACCTGGATGGTCAACATCACCGAACAGAGCTGATCCGGCCCGGAGATCCGATCCGGCCCCGCAGGAACGGCAGACGGGTGACGCGCCTCAGGCGCGTCCCTGCCCTTCCGCCTCCGCGTCCGCCTCCACCGCCACCGTGCGGGCCCAGCGGTAGTCCGCCTTGCCGCTGGGGGAGCGCTGGATGCGGTCGGCGAGGACGAGCTGGCGCGGGACCTTGTACCCCGCGAGCCGGGGACGGCAGTGGGTCTGGAGGGTCTCCAGGTCCAGCGCGGGAGCGTCGGGGCGGAGTTGGACGACCGCGGCGACGTGGTTGCCCCAGCGGGCGTCCGGCACTCCGGCGACCAGCGCGTCGTACACGTCGGGGTGGGACTTGAGGGCCTGTTCCACCTCTTCCGGATAGACCTTCTCGCCGCCCGTGTTGATGCACTGGGAGCCCCGTCCGAGGACGGTGACCACGCCGGTCTCGTCCACGGTCGCCATGTCGCCGAGGAGCACCCACCGGACTCCGTCCCGCTCGAAGAACGTCTCGGCGGTCTTCTCCGGGTCGTTGTAGTAGCCGAGCGGCACGTGGCCGCGCTGGGCCAGCCGGCCTATCTCGCCGGGGGCGACGGGGGTACGGGTCGCCGGGTCGACGACCTGGGTGCGTTCGTTGACGTGCAGCCGGAAGCCCTTGGCCGGGCCGGAGTCGTCGGTGGCGCGGCCGTTGGAACCGGACTCGGTGGAGCCGAAGTTGTTGAGGAGCAGGACGTTCGGCATGAGCTCCTGGAGCTGGGCCCGTACGGTCTCGGACATGATCGCCCCGGACGAGGAGAGGCTGAACAGGGCGGAGAGGTCCGTGCCCTTCAGCGGCCCGCGCAGCGCGTCCACGAGGGGCCGCAGCATCGCGTCCCCGACCAGGGAGATGCTGGAGACCTTCTCCTTCTCCAGGGTGCGGAGGACTTCCTCCGGGACGTACTTGCGGTGCAGGACGACCCGCTGGCCGTAGTTGAAGGCGATGAACGCGGTCAGCGTGGACGTGCCGTGCATCAGCGGCGGCGCGGGGAAGAACGTGATGCCGGCGCCGCCGGCGGCGACGCGCTCGGCCAGCTCCTCGGGTCGCTTCACGGCCTCGCCCGAGGGGTCCCCGCCGAAGAGGCCCGCGAAGAACAGGTCCTCCTGGCGCCACAGGACGCCCTTGGGCATCCCGGTCGTGCCACCGGTGTAGATGATGAAGAGGTCGTCGGCCGAGCGCGGCCCGAACCCCCGCGCGGGTGAACCGGCGGCCTCGGCCCCGGTGTACGGGACGCAGTCCAGTGCGGCCGCTCCCTCGGGGACGGTCCCCACCCGCACGAGGTGGCGCAGCTTCTCGGTCTGCGGGAGTGCCGCCGCGACCCGGTCGGTGAACTCGGCGTCGAAGACGAGTGCGGCCAGGTCGGCGTCCCGGTAGAGGTAGACGAGCTCCTCCTCCACGTACCGGTAGTTCACGTTGACCGGCACGATCCGTGCCTTGAGGCAGGCGAGGACGGTCTGCAGGTACTCGACGCCGTTGTAGAGGTGGAGACCGAGGTGTTCGCCGGGCCGGATGCCCGCGTCGACGAGGTGGTGCGCGATCCGGTTGGCGGCTTCGTCGAGCTCGGCGTAGGTGAGCCGGCGCTCCTCGCCCGTCCCCGGATGGTCGACGTACACCAGCGCCTCGCGGTCGGGCACCGCGTCGACCACCGATTCGAACAGGTCGGCAAGGTTGTACTCCACCGTTCCTCCTGACCCCGGTTGGCACTGACTCGGCGGTCATTAGAGCGCCGACCGGCGACAGGGGGAAGGGGGTGCGCAGAAGAATCTGACTGAGTGTCAGAAAACTATTGAACTGGACCCCCGGCTACTGCAACCTGTTCCAGAACTGGAGACGGGAGACCCCCATGGGTGGCACTGGTGGCACCGAACACCTCGGCGTACGGCGCGAAGGCGCCACGCTCGTCCTCACCTTGAACCGGCCCGAGGCGAAGAACGCGCTCTCGCTGCCGATGCTCGTCGGCCTCTACGACGGCTGGCTGGAGGCCGACGCCGACGACGGCATCCGCTCCGTCGTCCTCACCGGCGCCGGCGGCGCCTTCTGCGCGGGCATGGACCTCAAGGCCCTGGCCGGCAAGGGGATGGAGGGCGAGCAGTACCGGGACCGGCTCACGGCCGACCCCGATCTGCACTGGAAGGCGATGCTGCGCCACCACCGCCCCCGCAAGCCCGTCATCGCCGCGGTCGAGGGCTACTGCGTCGCAGGCGGCACGGAGATCCTCCAGGGCACCGACATCCGGGTCGCGGCCGCCTCGGCGACGTTCGGGCTCTTCGAGGTCCGGCGCGGGCTCTTCCCGATCGGCGGCTCCACCGTCCGCCTGCCCCGGCAGATCGCCCGTACCCACGCCCTCGAAATGCTCCTCACGGGCCGCCCGTACTCGGCGGACGAGGCCGCCAGGATCGGCCTCGTCGGCCGGGTCGTCCCCGACGGCACCGCCCTCGACGCGGCCCTCGACATCGCCGAGCGGATCAACGCGTGCGGGCCGCTCGCCGTCGAGGCGGTGAAGGCCTCCGTCTACGAGACCGCCGAGATGACGGAGACGGAGGGGCTGGCCGCCGAACTGAAGCGGGGCTGGCCGATCTTCGACACGGCGGACGCGAAGGAGGGGGCGAGGGCGTTCGCGGAGAAGAGGACGCCGGAGTACCGGCGGGAGTGACCCGCCCCCCACCCCGCCGAACGACCGGCCCCGACGGCGCCCGAGGCGCGGGGCCCGGGGCAGAGCCCCGGCCCGGGAAGGGCGGGGTGGGGAAACGGCCCGCGCAGCGGCCCCCGGCCGCATCCATCACCGACCGCCACCAAGGAGCCCGCATGACAGCCCCGTCGGAGACGCTCCGCGCTCCCCTCGTCGTCGAATTCCCCTTCACCCGCTCCCTCGGCCCCGTCCAGTCCGCCTTCCTCACCGGCCTTCGCGAACGGACCGTCCTCGGCGTCCGCACCGAGACAGGTGAGGTCCTCGTCCCGCCCGTCGAGTACGACCCCGCCACCGCCGCCGAGCTCCGCGACCTCGTCGAGGTCGCCGCCACCGGCACCGTCACCACCTGGGCCTGGAACCCCGCGCCCCGCCCCGGGCAGCCCCTCGCGACCCCCTTCGCCTGGGTCCTCGTCCGCCTCGACGGCGCCGACACCGCCCTCCTGCACGCCCTCGACGCCCCCGGCCCCGAAGCCGTCCGCACCGGCATGCGGGTCCGGATCCGCTGGGCCGCCGAACGCTCCGGTGCCATCACGGACATCGCGTGCCTCGAACCGTACGACAGCGATCCCGTGGCCGAACCGGGCGCCCATGACGGCCGGTTCACCGACCCCGTCACCGGCATCGTCGCCGCCGCCCGCCTCGACTACACCTACAGCCCCGGCCGCGCCCAGACCCGTTACCTGCACGGCCTCGCCGAGCGCCGGACCGTCGGCGAGCGCTGCCCCTCCTGCGCCAAGGTGTACGTGCCGCCCCGCGGCGCCTGCCCCACCTGCGGAGTCGCCACCACCGACCAGGTCGAGGTCGGACCGCGCGGCACCGTCACCACGTACTGCATCGTCAACATCAAGGCTGCGCATACGGCGAATCTCGACATCGAGGTGCCGTACGTCTACGCCCACATCGCCCTCGACGGCGCCGGGCTCGCCCTCCACGGCCGCATCGGCGGCATCCCGTACGACCAGGTCCGCATGGGCCTGCGCGTCGAACCCGTGTGGAGCGAGGACGGCCGCTACCCCGACCACTACCGGCCCACCGGCGAGCCCGACGCCGACTACGACACCTACAAGGAGCTGCTGTGACGCCGCACCGGCCGGACCGAGAGGTGGCGATCGTCGCCTTCGCCCAGAGCGACCACCGCCGACGCACCGACGACCTCTCCGAGGTCGAGATGGTCATGCCCGTCCTGCACGACGTCCTGCGGCAGACCGGCCTCAGGACCTCCGACATCGGCTTCACCTGCTCCGGCTCCTCCGACTACCTGGCCGGCCGCGCCTTCTCCTTCACGATGGCCCTCGACGGCGTCGGCGCCTGGCCGCCGATCTCCGAGTCCCACGTCGAGACGGACGGCGCCTGGGCGCTGTACGAGGCCTGGGTGAAGCTCCTCACCGGCGAGGCCGACACCGCCCTCGTCTACTCCTACGGGAAGTCCTCGCCCGGCTCCGTCCGCGACGTCCTCACCCGCCAGCTCGACCCGTACTACCTGGCCCCGCTCTGGCCCGACTCGGTCGCCCTCGCCGCCCTGCAGGCGCAGGCGCTCGTCGACGCGGGCGCCACCGACGAACCCGCCCTCGCCGCGATCGCCGCCCGCAGCCGCGAGGACGCCACCGCGAACCCCCACGCCCAGCTGCCCGGCGCCCGCCCGCAGGGCGAGTACCTCGTCCAACCGCTGCGCACCGGCGACTGCCCGCCCATCGGCGACGGCGCCGCCGCCGTGATCCTGGCCGTCGGCGACCGCGCGCGCGAACTCTGCGCCCGTCCCGCCTGGATCAGGGGCATGGACCACCGCATCGAGGCCCACTCCCTCGGCGTCCGCGACCTCACCGACTCGCCGTCCACCCGCCTCGCCGCCGAACGCGCCGGAGCCTTCGAGGCACCCGTCGACACCGCCGAACTCCACGCGCCCTTCACCTCCCAGGAGGTCGTCCTCCGCCGGGCCCTCGACCTCGACGAGAGCGTGAGGGTCAACCCGTCCGGCGGAGCGCTCGCCGCCAACCCCGTCATGGCCGCCGGCCTCATCCGGCTCGGCGAGGCCGCCGCCCGCATCCACCGGGGCGACTCCGACCGCGCCCTCGCCCACGCCACCTCGGGGCCCTGCCTCCAGCAGAACCTGGTCGCCGTCCTGGAAGGGGAGAACCGTGTCTAGAGAGCCAGTCGCCGTCGTCGGCATAGGCCAGACCAAGCACGTCGCCGCACGCAGGGACGTGTCGATCGCCGGACTCGTCCGCGAGGCCGCCGTCCGCGCCCTGGAGGACGCGGAGCTGACCTGGGCGGACATCGACGCCGTCGTCATCGGCAAGGCGCCCGACTTCTTCGAGGGCGTGATGATGCCGGAGCTGTACCTCGCCGACGCGCTCGGAGCGGTCGGCAAACCCATGCTCCGCGTGCACACGGCGGGCTCCGTCGGCGGCTCCACCGCACTCGTCGCCGCCAACCTGGTCGCCGCCCGCGTCCACCGGACCGTCCTCACCCTGGCGTTCGAGAAGCAGTCCGAGTCCAACGCCATGTGGGGCCTCTCCCTGCCCGTCCCCTTCCAGCAGCCGCTGCTCGCCGGCGCCGGCGGCTTCTTCGCCCCGCACGTGCGCGCGTACATGCGGCGGACCGGCGCGCCCGACGCGATCGGCTCCCTCGTCGCGTACAAGGACCGGCGCAACGCGCTCAGGAACCCGTACGCCCATCTCCACGAGCACGACCTCACCCTGGAGAAGGTGCAGGCCTCCCCGATGCTCTGGGACCCGATCCGCTACTCCGAGACCTGCCCCTCCTCGGACGGCGCCTGCGCGATGGTCCTCACCGACCGGACGGGCGCGGCCCGTTCGCCCCGCCCGCCCGCCTGGGTGCACGGCGGCGCGATGCGCAGCGAACCGACCCTGTTCGCCGGCAAGGACTTCGTCTCGCCGCAGGCGGGCCGGGACTGCGCCGCCGACGTCTACCGGCAGGCCGGCATCACCGACCCCCGGAGGGAGATCGACGCCGTCGAGATGTACGTGCCGTTCTCCTGGTACGAGCCGATGTGGCTGGAGAACCTCGGCTTCGCGGACGAGGGCGAGGGCTGGAAGCTCACCGAGGCGGGCGTGACCGAACTCGACGGCGACCTGCCCGTGAACCCCTCCGGCGGGGTGCTCTCCACCAACCCCATCGGAGCCTCCGGGATGATCCGCTTCGCCGAGGCCGCGCTCCAGGTACGGGGCGAGGCGGGCGAGCACCAGGTCGACGGCGCCCACCGGGCCCTCGGACACGCCTACGGAGGCGGCGCCCAGTTCTTCTCCATGTGGCTCGTGGGAGACACCCCGCCCACCGGCTGAGCCGCACCGCCGGGCCGGGCGCCTACCCTGGCGGCCATGAACGCGGAACGCGACCTGACCCGGCTGCTCACCGGGATGCGGCCGGAGCTCGACCCCGGCCGCTACGTCTTCACCACGGTGGACGGCCCCGCCCCGGCCGGGGTCGTCCCGGTGGTCACCGTCACCGAGGACGAGGGCCTCACCCTCGTCGTACGCCAGGAGGAGGCGGACGCCGCCGCCCTCCCGTACGACTACGTGGCGGGCCGGATCACGCTGCGCGTGCACTCGGCACTCGACGCCGTCGGGCTGACGGCAGCCGTCGCCGGGGCGCTCGCCGGCGCGGGACTCAGCTGCAACGTGGTGGCGGGCTTCCACCACGACCACCTCTTCGTGGAACACGCACGCGCGCAGGAGGCGCTGGCCGTCCTCGAACGGCTCACGGAAGGCGGCATCGGCGACGCTCGGGCCCGCCCCTGGGGCCGGGCGTGGGGCATCGGGGCGAGACCGTCGGATACCGGACGTTCGGCTTCGCCTCCACGGCCCGGGAGCGGCACGTCGTCCAGTCCGTCAACACCGGCCTGACCTTGACGGAAGAGGCCTCGACGGCCCCGGCGAAGATGCTCCCCACCGCGCTGCGTCGAGGCGAATATGCCATGTGCGACACGACGGTATTTTGCTTGGCCGTTTGACCGTCCCAGCTCACTCCTTCGGGCGTACGCTGGGACTTTCGCGGGGCTTCCCGTTCGGCACTCCTGACCGTGCGCCGGGCGCGCGCCCCCTGTGTGGGGGTGGAACGTGGCACGTCAGGACGGCGGGTCGGCCCGTCAGGGAGCCGGCCTCTTCGAGCGCGAGGCGGCGCTCACCGCGGCCGAGGAGGCGCTCGACCTCCTGACCGGTCTGGCGGACGAGCCGCCGTGGCCGGTCGTCGTACCCTCACCGCGCGAGACGCGGGGCCCTCACCTGGTCGCCGTCCCCGCCCGGACATCCGCCCAGGACGCCGATCCGGCCACCGGCCCGCGGCCCACGCCGACCGATCACGACCGGGTCCCCGGCGGCCGGACCGGCCTCCGCCCCGTGCCCGACGCCGGCTCCGCGCCGACCCCGGAGCCCCGCCCCGGCCCCGCTTCCGCGCTCACCTCCGCACTCGACGCGGGTGACGCGTCCTCCCTGCGTCCCCAAGTCGTCCGCCGGGGCGGCATCCTGGCCTACGCCGCCCCCGCAGGCCTCGGCAAGACCACCCTGCTCACCGAGATCCGGCGCCGCGCCGGCGCCCGCGGCTGCACGGTGCTGTCCGCACGCGGCGGCGACCAGGAGCAGCGGGTCGCGTTCCATGTCGCACGGCAGCTCCTCCAGCCGCAGCTGGCCCACGCCTCCGACGCCGAACTGCGCGAACGTCTCGGCTCCTGGTACGACATCGTCGGCCCCGCCCTCGGACTCCGCGCCTCCGCCGAAGGGTCTCCGCCCGACCCGCAGGGTCTGCGCGACGGGCTCGACTGGGTCCTCACGCATCTCGCCGTACGCAGGGCGCCCCTCGTCGTCGTCCTGGACGACGTCCACTGGGCCGACCCCGAGTCCCTCGGCTGGCTCGCCGCGTTCGCCCCGCGCGCCGAGGAACTGCCCATGCTCCTCGTCGTCGCCTATCGCCCCGACGAACTCCCCCTGGAGGGAGTTGAGTTCACCGGACGCCGGTCCGGTCAGCGGCCCCTCGACCTCGCGCCGCTCACCTCGTCCGCCGTGGCCCGGCTCGTCCGCGACCGTGTCGGCGCCCACGCCGACGACAGCTTCTGCCGCGACTTCTGGTCCGTCACCGCCGGCAACCCCTTCGAAGCGGTCGAACTCGCCGCCAAGGTCCGCGACCGCGGCCTCGAACCCACCGCCGACGGCGCCCACGAACTCCCCGACCTCTCCGCCGCCCTGAAGGGCAGCGGCCTCGTCACCCGGCTCGAACGACTCGGCCCCGCCACCGTCCGCCTCGCCTGGGCCTGCGCCGTCCTCGGCACCGAGATCTCACCCCAGCTCGCGGGCGCCGTCGCCGCTCTCGGCGGCGAGGCCGTCGCCGACTGCGCCGCCCGGCTCCGCGAGGCGCGCGTCCTCGCCGAGGCCGAAGAGGCCGACGACCCGCTCCAGTTCGTCCACCCGCTCATCGCGACCACCGTCTACCGGTCCATCCCGGACGCCACCCGCGTCGCCCTGCACGGCCAGGCCGCCATGTGCGTCGTCGACGCCGGGCTCGGCCCCACCGCGGCCGCCCGCCACCTCCTGGAGACCCACCCCGAGGGCGACCCCTGGGTCGTCGGCCAGCTGCGCGCCGCCGCCGGCGAGAACCTCCGCGCCGGAGCCCCCGACGCGGCCCGCCGCTTCCTCGCCCGCGCCCTGCGCGAACCGCCCGCCCCCGACGACCGGGCCGCCGTCCTCTTCGAACTCGGCTGCTCCTCGCTCCTCACCGAGCCCGCCACCACCGTCAACCATCTGCGAGCCGCACTCGAGGAGCCGGTCAGCGACCCGGCGCTCCGCCACGGCATCGTCTACCGCCTCGCCCAGGTCCTCGCCCACAGCGACCGGCTCGTCGAGGCCTCCGAGCTCCTCGGCGAGGAGGCCCGGAAGGCGACCGACGCCCGCAGCCGACTGCGGATGCAGGCCGAGAAGTTCATGTGGGACGCCCTGCGCGCCGACGAACCGGAGTCACCCGCCCGGTCCCGGCGCCTCGCGGCGCTCGCGGACCGGCTCGCCGGCCGCGACGTCACCGAGCGGTACATCATCGGCCTGCGCGCCTGGGACGCCACCCTGCGCGCCGAACCCGCCGCCACCGCCCTCAAGGACGCCGAACGAGCCCTCGAAGGCGGTCTCACCTGGGCCGACGAGAGCCGGGGCTTCGAGGTGCCGGTTCTCGTGGCCCTGCTCCACCTCTACGCCGACCGGCCCGGCCGCGCCGAGGAACTCTTCGCCGCCGGAACCGCCGAATTCGAGAAGCAGGGCTGGCGCGGGGCGCACCTCGCCTTCGCTTACACCCTCATCGGCTACATCCGCTTCCGGCGCGGCCGCCTGATGGAGGCCGAGGACTTCGCCCGCGCCGGACTCCGCCTCGCCGAGCGCGTCGGCGCCCGCACTCCGGCCCTCTGGTACGCCACCGGAGTCATGATCGAGGTCCTCATCGCCCGCGGCCGTACGGAGGAGGCCGTGCAGGTCGCCCGCGAGCACGACTTCGGCGAGCCGTTCCCCGCCGCCGTCACCATCCCCGACTGCGAGACCGTGCACGCCGAACTGCTGCTCGCCACCGGCCGCACCAAGGAGGCCGCCGAGGAGCTGGCCGCCGTCGGCAGGCGCCTCGACCCGCGGGGCAAGCGCAACCCCTCCTGCTGCCCCTGGCAGCTCCATCTCGCGCTCGCCGAGGCGGCCACCTCCCCGGCGAAGGCCCTGGCCACCGCCCACGAGGCCGTCGCCCGCGCCCGCCAGTACGGGGCGCCCTCCGCGATCGGCCAGGCGCTCCGCGTGACCGCCGAGGTGTCCGAGCCCGCCGACCGCGTGAAGCTCCTGGAGGAGTCCGTCGACTGGCTCGACCAGTCACCCGCCGCGTACGAGCTGGCCCGCTCCCTCGTCGCCCTCGGCGCGGCCCTGCGGCGCACCGAACGCGCCGGGGAGGCCGCCGAGCACCTCTACCGGGGTCTGGAGGCCGCCCAGGACTGCGGTGCCGACGCCTTGGCCGAGGTGGCCCGCGCCGAGCTCGCGGCGGCCGGACTCCGCCCGCGGGCGCTCCACCCCGCGGGCACGGACACGCTCACCGCCCGTGAGCGCGCGGCCGCCGATCTCACCGTCCGCGACCAGGACGCGGCCGCCGTCCTCGGTGTCGACGCCCCCACCGTGGCCCGGCTCCTCTCGGCCGTCTACCGCAAGCTCGGCACCGACCGGACGGGCCTCGCGCAGGCCCTCAGGAACACCGGACGGGAGCCCCGGGACATCGCCGGACAGGACTGACCGCCCGGAGCCGCCCGGCGCGTCGCATCGTGCGCCGGGGCACGTACCATGGCCGTATGTCCTTCCTCCGCCGCCGCAGCGCCGCCACTCCCGCGGGCCCGGACTTCGATGTCCTGGCCATGGACCCGGGGGACTGGCCCGGCAATCTCGGCGCCGGCCTGCTGCCCGCTCCCGACGGCTCCTGCCAGGGCGTCTTCCTCCGGTACGACCTGTTCGGCGGACGCGGCCCCGCGATGATCATCGGCAACCTGCCCGAGGGCTCCCCGGCCCGCGAGCTCGCCGACGGCCAGATCCCCTTCGAGGTGGCCCAGCTCCTCGCCGCCCTCGAGAACGACGAGCCGGTCGAGGTCCTCGACACCGAGGACGTCCCCGTGATGCAGGGCGACAACCTCCTGATCGTCCGTCGGCTCAAGCTCTCCGAGAGCCGTATCTCCTGCGTCCAGTTCGACCGCAGCGACAACGTCCTCGTCACGATCGCCAGTTGGGACCGGCCGATCACCGACGACCTGTACGCGCTGCTCAAGCCGCTGCCCGCCGAGCTGTTCCAGCAGGGCTGACGGGGGAGCGGGGGCCGATGAGCGCACGCGTCGACAGCTGGATCTGGGCGGTCCGCCTCACCAAGACCCGCGCCCAGGCCGCCGCGGCCTGCCGGGCCGGACACGTCAAGGTCAACGGCGAACGGGCCAAGCCCGCCCAGGCGGTGAAACCCGGCGACGAGGTCCGGGTCTTCCACGGCGGACGGGAACGGATCGTCGAGGTCAAGGAACTCCACACCAAGCGGGTCGGCCCACCGGTCGCCGTCGAGGCGTACGTGGACAACAGCCCGCCCCCGCCGCCGCGCGAGCATGTGGCCGTCGCCGCCGTGCGCGACCGGGGCGCCGGACGCCCCACCAAGCGCGACCGCCGCGAACTCGACGAGCTGCGCGGCCGCCACAGCTGATCGCCGACGCGTGGAGCGGCCCGTGCGGCCGCTCCACCCTCCGCCTCAGACCCTGACCGGCCCGAGGAGATCCGCGATCCGGGCCGCCGAGGTGCCGAGACCGGTCGGCCCCCGCCGCAGCAACGCCGTACCGCTGCCCGTGTGCACGTCCTCCGCCGCGTAACGCCGCACCTTCCGGTGCCAGTTCAGGATGCCCGCGAGCCAGTCCTCCAACTCCCGCAGATAGGCCTCGAAGGCGGCGCGCCCCGCTGTGTCGAGCCCGAAGTCCTCGTACATCAAGGGGACTTCACGCGCCTTGAGGTGCTCGTACTGACGCAGTCGGCCCCGCATCAGGTCGTCCACCATGGCCACCGCCGTCGGGTAGTCGCAGTCGAAGAACTTCTGGAGCACCAGAACGCCGTTGTGCACCTCGCCCTCGACCTCGATCTCCTTCTGGTACGAGAAGAGGTCGTTGATCAGCGTCCCGTAGTCCATGACCGCGTTCTCCAGGGCGCGCACCGTCCCGGAGCGGTACAGCTCCGGCGGCAGCACGTCGTCGTGCCGCAACCGGCACATCAGCGTGGTCAGTTCGGAGCCGAAGGTGCTGCGGCGCATCTCGATGTAGTCGACCGGGTCGGGAACCCGGTGCTGCGCCTGGTTGTGCAGCTCCCACAGCCAGCTGTCCAGCATGACGTCGAGCGCGTACCGCAGTTGGGTGCGGGCCTCCACCGTCATGGGACCCGCGGTCCGGGCCCAGAGGTCGGCGAGCGAGCGCTCCATCGGGTTCACGGCGAGCGCCGCCCCGGCGGCCGGATCGGCCACCGGCATACAGGACTTGAACCGCTCGGTCTGCTCCTTCGCCCCCAGCAGGTTCCGCGAGCGGCCGAAGACGGCGGGATAGTAGTCGTCCCCGTAGGTGCCCCAGGTCAGCCACTCGGCGCTGAGCTCCAGCTCCTCCAGGGTGGCGTCCGGGTCGAGCCCGGCCGAGCACAGGGCCAGGTCGAAGCCCTCGGCCATCGGCCGGTCCCAGATGTCGTCCAGGAGCCCGAACCGTTCGGCCCAGTCGAGCGACAGCCGGCCCGCCTCGGCGTGGTGCGGGCTGACGCTGAGCGGGTACGGCAGGTCGAACTCGGGCAGCAGCGACGGCCCCACCCGCTGGTGGGGCACGTGGGTGAGCGCGCGCAGTCGCGATGCCGCCGGGCGCCCGAAGAGGGTGCGGATGTCGAGGGCCGAGGTGCCGAGGACCCCTTCGAGGTGCGAAGGGCCGCCGACCATGCCCTCGTTCATGTACCGGCTGGAGCGCATGTGCCACTCGTGGCCGCCGGACTGCCAGTCCTGCAGCCCCTTCGCGTACGCCGCGACGGCGGCGCACTCGGCCGCGTCGAGGCCCTTCTCGGCGGCGAGCAGCGGTACTTCGGTGAGGGCCGTGTTCTCGAACTGCTGGAGCCGTGAGGTCAGCAGGTCGTTGACGGCGTCCGCCGCCTCCTGGGTCGTGCAGCCGAGGAACTTCTCCAGGACGAGCACGCCGTTGCTGTTCTCGCCCTCGTCCTCCACCTCGCGCTGGTACGAGAAGAGGTCGTTGCGCAGATGGACGGCGTCCGAGAAGGCGTCCCTGAGCACCCGCAGCGGCCGGGAGTACGCCACCTGGGCCGGGACCTCAGCCCCCGCCGCGTACTCGACGAGCCCCGCCGACCAGGGCGCGCCGCCCACCTTGCGCCGCATCTCGATGTACTCGACGGGGTTGGCGATCCGCCCGTCGTTGATGTTGTCGAGCTCCCAGAGCGACTCGTACAGCAGGTGCTCCGTCGCCTCCGCGAAGCGCACGCGCCAGCCCTCCGACATCGAGGGGACGGTCCGCCGCCACAGGTCGGCGAGCCCCGCCTCGACGGGGTTGGTGGGCTCGGGCATGCCCGCCGCGGGGTCCGCCGGCATGAACAGCGGCAACCGGTCCAGGTACGTCTTGCCGCCCGCCCGGTCCTGTGGCCGCTTGAAGATCTCCAGGAAGTGGTCGTCGAAGAAGAAGACCCAGGTGTACCAGTCGGTGACGAGGTCGAGGGCGTCCTCGCCGCAGTCGGGATGGGTGTACGAGCAGAGCAGCGCGTAGTCGTGCGAGTCGAGGTCGTGCTGCTCCCAGACCCCCGAACCCTCCAGCATCCCCATCTCCCGCGCCCAGTCACGGGTGTGCGTGCGGGCGGCCTCCACATGGGGATTGAGCCGCGCCGGATACGGAACATAGAAATCCGGCATAACGAAGGGCTGAGGCATCTGCTGGGGGGCCTTCCGGTGAGCATGGGCTGTGTCCGGCCCACCTTTACCCGTAGCCCGTACGGCGCACGCGATCTCCCGAATAGTCCTATGAACGCCGAAGGGGTGGTGCCGGATCGTTCGTCCGGCACCACCCCGAGGCTTTCGGCCAGACGCCCGTCAGGACGAGGAAACCCGCACGTCAGCGGCCTTCACAAAGGCCACCCGATGGCCGAACTGGATCTGGAAGTACTGATCCTGACCTCGGACGACCGTGTGGCCACTGCTGTCGAACACCGGCGCGAAGTAGTACTCGCCCGGGGTCCTGCCGCCCACCACGTACCGCTGACCCGCGAGCAGCTGGTACGGCAGCGGTGACACCGCCTGCACCGGCACACCCGCCGGATACGCCGAGGCCTCCGGATACGCCCGCCCGTACACCGGCACCGACGCCAGCCCCTCGCGGGGCGTCAGGACGAGCCCCCGCGCGTTCACGGCGGCCGGCTCCTTCGCCGGATTGTGGAACCAGGCCTTCTGCCCGAGGTACCAGACCGCCGTCCAGTCGCCCCGGCGCTCCGCCACCGCGTAGCTCTGCCCGGTCGAGGCGCGCGCCCCGGTGTCGTTGACCCCGGTGGTCGAGTCCTGCCCGTCCGGCCGCAGGCCGATGTCCTTCACCAGGGGCGCGTCGGCGCTCGGCCCGGTGTGCAGGCGCACCGCACCGCTGCCGTGCGGCGCGCACGCCTCGCCGGCCGTGACACAGCCCGTGTAGACCGGCCTGTGGGACCCGAAGTCCGGCCGGATCGTCACCACACCGGCACGGGGACCGGCGCTCGGCGTGATCGGCCGGCCGAGCAGCGTGAAGTAGTGCGCCCAGTCCCAGTACGGCCCCGGGTCCGTGTGCATGCCCCGGATCGTGGACGTCACCGTCCCCGGCACGTTGTCGTGCCCCAGGATGTGCTGCCGGTCGAGCGGGATGTCGTACCGGGCGGCGAGATACCGCACGAGGCGTGCCGACGACCGGTACATCGCCTCCGTGTACCAGGAGTCCGGCGCGGTGAGGAAACCCTCGTGCTCAAGGCCCACGGACTTGGCGTTCACGAACCAGTTGCCCGCGTGCCAGCCGACGTCCTCGAGCGCCAGGTGCTGGGCGACGTGCCCGTCGGAGGAGCGCAGCGAGTACTGCCACGACACGTACGTCGGATCCTGTACCAGCTTCAGGGTGACGTCCCAGGTGGCCTCGGTGTCATGGACGACGATGTAGTCGATCGACTGGGAGACGGGCCGGTTCGCCTTGTCGTGGTTGCCGTAGTCACCGTCGCCGAACTCCTCGTACGGCGCCGGGATCCACTCGCAGGCGACCGTGCGCGGACACTCCACCGGGCCGTCGGCGGGCCGGCGCAGGCCGAGACCCGCGAGCTGCGCGGTCTCGGGCGCGACCGCCGGGGCGGCCACGAGCCGCACCACCTGGCCGCTGTCCGTCGTCCGTGACTCGCCGGACCGGATCACCTCGAACACGTCGTCCGCGTACCTGGCGGCCGTCGCCGAGTCGTCGGCGCCCGAGTACCGCGCCACCGCCCCGTACCAGTCGGCCGGGTCCGCGCTCGCCGCACGACCGGACTCCCGCTGCGCGGCGGCGAGGAGTGCCGCCCCGCCCTCGATGTTCGCGGCCGTACGGGTCCGGAGCTCCTCGGCCGGAATCCCGGACAGGGCGGACGCGCGTTCCAGGGTGCGCAGCCGCGCGGGCAGCGAGCCCGCGGCCGGGAGGGCGGCGGGCTCGGGCGCCCGGTCGCCGGTGCGCACGGCGCGCGAGGAGTCGCCGCGTGCGTCCTCCGTACCGTCCGAGTGGTGCGGAGGCGTCTCGGCCAGCGCCGTCACCGCGTCCGTCAGATGCATCGGCCCGTAGCCGCCGGTGACACTGGGCGCACCACCGTGGGCGTCCCAGCGCGACTGCAGGTACGAGACGGCGAGCAGCACACTCTCCGGTACGCCGTGGCGCGCGGCCGCCCGCGCGAACTGGTCCTGGAGGACACCCGCCTCGGGCACCTCGGCACCGGCCGGCGGGGCGGCGGACAACAGCGGGAGCAACAGGGCCGCGGACGCGAGGGCGCCCAGACTCCTCGGCAGACGACGTGACGGTGTACGTCCGAGGGACGCGGAACGGAGCAAGGCAGCCTCCAGGGGCGGGGGGTGACACCGGGGCGTGCGGGGCCGAACCCGTACAGGGGTATCGGCTTCCGGACGATCCGTCAATCACGCACACGCGCCGCGAAGTTCCCACGTCAGAGCGGGAATGGAGGCCATCGGGCGGAGTTTCGCGGAGACGGGTCCCGGGCCTGGGACGCGTCAGTGGAGTGGACCATTGGCTCGCCCCCGGCCGGGGCGGAGATGCCAGTGCGCCGCGTCCCGGTGTGTCGGCACCGGGCGCACGGCGCACCCCCCCCGTGTCGTCGGTCGGGCCCGCCGTTCAGCGCGTCCCGACCGCCGCGCGCACGGCCCGCCGTGCCATGGCGCAGTCGTCGTGCAGCCGCCTCAGGAGCAGCCGCTGTTCCTCACCGGGGGCGAGCGCGCCCGTGGGCATCGGTACGGAACCGGCCGGCGGAGCCTCCTTCATGGTGCGCTGCACCGCCGTCTCGTAGGTCCTGATCTCCCGCGTCAGGACGATCATCAGGTTCACCAGGAAGGCGTCCCGGGAGGCCGGGCCCGCCTGCTGGGCGAGCTGACTGATCTGGCGCCGGGCGAGCGGCGCGTCAGCGAGCACCGCCCAGAGGGTCGCCAGGTCGTAGCCGGGCAGGTACCAGCCGGCGTGCTCCCAGTCGACGAGGACCGGTCCGGCGGGGGAGAGGAGGATGTTGGAGAGCAGGGCGTCACCGTGACAGAACTGGCCCATGCCCTGGCGGCCACCCGCGTGCGCCAGACCGTGCAGCAGCTTCTGCAGGTCGTCACGGTCCCGGTCGGTGAAGAGACCGAGCTCGTGGTACCGGGCGATCCGGGTGCCGTAGTCCAGCGGCGCGTCGAACGTCCCGGCCGGCGGCCGCCACGCGTTGAGCCGGGCGATCGCGCCGAGCGCGGCCCGCACATCGGCGCGGGGCGGAGCCTCGACGGGGTGGCGCGAGAGCGCCGCCGCCCGTCCGGGCATCCGCTCGATCACCAGCGCGCAGTTCTCCGGGTCGGCCGCGATCAGCCGCGGTGCCCGCACCGGCGGACGGTGGCGGACGAAGGAGCGGTAGGAAGCTATCTCGTGCCGGAACCGCTCGACCCACGCGGGGGAGTGGTCCAGTAAACACTTAGCGACCGCCGTGGTCCGCCCGGTCGTTCCGACGATCAGTACGGAACGCCCGCTGCGCCGCAGCACCTGGACCGGGTTGAACTCCGGGCAGATGCGGTGGACGGAGGCGATCGCGATCTTCAGCTGCGCCCCCTGGGGGCCGGACAGATCGATTCTTCCGCTGATCGGCTGGGTACCCGTGCCGGCCACCCAGCGCCTCGGCCGTACGGCCTGCGGGGCGGGAGCGAGGTAGGGTCCGGCGCCGGTCGGGACGATGCGGTGCTGCGGCCGGGGCGGGGCGGACACGGAGGACGATGCTGTGTACATGGAGGTGACAGATCCCTTCGTGTGCCGACGAGTTGCGTGCGTCGCCCCGCCCGCCCCCGGTCCGCACCCTGGGGAATGAGGGCCGGTCGGCGGGGCGGGGTGGCGCGTTCCTACCTGACACCCGGGCGCGGGTGGCGGAACATCTCGCGCACCCTGGCGAAGCCTGGCGAATTGTCGCCAGGCCTATGACAGAGGGCTACTGTCAACTCAGCCGAGAACCTGGGGGCTTAGACGTGACCGGACAAACCAACACCCGCCTGGCAGACCTGTTCGGCCTGGCCGGATGGTCCAAGGGCGAACTCGCGAGACTCGTCAACCGGCAGGCGGCGGCCATGGGCCACCCCCAGCTGGCGACCGACACCTCGCGGGTGCGGAGGTGGATCGACCGGGGCGAGACCCCGCGCGATCCCGTCCCCCGGGTGCTGGCAGCACTGTTCACCGAGCGACTCGGCCGTGTCGTGACCATCGAGGACCTCGGGTTCGTACGACACGGGCGCAGCGGAAAGCGGCAGGACGTCAGGAAGACGGAGAACCCTGACGGGCTGCCCTGGGCACCCGATCGTACGGCGGCGGTCCTCACCGAATTCACGGGAATGGACCTCATGCTCAACCGACGCGGCCTGGTGGGCGCGGGTGCCGCGCTTGCCGCCGGCTCCGTACTCAGCAATGCCATGCACGACTGGCTGCAGACCGACCCCGCTCGCCAGGGAACCCCCCAACGGGCCACCGATCCCCTCCACGCCGACCCCGCTGGGTTCGACCGCTACGAGGCCGCCCCCATCGGGTCGGAGGAGATCGAGGCGCTGGAGCACTCGGTGGAGGTGTTCCGTGCCTGGGACGCCTCCCGGGGTGGCGGACTCCAGCGCAAGGCCGTGGTGGGCCAGCTCAACGAGGTGGGCGGCATGCTCGCCTACCGCCACGCCGACCACCTTCAACGACGCCTCTGGGGCGTCGCCGCCAACCTGGCCGTCCTGGCGGGCTGGATGTCCCACGACGTGGGCCTCGAACCCACGGCGCAGAAGTACTTCGTGATCGCCGCCCACGCGGCCCGTGAGGGCGGCGACCGGCCGCGGGCCGGCGAGGCGCTGTCCCGCGCCGCCCGTCAGATGGTGCACCTGGGCAGGCCCGACGACGCCCTCGACCTCATGAAGCTCGCCAAGGACGGCTCGGGCGAACGCGTCCTGCCCAGGACCCGGGCCATGTTCCACACGATCGAGGCCTGGGCACAGGCCTCGATGGGCCGGGGGCAGGCCATGCGCCGCACGCTCGGCGAGGCCGAGGACCTGTTCGTGTCCGACCGGCGCGACGAGAAGCACCCCAGCTGGATGCAGAACTTCGACGAGGCCGACATGCACGGCATGCAGGCCCTCGCGTACCGCACCCTGGCGGAACACGACCCGGCCGCGGCCGTGCCCGCCCAGCGCCACGCCAAGCTGGCGCTCGAACTGCGGCGCGGCGGTCACGACCGCTCGAAGCTCTTCGACCACATCTCGCTGGCCTCGGCCTGCTTCATCGCCGACGATCCCGAGCAGGCCGACCGGTACGCCCGGCTCGCCCTCATGTCCATGGGGGAGACCTCCTCCCACCGCACCTGGGACCGGCTCCGCGAGATGTACCGGCTGACCGGACAGTACGCGGGTTACGCGAGGATCGAGCACCTTCGCGAGGAGATCGAGCTGGCTCTGCCGAGGTCCCCGGTCAACCGGCCGAGGACGGGGCAGGCCTGACGGGTCCGAGCGCAGGGGCCCGGGTTGGGGAGCCCCCTGCTCGGTCGAGGCGTGCGGCCGTCAACAGGCCGTCGCAGAGCGGCAGTCGGTGACAAGGACTGTCGATGTACGAGGTCAGGGCTGCCGAGGTCAGGGTCGTCGACGACAGGACTGTCGATGACAGGGCGGTCGCCCGTGGTCGTGCTGCCGTGCCACAGCGTCGTGGCGCGCCGGTGCGCAAGGCCGCTGTCGCGGTCCCAGGACACACCTCGCGCCGGATCCGTCGCCCGGTGGTTCAGTGTCCGACCCGGACCACCATCACACAGGCGTCGTCCTCGCGCTGCTCCTCGCCGAACTCCTCGACCACCGCGCGCACACCGTCCTGGGCGTCCCGCGCCCCGATGAGCCGCCGGCCGAGCGCGAGCAGTCGTCGCGTGCCCGTGTCGTCGTCCGGACCACTGCCACGGGTGAGTCCGTCGGTGTGCAGTACCAGTAGGTCACCGGGGATCAGCCGGGTCTCGACCTCGCCGTACACGGCACCGGTCGTGGCCCCGAGGAGGACGCCCTCGGGTCGCCGGAGGACGTGCCCCGTCCCGTCGCGGAACAGCAGCGGGGCGGGGTGGCCGGCCTGCGCCCAGTTCAGTGTCTGGGCGACCGGGTCGTAGCGGCAGCACATCGCACTGCCGAGTGCCGGCTGTACGGAGGTCTCCAGGAGCTGGTTGAGATGACCCATCAGGGCGGCGGGCCTGATCCCCGCCACGGCCATGCCGCGCAGCGCGCCGAGGAGCATGGCCATCGAGGAGGTCGCGGCGACCCCGTGGCCCGTCAGGTCACCGACGGTGAGCAGCGCGTCCCCGTCGGGCAGGGCCAGTGCGTCGTACCAGTCGCCGCCGATCAGACCGGTGCTGGCGGCCGGGAGGTAATGGGCGGCCACGTCGAGCGGGGCGGGGCCGTCGTGGGCGAAGCGGAGCGAGCCGCGCCACGGCGGGAGCACCGCTTCCTGGAGCTCGACCGCGACACGTCGCTCGGTCTGCTCGATGTGGCGGCTGCGCTCCAGGCTGTCCCGGCTCTCACGGACCGCCCGCTCGCTGCGCCGCAGTTCGCTGACATCGCGGAGCACGGCCCACATCGAGGCGGTGCAGCCGTCGGCGTCGAGAACGGGCTCGCCGGTCATGTGCACGGTGCGCACGCAGCCGTCGGTCCGCACGATCCGGAACTCGCCGTCGATCGGCTTTCCGTCGATCAGGCAGTCCGTCACCATCCCCTGGAGGACGGGCTGGTCCTCGACGAAGACCATCGTGGGCATCTCGTCCAGCGACATCGGCCCGCTCTCGCGCGTACGTCCGAAGATCTGGAACAGCTCTTCGGACCAGCTGACCTCGTCGGTCAGGAGGTTCCACTCGGCGCTGCCGACGCGGGAGAGCAGGGAGCCGGTGCGCTGCGGGGCGATCTCGCCGTACGCGGTGCCGGGGGCGGTGGGGAGCGAGGTGTCGGGGACCGTCTCCGCGGGCTCCTCGGTGGCGATCTGCTCGGGGACGCCCGCCCGGAGCTGACCCAAGTGAGCCCCGAGGTCGTCGAGTTGGTGAACGGCGAGGTCGCACAGGGCGCGCTGCCAGCGCTGCTGGGGGTCGTCGTCGTTCACCACGGCTTCCCGGCGCACGGCGACGAGCTCGCCGCGCAGGCGGCGGGTCTGTGAGATCAGCGCGTCCACCGCGCCCGGCTCCGGCTGCTGGGCGGGGTGATCCGCGAACAGTGGGGACGGCATGTCGTACTCCGATACAGGCGCGGTGCGGCCAGGCCAGGTGTGAAAGTGAGGCCCGCATACGACTGTTGCACAGCCCGGGACGGCCCGTAAGGGATTTGGCAACACTCGATCCGGTGGTGCTTCCGGCATATGTCAAAGGCCCAGCGATTACCGGCCAGGGCCCGACGGGTTACGGTGCGGGGGTGGTGAACGACGACGGAATCGGCACGGTGGGCACGCGCGCGGCGGTCACGGGCGGGGCGGGTACGGGGACGGGAACGGGCACGACGGGAGCCTCTGGTACGGCAGTTACGGGTGTGACGAGTGGGATGCGCGCCAGTAGGGCGGAAGCGGCAGGAGTGACCGGAGTGGTGGGAGCGGCGGGAATGCCGTCGATGGCGCACGCCGCTCCCGCGGCGGACGTGATGCCTCAGGCACGTACTGCCGCTCCGGGAGTCGCCGTTCCGGGAGCCGGCGCTCCAGGAATCAGTGCTCCAGGAATCAGTGCTCCAGGAATCGCCGCTCCAGGCACCGGCGCCACCGCCGCCATCGGCACCGCCTTTCTGCTCGCCGCGGCGCCCGCCGGACGCGGGCGCGCGATGGACGCCGCGTCGGTGCTGCCGGCCCTCGCCGCCGTGCCGCCCGGGGTCCTCACCGGAACCGGCACCGCCACGCTCGTCGAACTCGCCGATCCGCTCGACCCGCAGACCGTTCTCACCCGCCTGCGGGCCGCCGCGGCGAGCCCGGGTCCGCTCGTGCTCTGCCTCGCGGGGCAGCTCCATCTCGACCGCAGGCAGCAGCTGCCGCACCTCGCCCTGGCCCGCACCACCCCGGCGACCCTCCGGTACACCGCGCTGCCCTGGCACTGGCTCGCCGCCGAGCTCGCCGCCCGTGCCCCCGGCGCCACGACCGTCGTCGCGGACCTCGCGGCGGACCCCGCCGTATGGGAACGCCTCACCACCGCACACGGCCTCCTCTCGCTGGGACCCGGTCCGACCCTCTACGGGAGGGTGGCCCCCGCCCCGCGCAGGGGCGAGCCCCTCACCCCCTCCTATCTGCGGTCCTGGGCGGAGCTCTTGCGCTCCGGCGCCCGCCTCTCGTACGCCACGCTCCACGCGGAGTCCGCCGCACAGGCGGCCGCGGCCGCGCCGGATGCGTTCCTCCTGGCACCCGCCCCCGCTCCCGTGCCGGTCGTGGAGCAGGACCCGCATCCCGCGATCCTGGCCGCCGCGACGGCCGGGCGGCACGGCGAGGCGGCGGCGGTGGCAGCGGCCTGGGAGCGCGAGGCCCTGCGCCGTCACGGGCCCCGGTCCGCGGAGGCCGTCCACTGGACCGAGGTACGGGCCGACCTGGCCCGGCTCGCCGGGGAACCCGCCCGCAGCTGCGAGCTGTGGCTCTCCGCGGCCGAGGCGCGGCTCGCGCTGGGGCAGCGCACGGACACCCCCGACGTCGAAGGAGCCGTGGACCGGGCCCACCACCAGTGGGAACGGATCACCGACCGGGCGCGGGCCCGTGCTCTCGGCCCCCTGCTCATCGCCCTGCGACAGCGGGTCCCGGGCCGCCGGCCCGGGGCACTGGCCGCAGTGACCAGACGCATGGCGGACTGAATCCGTAGGGAAGCCGATGCTCGGAGCCCTTGTTCACCCGCCCTGCCGCACACGGCCTCGAACGCTGGGCACCGCTGCTCCCGCCGCTCGCCGCCCCGGGCCTCGGCGAGGGGAACACTGCGCTGGTCGAACTCCCCGACGGGGTCTGGATCAAGGACGAGTCCCGCAATCCGACCTGGAGCCACAGGGACCGTCCGAACAGGGTCGCCGTCAGCGCCGCCGTCGCCTCCGGCGCGCGTGGCATCGTCGTCTCCTCCTCCGGCAACCACGGCGTGGCCGCCGCCGCGTACGCCGCCCGCGCGGGGCTGCCCTGGGCCGTGTTCACCTCCCCGGACGCACCGCCCGCCGTCGCCAGCCATCTCCGGGCCTACGGCGCGACGGTGCTGACCTCTCCGTACGCCTCGGTGCGACCCCTGATGCGGCGGATCGTCGACGAACTCGGCTTCCAGAGCGTCAGCAGCGTCACGGACACCGGCCACACCGGGCACCCCTTCGGGCCCGAGGGCTACAAGACCCTCGCGTACGAGATCGCCCTCGACCTCGGCCGCGCACCGGCCGCAGTCCACCTCCCGTCGGGTTAAGGGGAGTTGCTCTTCGGTGTGGCCAAGGGCTTCCAGGAACTCGTGCGACTCGGGATCACCGCATCCGTCCCCCGGATGTACGCCGCCGAGCCCGCCGCGGCCGGCGCCCTGACCGAGGCGATCCGGAGCGGCAGGCCCGTCGCTCGGGTCCCCGTGGGACCGACCACGGCGTACGCCATCGACTGCGAGACGAACGGCATCGCGGGGTCCTCGCCGTCCGCGACTCGGCGGGCGAGGCCCGCACGGTGCCCGATCGTCAGATGGCTTCCGCACGTGAGGAGTTGGCCGCACAGGGCCTCTGGTGTGAGACCTCCGCCGCCGCCGGTCTCGCCGGACTGCGCGCTCACGGGCCGCGCGAGGGCGACGACCCGGTGGTCTGCGTGGTCACGTCGAGCGGCTACAAGGACATCGCCACGGCGAGGGAGTCGTACGCGCCCACGGGCCAGGAGTGGCCGGCGATCAAGGCCGCTCTGACACGACGTCCCTAGCGGTCGAGGGCCTTCCCGCCCGAGGTGGGGAGGGACCCGGTGAGCGAGGCCCTTCCCACCCGAGGCGGGGAGGGCCTAGTTGTTCTGTCCCGGGAGGTTGTGGACAGGTGACGCAGGTCTCGGCTGAGGCTTCTTGAACGGGTGAGGGCCTTCCGGGTTCGGTGTGGATTGCGAC